>NZ_OY781461.1:10000-332291 GCF_963676955.1 uncultured Desulfuromonas sp. | reverse complement strand
AGTGACGCGGTGCCCGATTGGTGCTGGTGGCGAAGCGTGCATTGCCGCGTCCGCCCTGGCCGCCACTGAGCAGCTTGGCTGTCTGCCCGGGCTGGACCATGTCGGCCAGCAGTTCGTCGGTGTCGGCATCGTACACCAGCGTGCCGGGGGGCACGTGGATGGTCAGGTCGTCACCATTTTTGCCGTGCATGTTTTTGCCCATGCCGTGCATGCCGTTCGTCGCTTTATAGTGGGCGTTGTAGCGGAAGTCGAGCAGGGTGGTCAGGCTGGAGTCGGTGTGCAGATAGACGTCGCCACCGTTGCCGCCGTCACCGCCATCGGGGCCGCCACGGGGGATAAATTTTTCACGTCGAAACGACATGCAGCCACGGCCGCCGTCGCCGGATTTGACGTGGATTTTGACTTGATCAACGAAACGCATGATCGGGTACTGTCTTTCTGGCGACCGCCGTTGTCGGCGAACGTCGCATGATTTTTATGGCCAACCGTTGTTTCGAGTCCGCTCTGTTAAGTCCGGGGCGGCTCTGGCAAAAACTCTGTCGGTTACAGCGTACCAATCTACCATAAAAAAACCCGAAGTTCTCAACGCTGAACTCCGGGTCTTTAGTTGTGTGTTGCTCGCGCGACTAATTGGCGTAAACAGAAATTTTCTGACGCTTTTTGTCTTTGCGTTCAAACTTGACAACGCCGTCGATCAGGGCGAACAGGGTGTAATCCTTGCCGCAACCAACATTGTTACCTGGGTGGAACGTGGTGCCACGCTGACGTACCAGGATAGAACCGGCCGTCACTTCCTGACCACCGAATCGCTTGACGCCAAGGCGCTTACCAACACTGTCGCGACCGTTCTTGGAACTGCCGCCCGCTTTTTTGTGAGCCATGAGTAGCCTCCTTAAGCCTCAATGCCTGTAATCATCAGACGAGTGATGGGTTGACGGTGTCCATAGGTCTTGCGAAAGCCCTTGCGACGCTTGGATTTGAAGACGAGAACTTTTTTGTCCTTGCCCTGCTCGACAATGCGAGCTGTGACCTTTGCGCCTGGCAATAGAGGTGCTCCGATTTTTACCTCTTCTCCGCCGACCATGAGGACCTCGCTCAGTTCGATGGTTTCACCCACGGAACCGGCGATTTTTTCAATTTTAACTGTGTCACCTTCGGATACTTTGTATTGTTTTCCTCCGGTCTTGATCACCGCATACATGTACTTCACCTCGTTTCTCTGTGTTTTATGCTTCAGTAACGGCGCACTGTACCGTTCGTCCGGGGCGCTGTCAAGGAGATTTTTTTCCTTAACCGGCCTGGCCGGCCGTCTCGGTTGGCAGGGCGTCAAATTGCATAAATTTCGCATCGGCGCGTGCCATCAGGCAGTCGTCCTGATGGAGTTGCGCCTCCACCCGATATACGGGCGGCAGGCTGTGGGTGATGCGTGCCGACAACTGCAAGGCGGCTTCGGCGGGTACCGGCTGAAGAAAACGGATCTTCAATTCGCCGGTCACCGCCTTGATGCGATGGGCGAACAGGCAGTGGGTCATGGCGCTGTCGAGCAGCGAACAGATGATGCCGCCGTGGAGCAGACTCTGGTAGCCCTGCAGCCACGGCGAACCGCGAAACATGGTGTGAACACCTCCCTGTCCGTCGTCGCTGAAGACAAGCTTCAGCGACAGCGGGTTGTGTTCGCCGCACATAATACAGTGTTGATGCCCGTGCCCCTCACCGGTGGCCGTGGCCAGATCAATGGTCACAGAGATTGATCCCGGTGGTCAGGCTGCCGTTGAGGTGTTGTTCGACCAGGACCTGGGGCAGCTCAGAGGGGGCTCCGGTGATGACCTGAATGCCGTGGTTATCAAACAGTTGTTTGGCACGTTGGCCCATGCCGCCGGCGATGATCAAAGTGACTTCTTTCTCCGCCAGCCATTGCGGCAGTACGCCCGGTTCGTGAGGCGGAGGGGTGACGAATTCCGGCGTACCGATGGCCGAGTTTTCATCGACATTGACAATGGCAAATTGTTCACAGTGGCCGAAGTGGGGGGTGAGTTTGCCTTCGGCAGTAGGGATAGCGACTTTCATACAAGGGACTCCTGATTTTTCGGTAGAGGGT
The DNA here is from genome assembly GCF_963676955.1 of uncultured Desulfuromonas sp. Taxonomy (NCBI): domain Bacteria; kingdom Pseudomonadati; phylum Thermodesulfobacteriota; class Desulfuromonadia; order Desulfuromonadales; family Desulfuromonadaceae; genus Desulfuromonas; species uncultured Desulfuromonas sp. The sequence goes on along the minus strand of NZ_OY781461.1, from coordinate 330,193 downwards.
TTGAGGTTTCAGACACGACCACAAGGTCGTTGAGGTTATTCCATAAATCGCGAATGGCCATGGCGGCAATGCTGTCCTGCTGGCGAACCACGGGTTGGGCTTTGAGCTGGGCATTGACCATCTGGCGGTCAAACGGGATCAGACCGAGACAGTCGACATGTCGCCGGGCCGCACTGTCACGAATCTGCCGGGTCATGTCGGGATTGATGTCCCAGCGGTTGATACACAGACTGCCGGGGATGGAAAAATGTTCCAGCAGGTCGATAATCCGTTCCATGTCGTGCAATCCCGACAGGGTCGGTTCCGTGATAATCAACACATGGTCGGCGCCGGTGATGGAGGCGATGACCGGACAGCCGATGCCCGGGGGACCGTCCACCAACAGTAGCGGTGCGTTGTGGTCTTTGGCCCATTGGCGTGCCTGTTCGCGGACCAGGCTGACCAGTTTGCCGGAGTTCTCGGCACCGACGTCGAGGCGGGCATGAATCATCGCCCCCTGTTCGGTCTGGGACTGATACCATTCACCGCAGCGACGTGGTTCCATGGTAATGATGTGTTGCGGGCAAAAGCGGGCACACACACCGCACCCTTCGCAGCCCGAGGGCTGAACGGTGTAGGGCGGCACGGCACTGATGCCGCCGAACCGGCACAGCCGTTGGCATTCGCCGCATTGGGTGCAGCCCTGTTCGTCAATCACAGCAATGGTACCGCTGATAAATTCATGTCGCTGTTCCACGTGTGGTGACAACAACAGATGAAGATTGGCCGCATCGACGTCGCAGTCGGCAATAACGCAGTCGGTGTCGGCCAGATCGGCCAGAGATGCGGTCAGGCTGGTTTTTCCCGTGCCCCCTTTGCCACTGATGATGGTCAGTTCTTTCATGACAGACTCTCCCGATACAGTTTCTCGGCCTGGTTCAGCACGGTTTCCAGTTGTGCCTCCAGACCGGGCAGGGCATCAAGCAGACCTTCGCCACGCGAATAGGCGACGGCTACCCGTTTCTCATACGGCAACTGGAGCAGCACGGGGATTCTTTCCCGACGACAATAGTTGATAATGCTGTTGTCGCCAAGATCACTGCGGTTGATGATCACGGCAACGGGTCGTTTGAGTTGACGCACTGTTTCCACGGCAATTTCCAGATCATGCAGGCCAAACGGGGTTGGCTCGGTGACCAGAAGGACGATGTCCGCATCCTGAATGGTGGTCGACAAAGGGCACGAAGTGCCGGGTGGACAGTCGAGTAAAATCAGTTTTTCTTCGTCCTGATGGCGCTTCAGGGCACGAATCAGTGGCGGAGACATGGCCAGGCCGACATCGAGCACGCCGCTGAGTAAGTCTATTTTGCCGTGACGGGCCTTGCGAATCACACCGATGCGTTGCTGCTGTTCGCTGATGGCATCGTGGGGGCAGACCAGACGACAGCCGCCGCAACTGTGGCACAGCCCTTCAAACAGAACGGTTTCCGTCGGCAGGCAGGCCAGGGCGTTAAACGCACAGAAATCGCCGCATTCACCACAGTGCCGGCAGCGTTGTTCATCAATGCGCGGCACCGGGACTGTGACGATTTCACAATCCGTCGCGGCGTGCTCAAAGAACAGGTGGCTGTTGGGTTCCTCGACATCACAATCGAGTAGCTGCACCGGTCTGTCGGCAACTTGGGCCAGAGCGACGGACAGCGTGGTTTTGCCGGTTCCCCCTTTGCCGGAGGCGATAGCAAGCTTCATACTTCACCCCAATGGCCCTCTACCGTGGCATCTTTGGTCGGCGCCAGTTGACCATTCTTTAACGCTTCAAGTGCCTCACTGATGGTGATGGATGGCGTTGGGTACACGGTAATGTTTGAGCGATTCAACAGGGCAAAGGCTTTGGGGCCGCATTGTCCGGTGACCACGGCATTGACATTGTTCTGGATCAGGCGCGTGGCGCTTTGAATCCCGGCGCCTTGGGCGGACTGACGATTCTGGGTGTTCTCAATGACTTCGATGGATTCCTGCTCGGTATCGACAATCAGAAAACGTTCGCTGCGGCCGAAACGGGTATCCACCAACGCATTGAGGTCTGTTCCTTGAGTACTGAAAGCTATTTTCATGGTTCATCTGCTCATCACGCGGCAAAAAGCCGCCATGATGCCTTGAGTTGCGGGGAGTCTGTCGACCGGCCGATCTTTTGTGACGGGCCGGCGCGTTCGACAGACTCCTGGTGTGGAAAGATCAGTTGCGTTGACGACCGAGTTCTTCCAAAGCCTTGCTCATGCTGTTGAGCTGTTGTTGCATCTGCTCCATTTGTTGGCGCAGGGCAGTGTCACTGGTGTCGTCGAGACGGCGAACGCCTTGACGCATCATTCCTTGACGGCCCATACCGCGGCCGGAAGCACCGTTACGCTGTCCGCGACCGCAACGACCGGCACCGCGGCCTGTCATGGGGCCATCTCCTAAAGGTCCTGTTCCGTTCAGATTGGGCATGATCGACTCCTTTGTGGGTTATTTCAGGGGGCGTAGCATTGTCTGTCTGTTGCGGCGCCCTCGTCGCTGCCGTCCGGCACCACCACAACCCGGCATGGGGAAGTGTTGTTCCAGCGGCACGTGGTTAAGCCAGCCGTTGATGACGGCATGGCAGGGTCCGGCGATGAAACGGTACACGGTGATACCGTAACCTTCCGCCGCGTAGTAGCTGCTGCAGGTCATGGCGCCACAGACCAGCGTGGTGACCTGTTGCTGCTTGAGAAACCACAATTTGTCCAAGGCGGAGCCTTCGGGAAGGGTCAATTGTCGCCAGGGCTGGTCCGAGTGTTCATCGACAACGACCAGCTGACTGGCCACATCAAATACCGGCGCGATGCGGTCATTCCAAATAGTAAATCCTGCAGTAGCCACAGGCAGCTCCTTCCCGGGTGGTTTCCAGAGTGTTGCTGTCTATAAAAGCAAAGCGGGTGCCATAATGGATTTTATGCGAATTCTTTTTTCTATCTAGCTGCTTTTAAAGGAGTTGTTTTTGTTTTCTTTTGGTGTGGATCTGGTGCGGAAAAGGGGCGATGTGACGCTTATGTGCGACGGTCTTTGTGGGGCAGTCGCTTTAATGCGACTCTGTGCTGTGGCGCCCATCCTGATCGGGCAGAGCAATGTTCAATGCATTGATCTTACGATAAAGCGTCGCCTTGTGGATGTTCAGCTCGCGCGCGGTGGCCGCACGGTTGTAGTGGTTGCGTTTCAGGGCGGCAAGGATCACCTGACGCTCGTGTTGCCGGCGGCTGGCCCGCATGGCCTGGGCACCGCTGTCGGCCGCCCCTTGCTGTAGGGCCGTCGGCAGGCAGGGCAGGTCGATTTCGCTGGTTTTACACAGCACAAAGGCCCGTTCAACGACGTTTTCCAGCTCACGGACATTGCCCGGCCAGTGGTGCGCCATCAGAGCACTGAGTGCCGCCGGGGTCACCGAGGTGATGTTTTTGTGTTGCAACTGATTGAAGCGTTGGATGAAGTGATCGACCAGTAACGGCAGATCTTCCATGCGCTGGCGCAGGGGGGGCAGATCGATCTGCACCACCTGAATGCGATAGAACAGGTCGCGGCGAAATTCACCCTCTTCGACCATGTGCTCAAGATTGCGGTTGGTGGCGGCAAGGATGCGGGCATGGCAGGGTTCACTGCGGGTGGAACCGAGAGGTTCAAACTGATGTTCCTGCAACACGCGTAACAGGCGCACCTGCAATGCCGGGCTGATCTCACCGATTTCGTCGAGAAACAGGGTGCCGCGGCCGGCGGCGGCAAAGCGCCCCGGTTTGTCGGCGACGGCCCCGGTAAACGCGCCTTTTTTATGGCCGAACAGTTCAGATTCAAGCAGGGTGTCGGGCAAGGCGCCGCAATTGACGGCGATAAACGGTTGAGCGGCGCGGTCGCTGATGCTGTGGATGGCGCGGGCGACCAGCTCTTTGCCGGTGCCGGTTTCACCCTGGATCAAAACGGTGCTGCTGCTGGCGGCCACGGCGGTGATCAACTGAAAAATGTCGTGCATGACCGGGCTGTGGCTGACCAGGTCGCCGAGCTGGCGCTGGCCACTGAGTTGTTTGCGCAGGGCTTCCACCTCACTGAGGTCACGGAAGGTTTCCGCCCCACCGATGATGCGACCACGACTGTCACGCAGCACGGCCGTGGAGATGCTGATGGGAATCCGTCGGCCGGTGGCGTTAATCATGTAGCCGGTGCGGTTGATGATCGGTTTGCCGTCGGCCAGGGTCTGGCGCAGGGCGCAGTGATTTTCGCACATGCTCGAACGGAAGACCTCGGAGCACAGCTGGCCGATGGCCTGATCGCGCGGCGTGCCGGTGATCTCCTCAGCGGCCCGGTTAAACGAGGTGATGCGCCAGTCATTATCGACGGTGAACACACCGTCGCTGATGCTCTCGAGAATCGCCTCGGTGGAGGTGGTCAGATTGTCGTCATCCTGTTTGGCCATGGCTCACCCGATTAACCGGCGCCGATCTCGAACTGTTCAATGTGAAAATTGGGCCGGGCTATAATGGTGATCTGTTTCTGGTAATGCTGTTCCAGTTCGTCAATGACACCGCTTTCCTCATCGTAGAGCAGGGCGGCGACATCGGGATGTACCTGCAGGTTGACGCGGTAGCCGGGCAGGTCGTTCATTTCCCGTTTCAGCTTGCGGAAAATCTCAAAGACCATGGTGGTGCGGCTCTTGATATAGCCGGTTCCCTCGCAATAGGGACAGGGTTCGCACAGCGTGCGACCGATGCTTTCACGCACCCGTTTACGGGTCATCTCAACCAGACCGAGTTCGGAGATCTTGAGGATGTTGGTTTTGCTTTTGTCGCTTTTCAGCGCTTCTTCCAGGGCACTGTGCACCTGTTCGCGGTGGGCTTCCTTTTCCATGTCGATGAAATCGATGATGATCAGTCCACCGATATTGCGCAGGCGCAGCTGGTAGGCAATCTCGCGCACCGCTTCAAGGTTGGTCTTGAGAATGGTGTCTTCGAGATTGCGTTTGCCGACAAAGCGACCGGTGTTGACATCGACGGCAGTCAGCGCCTCGGTCTGCTCGATAATAATATAGCCACCGCTTTTCAGCCACACCTTGCGGCCCAAGGCCCGGGCAATCTCCACTTCGAGACCGTAAGCATCGAACAGCGGCTCGTTTTTGTCGTGCAGCTCGATGGTGTACTGCTGTTTCGGCATGTAAGTACCTAGAAATTGGACGATTTTATCGTATTCGCTCTGCGAGTCGACGACGATGTGGCGGATGTCCTCGGTGAGGATGTCACGCAATACCTTGCTGGTCACGTCGAGGTCGGAGTGGATCAGACACGGGGCTTCCGCCTCTTTCTGGCGGGCATCGATATCTTTCCACAGTTCCGACAAATACAGCATGTCGGCGCGCAGGTCCTCCTCGCTTTTGCCCTCGGCGGCGGTACGAACGATATAACCACTGCCCGCTGGCCGGATCTCTTCGACGGTGGCGCGCAGTCGTTCCTTTTCTTCCTCGTTTTCAATCCGTCGTGAAATGCCGATGTGGTCGATGGTCGGCATGTAAACCAGATGACGGCCGGGCAGGGAGATGTGCGAGGTGATGCGCGCGCCCTTGGTGCCAAGGGGTTCCTTGGCGATTTGGGTGAGGATCTCCTGGCCTTCCTGAAGCAGGTCTTCGATGGGCGGCAGCGGCTTTTCCTCGATGTTCTCATCGCCGGGATCGGCGCTGGAACTGCGACCGTCGACGTAATCGACCACGGCATCCATCTCATCAATGACATCGGCGACGTAAAGAAAACCGGCTTTTTCCAGGCCGATATCGACGAAGGCGGCCTGCATGCCGGGCAGCACGCGGATCACCTTGCCCTTGTAGATGTTACCGACGATACCGCGTTCGCAGCAGCGTTCGATATAGAGTTCGGCGATGTGGCCGTTCTCCTGCAAGGCAACGCGGGTTTCGCGCGAGGTGGTGTTGATGACCAGTTTTTTGGTCATGGGAGACTCCTTTTATATGGAAAAAATAAATTCAGATTCTTTGATCTTTTAAGGCCCTAGTAATAGAGAGCGGATGGCGCGATGATTTGAGTCATCCGTTCACTCCGTTCGGCGCGACTGAACAGGGGCACTTAGTCGCTTTATGGCCATCGTGCTTTTAAGCCCATTCAGTCCTCAAACGTCTCGGGAACCTCAAGGGTGACCGCTGTTTTGCAGATGCGCAGGCTGCGCACGTCGTGGTCGCCGAGACCGAGCAGGTGGGCGGCGATGGTGACCGGGCTGCCTTTGCGCAGGGTCATGATCAGGGCGTTCTGTTCCAAACGCAGGGCTTCGACATCACCACGGATGTCCACTTCGATCACTTTACCACCCTTGTCACGTTGTACGATAACATGGTCGGCGTCCATAAATGGACCAATTTGTTCAGAAACATGCCGGCGAATGGTTTCATCAAGGGGGACGCGGTAGTCGCTGGCAACGATGCAGCTGCCCGGTGACGGCATGCGCCAATGAACATTTTCAACCGATGTCACGGCAAAACCGTTCGGCAGCTCAGTGGCCAGTTGGCGACCGAATTGCTCGGTATCGATGAGCTGGAACAGCTCGACATCGACCACTTCACTCATGCTTTCCACCCCGGTGGGCAACGCATCGGGAAATGAAATGCGTGGATGGGGGTGAAATCCTTGGGAGAAACGGACCGGCGCATTTATGCGACGTAAGGCGCGCTGCAGGACGGTCATGAATTCCAGGTGGCTGACAAAACGGGCCTGATCGGTTTTGTGCAGGCACAAGCGGATTTTATAGCGCTCCTCCCCTTGAGAGCTTTTCGCCTCGACGGCAGGAAACTGAGGCTGTTCTTTGGCATAGCGCATGCGCAGCTGGTCAAAGTCGCACACGCCGCAGCCGCTGCACGGCCCAGTGCGGCAATCCGGGGTGTAATGCTCGGCCAGGGCGTTGCGGCGCTCAGCCAGGAAGAAACCTTTGTCGATGCCGCAGTCGATGTGATCCCAGGGGAGAATTTCGTTTTCGTCACGCTGGCGCAGATAAAAATCGCTGTCGATGCCGCAGTCGGCGAAGGCCTGTTGCCAGCGGGCAAACTGAAAATGATCGCGCCAACCGTCAAAGCAACTGCCCAGTTCGACCGCTTTTTCCAAAACCGCACCGAGACGGCGGTCGCCACGGGCGAACACCCCTTCGAGATAGGATAACTCGGCTTCGTGCCATTTCAGGCGCAGTTTTTTGCGCTGCAGCGCATCGCGCAGATACTGTTGACGCTCCACGGTTTCGGCAATGCTCAGTTGTGCTTCCCACTGGAATGGCGTGTGGGCTTTGGGGACAAAGGTGGAGACGGCCACATTGACGTCGCCGCCGCCTTCGGTGCCTTTGGCGCAACGTTTCACCTGACGGGCCAGTTCGACGATGGCATCCAGGTCGTCACGGGTTTCCGTGGGCAGACCCATCATGAAGTAGAGTTTGATCAGGCGCCAGCCCAGGGTGTAGATGGTGCGGGCGGTGTCCAGCAGATCGTCGGCCTTGATCCCTTTGTTGATGACGTCGCGCAGTCGGTCGGTCCCTGCTTCCGGTGCCAGCGTGAAGCCGGTTTTACGCACCTTGCGGATCTCTTCAATCAACTCTTCGGTCAAGGAACCGACCCGCAGACTCGGCAGCGACACAGCGACGCGCTCCTCGGCGTAACGGGCCATGAGGTGTTTGAGCAGCGGTTCGATGGCGGTGTAGTCGCCGCTCGACAAAGACAATAACGAGACTTCGTCGTAACCACTGTTTTTCAGGGCGGTGTCGATCAGTTCAGCAATGGTTTCGGCATTGCGCTCACGTACCGGCCGGTAGATGTAACCGGCCTGACAGAAGCGGCAGCCGCGCGTGCAGCCGCGGGCAATTTCGACGGCAACGCGATCGTGCACGGTGTGCATAAACGGAATCACCGGCTTGTCGGGATAGAGTGCGGTGTCGAGATCGGTGATAAAGCGTCGCTTGATGCTGGGAATCTGCGCATCGAGGGCTTGACGCTCCTGAATGCGGCCGTCTTCATCGTAATGAAAATCAAACAGTTGGGGCAGATAAAGACCGTCAATCCGTTTGAGACGGTCAAAACACTGCCGGCGATTTTCCCCGGCCCGGCGACTGTCACGTACTGCCTGGCATAACTCGATGATCGCCTCTTCACCGTCACCGATAATGGCCAGATCGATAAAGTCGGCCAGAGGTTCCGGGTTGTAGGCACAGGGGCCGCCGACGACGATCAGCGGGTGGCTGTCGTTACGCTGGTCACGGCGTAACGGGATCCCGGCCAGTTTGAGCATGGTCAGCACATTGGTGTAGCACAGCTCGTATTGGAGGCTGAAGCCGATCACATCGAATTTTGCCAACGGCGTTTGCGATTCCAGAGACAGCAGGGGGATATCTTGCTCGCGCATTTCAGCGGCCATATCCGGCCAGGGGCAATAGCTGCGTTCGGCACCGATCCAGGGTTGCCCGTTGAGCACGCGGTAAAGAATCGCCGAACCGAGGTGGCTCATGCCGATTTCGTAGGTATCGGGAAAGGCCAGGGCAAAGCGGAGATCCACCGTGGCGGGATCTTTATGAATGCTGCCGGCTTCGCCGCCGATATAGCGGGCCGGACGGTTGATGTGCAGCAGGGCGTCGCAGGAATTCATCATTGTCTTTCAAAAGTGTCGTGTTAAATTAAGGGCTGTTTGACGCAGGCCTGCCGTTTTCCGGCATGTTGCGACAGCAAACCCCGCAATCTACAATGCCGCTTGCGGCACTGACAAGTTTTTTCGTTTTTTCAACAGCCAAGGAGGGAACACATGTCCGAAATTCTGCCCCCCGAGGTGGACCTGCACGTCCACACCATTGCTTCGGGGCATGCGTTCAGTACCATTGAAGAAAATGCCCGGGCCGCTGCCGCACTCGGCCTCAAAGGGATCGGCATGACCGACCATGGTCCGTCCATGCCCGGCGCGCCTCATCTGTACCATTTTATGGTGCTCGGTTTTATCCCCGACACCCTGTGCGGTGTGCGTATTTTCCGTGGCATTGAAGCCAATCTGCTCAATGAGGGGCAGGTCGATCTCGATGACGGTTATCTGCAAAACCTTGATGTGGTATTGGCCGGGTTTCATGCCGATTGCGGTTACACCGGAACAACGCGTGACGATCACACCCGCACCATGATGCTGGCCATGGAAAATCCTCTGGTGCACATCATCTCTCATCCCGGAAATCCGGAATTCCCCATTGACTATGAGACCGTTGTCCGCCAGGCGGTCGCTACCGGCACGGCATTGGAAATCAACAGCTCGTCGTTTCGCCGCACCCGACGCGGCAGCGCACCCAACTGCATGGAAATCGCCCGACTGTGCGCCGAACACGGGGCGCCGATCGCCGTCGGCAGTGATGCCCATATTGCTCAGGGGATTGGTGAGTTCAGTGATTCTCTGGCGGCGTTGTCTCAGGTTGGCATCGCCCCGGAACAAATCGTCAATCGCACGCTGGAGTCGACCCTGGCGTTTCTCGGTCTGGATGGGGATGACGCATGAGGCTCTCTTTGGAACGGCAGATGATTGCCGATTACGGCCGCAAATTGGTCCAGTCCGGCTTAACCACCGGCAGTGGTGGCAATCTCAGTATGTTCAACGCCGAGGAAAACCTGATCGCCATCGGTCCAAGCGGCATTGACTATGCCGACGTTGCCGCCGAGGATGTGGTGCTGGTTGATCGCAACGGCGTTGTGGTGGATGGCCGCTGGAAGCCGTCGAGTGAGTTGAGTTTTCATCTGGCCCTGTACGACGAGCGACCGGATGTGCGCGCCGTGGTTCATACTCATTCGGTTTATGCCACCACCATGGCCTGTCTGCATCGCGAAATTCCCGCTGTACACTACCTGGTGGCATTCGCCGGTAAAAAGGTGCCGGTGGCGCCTTATGCCACCTTCGGCACGGCGGAGTTGGCGGCGTCGGTGCGCAACCATATCGGCGACAACAACGCCCTGCTGCTGGCCAATCACGGCCTGGTGGCGGTGGGCCGAGATTTGCCCCAGGCGTTTAACGTCGCTGAAGAGATCGAACTGGTCGCGCGGATTTATTATCAGGCGTGTTCCATTGGTGATCCCGTGTTGGTGGCGGATGAGGAGATGGACCGCGTGGTGGAGAAGTTTCGCACCTATGGTCAGCAGGATGATTGCAAAAAATAAGTGAAGCAAAACCGCGCTTTTGCGAAACGGGTATGACAAAGTCCAAGGAAGGACTTTGTCATCAAATGGTCTCTCCGAGCCCAAGGATGGGCGAGTCAAAAACAAGGAGGTTTATGCCTTGTTTTTGTAAGTGAAGCAAAACCGCGCTTTTGCGAAACGGGTATGACAAAGTCCAGGGAAGGACTTTGTCATCAAATAGTAACGCCCGGCATTGAGTCCGGGCGTTTTTCGTTTGTGACGATTTAAGGGGTTGCCTTGTGACAGAACAGGCAACGGTTCGGGTCGGGATGGTCCGGCGGAAATTCCATGCCCGGCTGACCGTGGCAGTCCTTACAGAATTTTTCAGCGGCTTTCTTGCCGTCCTGTTTGACGATCTGGTGAAATTCCTTATGGGTGTCGTCCATGGGCAGATGGGGGGTGGTCTCATCTGGGGCAGCCCAGAGTACAGCCACAACGATAATGCCGAGAACGATCATGATAATATCACGTTTACTCACTGAACATAGTCCTTCCGGATGGGGGTGATGCCTGAGGGCGGTTCTTGTGTGTTTATTGAATGATTTTTTTATATCAACGGGATGTTGCCAAAGGCGGGATTCCGTGCCGCTATTCGTTGCGTAGAAAGACCATGTAAATCAAAAAAAAGACAATAATGGCGCCGCCGCCGATAAACATAAACAGACTGTCGGAGGATTTGTCAAGCTCTGTTCCCTGTTGATGAACAACCGTAACCAGGCCGATCAGCCCAGCCAGGCTCAGGGTGCAGGACAGTAGTAGATGCCATTTGAGGAGCAGGCTGACAACGATAAACAGGATGGCTCCGGCGATGAACCAGGGGTTGTGGAGCAGGTCGAGCTCGGTGACATAGTTAACCACGTGCTTGGTCTCGAACAGGGAAAGCCAATCCATGAATTGATCCATTGCCATCAACCTTTATACGAAGCGGCGGGGTCTCGCCGGTTTATTGGTACGTCGACCGCGGAATTTTTAAATTCATGAAATCGCGTGGCGCATTAACGGTCGGATTCTTGTCGAGCCACGCCTTTGAGCGGCTCTTCATAAATCAATTCATAAAAGATAGCATTTTTATGAAGAAATACAAGGGTGAAATGTGCTGAAAACCTTGACTAGTCATGGCTTTACACCTATCATCAGCAGCGCTGACAAGTTGATTGTTTGTGTGACGGCGGCAACGCGTTGCCGCTGTTTTTTATTCACTTTTTTTGAACTGTTCCAGGTCCGCCGGTTGTGGCGATGTGCCGGGAATGTTTCAGCACGGGAACTTCGTTGTCTTTATCTGCAAACGCCATCGGCGTCTTTGATTCTGGGGTGGGCGGCCTGACCGTGCTGCACGAGCTGCGCAGGCTGTTGCCGGGAGAGAATCTGGTCTATCTTGGTGACACGGCCCGGGTTCCTTATGGCACGAAAAGCCCTGAAACGGTATGCACCTATTCGCAGCAGGCCGCCGAGTTCCTGCTCGGCAAGCAGGTTAAAATGATTGTGGTCGCCTGCAATACCGCGTCTTCATTCGCCCTGGAGCGTTTGCAGCAGCAGTTGCCGGTGCCGGTGGTCGGAGTGATTTTGCCCGGAGCACGTTGTGCCGTGCGTTTGAGCCGGCGTCATGTGGTCGGTGTGATCGGAACGCATGGCACAGTAAGCAGCGATGCCTATCCACGGGCCTTGAAGGCCTTACAGCCGGATATGACGGTGGTCTCGGAACCCTGTCCGTTGTTTGTGCCGTTGGCTGAAGAAGGTTGGGCGGAGCATCCGGTGGCCCGGCAGATTGCTCGGGAGTATCTGGCGCCTCTGCTGGAGCGGCAGATTGATACTCTGGTACTCGGATGTACCCATTATCCGTTACTCAAGCCGACGTTGCGACAGGTCTTGCCCGACACGGTACAGTTGGTCGATTCCGCACAGGAGACGGCCCAGGAAGTCAAAGAGCTGTTAACCGCGCAGGGACTGTTGAATCCTGCTGCGCGAGGATCGTGGACTTTTTATGTCACCGACGTGCCGACACGCTTTGTGCAGGTCGGTCAGGGGTTTCTCGGTGATCCTGTTGAGCCGGTGACGCGGATCAGTTTGCCCGTGTGCCCGGACTGTCTACAGGAGTTGTCATTGTGAAAAATATGTTACGCTGGTTTGGTTTGCTCGCCCTGGTGGCATTTATCGCCGGCATCGGTGTGGTTTTTAACCCATTTAACCGCGAGCCGGAGCCGGAGGCGAAAACTGCCGAGGTTACGGTGGAAGAAGAACACGCGGTGCAGCGTGATGTGATGCTCTATTTTGGTGATCCCGCCTCACCGTTTCTGGCTTCGGAAGAGCGGTCGATTGCTGAATGCAATGATGACCTGTCGTGTATTGAAGCGATTGTTCGCGAGTTGATTGTCGGACCGCAAACGGGGCTGGTGCCGGTGCTGCCGACTCAGGCGTTGCTGTTGGGTGTGAAAATTGACGAGGATCGTGTGGTATTGGATTTCAACCAGGCGTTGTTAACCAACTTGCCGGCGGGAAGCAGTTCAGAATTGCTCAGTGTCCATGCTCTGGTCAATACGCTGGCCGCCAACATCCCCTATGTCCGCCGCCTGGAAATTGATGTTGAGGGAAGCCGGGTTACGACATTGCGTGGTCATATCGATTTGACCGAACCGGTCGCTGCGGATTTTTCATTGGTGCAACGTGAGCTCGATGTGCCGGTGGTGGAAGATGTGTCTTCAATGGTGGAAGAACAGGAATAAAAATCAATGAACAGATTTCTTGAAGCGATACAGCAACGGGTGCTGATTCTCGACGGAGCCATGGGAACCATGCTTCAGGCTCGCGGCCTGGAAGCCGGCGGTTGTCCGGAGTTGATGAACCTGGAAAAGCCGCAGGTGGTTGAGGGTGTGCACCGTGATTACGCCCAGGCCGGAGCACAGATCATCGTGACCAATACCTTTGGCGGTACCCGCAGCAAACTGGAGCATTACGGCCTTGAGGACAAGGTGGTTGAGATCAATGTCCAGGCCGCCCGCCTGGCGCGCAACGCTCTTGCCGACCCGGACCGTGATTTTGTTGCCGGCAGTATCGGTCCGACCGGCCGTTTTGTCGAGCCGGTGGGCGATGCACCCTTTGATGAGATGGTCGCGATCTATGCGGAGCAGGTCAAGGCGCTGGTCGCCGGTGGTGTTGATCTGCTGACCTGTGAGACCTTCCTGGATATTCGTGAACTCAAGGCGGCCGTGATGGCATGCCGTGAGTGTGCCAACGTGCCGGTAATGGCCATGATGACCTTTGACGATGGCGGTCGCACGGTGCTGGGGACATCTCCCGCAGCCGCGGCAGTGCTGCTCGAAGGCCTCGGCGTTGATGTGGTCGGCAGTAACTGTGGCCTCGGCATTGACGGCATGTATGAGCTGTTAGCCGAGATGCGCCAGGTGTGCTCCTGTCCGCTCATTGCCCAGGCCAATGCCGGGTTGCCGATTCTCAAAGACGGTGAGACCCTCTTTCCGGCGACACCTGTGGAGATGACCAGTCACCACGAGCAATTGATTGCGCTGGGCGTTCGTGTTCTGGGGGGCTGTTGCGGCACCACGCCGGAACATATCCGGGTGATGCGCCGGGCCATGGATGAACGTGATCAGCAGTGGACACCGCCGCCGCGTCGGGGTGTGTTGTCCAGCCGTACCCAGGTGGTGGCCATCGGGCCTGAGCAGCCGTGCGCCATTATCGGAGAGCGGATCAATCCCACCGGTAAAAAAGGCTACAGCGCTGAGCTGCGTGAAGGCAAAACCGCCTATATCCGCCGCGAAGCGCAGCAGCAGACTGATGTCGGAGCAACTCTGCTCGATGTCAACTGCGGTGCCCCCGGTGCCGATGAGCCGCTGGCTCTGGAGCGGGCGGTGCATGCGATCACAGGTGTTGTCGGAACGCCTCTGGTCTTGGATTCTTCCGATCCCATCGCCCTGGAGCGCGGCTTGAAAGCGGCTGACGGCAAGGTGTTGATCAACTCGGTCAATGGCGAGGAAAAGAGCCTTGCCACGATTTTGCCGTTGGCGAAAAAATACGGTGCGGCGATCATCGGTCTGACCCTGGATGGCCAAGGCATCCCCAAGACCGCCGAAGGGCGTGTTGAAATTGCCGGGCGTATCATCAAACGGGCAGAAGCCATTGGGATTCCGCGCTGCGATATCGTCATCGACTGTCTGGCGTTGACCGTCTCAGCGGAGCAGGATCAAGCCATAGAAACCCTCAAGGCGATCCGTACCCTGACTCAGGAACAGGGGATGGCAACCGTGCTCGGCGTGAGTAATATTTCATTTGGTTTGCCACGGCGGCCACTGATGTCGTCGACCTTTTTCGCCATGGCATTGCAGTCCGGACTCAGTGCGGCGATTATCAATCCCAAAGATCAGGCCATGATGGATGCTTTTCGCTCCGCCATGGTGCTGCTGGGCAAAGATCTGCGTGCCGAGCGCTACATCGACGCCTATGCCGAGGTGCAGGAGTCTGCACCGGCCGCGGCGGTTGAAACCGGCGTCGAACCGTCCATTCGTCAACGCCTGGCCCAGGCGATTATCGACGGTGATCAGGATGGTGTGGTGGCTCTGGTGGAACAGGCTTTGGAGGACGGGCTTGATGTGTTGCAGATCAGCAATGAAGGACTCCTCGCCGGTCTTGAAGAGGTCGGGCGCCAGTTTGGCGCGAACCGCATCTTTTTGCCTCAGGTGCTGCTCAGCGCGGAAACCATGAAAACCGCGTTTTCCCGGCTCAAACAGGAAATGAAGGGCGAGCAGGTTGCGTCTCTGGGCAAAATTATGATGGCCACGGTTGAAGGCGATATCCATGACATCGGCAAAAATATCGTCTGCACCTTGCTGGAAAACCACGGCTATGAGGTGATCGATCTGGGTAAGAACGTCTCAGCGGCGCACATTGTTGAACAGGCCAAGGCGGCCCATGTTGACGCCGTTGGTCTGTCCGCGCTGATGACGACGACGCTCCAGCAGATGCAAATTACCATTGACGCCTTGAAGGCCGCTGACGTTAAAGTGTTTACGATGGTGGGGGGCGCGGTCGTCACCCAGGATTATGCCGACGAAATCGGTGCCGACCTTTACGCGCAAGATGCGTTGGAAGCGGTGGCTAAAATCAAGCAAATGCTCCAGAGCGCCTAAAAGGAGAACCGCCTATGGTGGGAGGATTTAACCATAATTTCCGTTATCGTGGACACATGTTTCATGTTCAGACGGAGGACAGCGGCGTCAAGAAAGCCGAGATTACCTCGCTGTTGTACAGTGGTGGAACCATTCTTGCCCGCCATACCTCGTCGTACGAGGAGCAGCGCGACCTGCCGAATGTGGCCGAGCAGGTGGAAGAACGGATGAAAGAGCAGCATAAGCAAATGCTGCGCGATCTGAAAAACGGTGGGTTCGATGACCGCATTGCCGCGATGGGCATCGCTCTGACCGGGGATGAGGCTCCGGTTGAGAAGCCGGTTGAGAAGCCGGTCGAGAAGCCGATCGAGAAACCGATCGAGAAACCGATCGAGAAACCGATCGAGAAACCGATCGAGAAACCGATCGAGAAGCCGGTCGAGAAGCCGGTCGAGAAGCCGGTCGAGAAGCCGATCGAGAAGCCGATCGAGAAGCCGATCGAGAAGCCGATCGAGAAGCCGATCGAGAAGCCGATCGAGAAGCCGATCGAGAAGCCGGTCGAGAAACCGGTCGAGAAGCCGATCGAGAAACCGATCGAGAAACCGATCGAGAAACCGATCGAGAAACCGATCGAGAAACCGATCGAGAAACCGATCGAGAAACCAAAGAGCCTGCGCGAGCTGGTAACGCTTTATCTCAAAGCCGGGCGCAAATAATGTACAACGGCAGTGGAGTCAACGTTGTTTAGTAGTAGTTTGATCAGACGGATCATCGTGATGAATGTGTTGCTGTTGACGCTGGGGATTGGCTTTTTTGCCGCCTTTCACCACAAGCGCGATCAGCAGAACATGATCGAGTTGACCACTCAGGGGGCCGAAATTCTCATGGCCACCATTGAAAACGCCATTTTCAACTCCAAGTGCAAAGGGGATGCGGAGCGTCTGCAAAAAACATTGCAGTTCATTTCTCAGAGTCCCAACCTGCTCGGTGTGCGTATTTTTGACCCTGAAGAGGGGCGAATTATCAATTCCTCGTTTGACGCGGAAATTGATCAGCCGGTGTCGCCTCAGGACCTTGAGATTTACACCAGTGGCCGAACGTCAGGACTGATCCATGGCAACGAAGAGGAACTGCTCAGCATTGTCAAACCGATCCGGGCGCGTGAGCTGTGCAAGGACTGTCATGGTCAGGATGCTGACGTGCTCGGCGTGCTGAACCTCGAATATTCCATGCATGAGACCAATGCGCGGCTGGCCAGTTCATCGCGGTGTTTCTCCCTGTCCATGGTCTTTATCACGGTGCTGTTGTCCATCGGCGTTGCTGTGATTCTGATGCGTTTTGTGCGTAAACCCATTCAGGTGATCAGTGATCGCATGGCGCGGGTTGAGGCGGGTGATCTTAAAGTGCGCATGGTGCCTAAACATCATGATGAGATTGCCTTTTTGATGCGCAGTTTCAACTCCATGGTGGAAAAGCTGGAAACCGCCAAGCATGAGCTGGAGGCTTACCATTTCAGCCAGATGGAACAGGCCGACCGTCTGGCCTCCATCGGCGAGATGGCCACGGGAATGGCGCATGAGATCAAAAACCCCCTGGCCGGAATCAGTGGTGCGGTGACCGTACTCGCGGATGATCTGGAAAAAGATGATCCCCGTCGCCAGGTGGTGCAGGATATCCTGGCCCAGATCGCCCGACTCAACAAAACCGCCACCGATTTGCTCAACTTTGGTCGACCCGGTTCGCCGCAGTGCGATTTCGTCGATATCAACGATGTGGTGAAACAGACGTTGTTTTTCGTCGCCCAGCATCCGGAGGCCAAAAATATTCATCAGATCACTGAGTTAACCCGTGATCTGCCGCCGGTGTGGGCGGATCGCAAGCAGATTCAGCAGGTTTTGCTTAACATCATCATCAATGCCCTGCAGGCCATGCCGAAAGATGGCTCACTGACCGTGCAGACGGAATTGACCCGTGAGCAGGACAACCGCCGCTATGTTCGCATTCAGATTGTCGATACCGGCAGCGGTATCCCGGTGGAGACTCTGGACAAAATCTTCACGCCGTTCTATACCACAAAGAACCGTGGTACCGGCCTGGGCCTGGCCATTTGCAAGCAGCTGGTCAAGCAGAATGACGGCCACATTTCCGTATTGAGTTCCCCGGATGAGGGAACCTCTTTTGCCATTTCACTGCCGGTGGCGGATCATCCGCCGATGGAGCAGTCACAACACGAGGATGCGCATGAATAACTATCGGGTACTGGTTGTCGATGATGAACATCTGATCCGCTGGTCACTGGAGCAGAGCCTCAAGAAACAGGGCTACCATGTCCAGACCGTCGGATCCGGTGAAGAGGCCCTTGATTATGTGCGCAGTGACTCTCCGGACCTGGTGTTTCTCGATATTCAGCTGCCGGGCATTGACGGCATTGAAACCCTGGAAAAGATCAAAGAGATCGACAGCGATATCAGCGTGATCATGATCACCGCTCTCGGTGTGTTGGAGACAGCGGTCAAAGCCATGCAGCTCGGTGCCTACGATTATATCAACAAACCGTTTAATCTCGATGAACTGTCGGTGGTGTTGCGTAAAGCGCTGGAAACCCAGGCGCTGAAAAAAGAGGTCGAGCATCTGCGCACCGAAAAGAAACGCAGTCAGAGTTCTTCACGGATCGTGGCTGAAAGCAGCCACATGAAAAATGTGCTGGACATGGTGTCGAAGATCGCTCAGAGCGATGCGGCGACGGTGCTGGTGCAGGGGGAGAGCGGCACCGGAAAAGAGCTGGTGGCGCGTGCCCTGCATTACGACAGCCCGCGCAGCGAGCAGCCGTTTATGGCCATCAACTGCGCCGCAGTGCCCGAAACGCTGCTCGAAAGTGAGCTGATGGGCCATGAAAAAGGCTCGTTTACCGATGCCAAAAGCCAGAAAAAAGGCCTGTTCGAATTGGCCAACGGCGGCACGGTGTTTCTCGATGAAATCGGTGACATGCCCATGGGCACCCAGGCCAAATTGCTGCGCGTTCTCGAAGAGCGTTCGTTTCGGCGCATCGGCGGCACCAAGGATATCCATGTTGATGTGCGCATTGTCGCGGCGACCAATAAAGAACTGCTCAAGGCCATTGACGAAGGCACCTTCCGTAAAGACCTCTATTATCGCATTCAGGTGATTCCCATCTATCTGCCGCCGTTGCGCGAGCGGCCGGACGATATCCTGGCCCTGGCCCATCATTTTGTTCAGCATTTCAATGTTGAATTCGGCAAAAACGTCACGGGATTTTCCAACTCCGCCGAGCGTTATCTGCTCGATTACGATTGGCCGGGCAACATTCGCGAGTTGCGTAATGTCATTGAACGGGCGATCATTCTCGAAAGCAGTGATACGTTGAAGCTCGAACTGTTACCGCGTGAGATGCTCAGCCAGGCTCCGGCAACCTCCAACGGCAATTTCCAGCTGCCGCCCGAGGGAATCGACATTGAAGTGGTGGAAAAACAGCTGATTCAACAGGCCCTGGCTCTGAGCAATGGCAATCAATCCCAGGCGGCGCGCAAACTTCATCTGGGCATTGACGCGTTTCGCTACCGGATGAAAAAATTCGGCCTGTTGTAGTTTTTTTCCGACGTTGTCTTTTTGGTAAGGCCCTCGCTGCGGGCCTTACTGTTCTTCAGAGGTTGTCATGTCTTCAACACCCCGCCTGTTTCTCATTGACGGTTCGTCCTATATCTATCGCGCCTATTACGCCATTCGCCATTTGTCCACGTCGCAAGGGATGGCCTGCAATGCGGTATTCGGTTTTACCAAAATGCTCCTTAAGGTCGTGCGTGAGCACAACCCGGATCAGCTGGCGGTGATTTTTGATGCCAAAGGCCCCACCTTTCGTAAAGAGATCTACCCTGAATACAAGGCGAATCGCAGCAAAATGCCCGAGGATCTGGTGCCGCAGATTCCCCTGATCAAGCAGGTGGTGGCGGCATTCAATATCCCGGCGCTGGAAAAGAACGGGTTTGAGGCCGATGACATCATTGCCACGTTGGCCCGGCAAAAATCGGCGGCAGGTCTGGATGTCACCGTGGTCACCGGCGACAAAGATCTGATGCAGGTTGTTTCCGATCAGGTGTGTCTGCTCGATACCATGAAAGACAAGGTTTCCGGGTTGGCCGAGGTCGCTGAGCGGTTTGGCGGCACGCCGGATAAAGTGATTGAAGTTCAGGCGCTGGCCGGCGACAGCTCCGACAATGTGCCGGGGGTTCCGGGCATCGGCGAAAAAACCGCCAAGGCCCTGATCGAAGAGTTCGGCGACGTTGAAAATCTGCTGGCCCATGTGGATCAGGTCAAAGGCAAAAAACGTCAGGAAAACCTGCGCGAGTTTGCCGATCAGGCACGCTTGTCTCGCCGCCTGGTCACCCTGGTGGATGATATGGACTTAAGCGGACTGACCGTGGATTTTTCGCGTTGCGAGCCGGATCGGGAGGCGCTGTCTGAACTGTTTAAAGCCCTGGAGTTTCAGCAGCTCTACGATGAATTTGCCGTTGTCGAGCCCAGCCAACAGGCCGAAGGCGAGTATGTGTGCGTTACGGAAACGGCTGAACTGGATGCGATGGTGGCGGCTCTACGCCAGGCTGCGGTGGTCAGCGTTGATACGGAAACCACCTCGCTTAATCCGTTATTGGCGGAGTTGGTCGGCTTCTGTTTTGCCGTTGAGCCCGGCCATGGCTGGTATGTGCCGGTTGGGCACTGCGGCGGCGGTGCCGAAGAACAACTGCAGCGTGATCAGGTCATGGCACAGGTGCAACCGCTTCTTGAAGACGCCACTCTGTCCAAAGTCGGGCAGAATCTTAAATATGATGCCCTGGTGTTGCGGCGTGCCGGTATCGCATTGCGCGGCGTGGTCGCTGATACCATGTTGCAATCGTACCTGCTCTATCCGGCGGCGCGTTCCCACGGACTTGATGCGCTGGCCGCCGATCATCTCGGTTACAAGATGATCAGTTATAGTGAAGTGGCCGGCACCGGCAAAAAACAAATCGGTTTCGATGAAGTGGCTCTGGATGTGGCCACCCGTTATGCGGCCGAGGATGCGGATATCACCCTGCAGCTTTACCAACGCTTTGATGCCGCACTCGACGGCACCCTGCGTGAACTGTTCGAAACCGTGGAGATGCCGCTGTTGCAGGTGCTGATCGATATGGAATGGTGGGGAGTGCGCGTCGACCGGGAGCGGCTGGATGAGCTGAGTGCCGGATTCAGTGCGTCGATTGAACAGCTCGAACGGCAGATTTATGAACAGGCCGGAGAAGAGTTCAACATCAATTCGCCCAAGCAGCTCGGCGTGATTCTGTTTGAAAAACTCGATCTGCCGCACGGCAAGAAGACCAAGACCGGCTGGTCTACGGCAGTGGATGTGTTAAAAAATCTCGCCGACAAACACGATATTGTCGCGCTGATCCTTCAATACCGCTCGTTGGCCAAGTTGAAGGGGACTTATACCGATGCGCTGCCGTTGCTGATTCATCCCGATAGCGGGCGGATTCACACCTCGTTTAATCAGGCGGTCACCGCCACAGGGCGGCTGTCGTCGAGTGATCCCAATCTGCAGAATATCCCGATTCGCAGCGAAGAGGGGCGGGCGATCCGCGAGGCCTTTGTGCCGGACTCCGGACAGGTGCTGCTCGCGGCCGATTATTCACAGATCGAATTACGGGTGATGGCGCACATGGCTGATGAACCGACCTTGCAGGAGAGTTTTCGCCAGGGGGAAGACATTCATCAACGCACGGCCAGCGAAATTTTCAGCGTCTTTCCCGACATGGTCGACAGCGAAATGCGTCGTCGCGCCAAAACCATTAATTTCGGTGTGCTTTACGGCATGGGCGCATTCAGTCTGGCCAAGGATCTGGGCATCTCCAATAAGGAAGCCAAGCAGTATATTGACCATTATTTCGAGCGGTATCCGGCGGTACTCCAGTTTATTGAAGAGCAGAAACAGTTCGGCCGCGAGCATCTCTATGTGGAAACTCTGCTCGGCCGCCGCTGCGCGGTGAGCGACATCAACAGCAAGAACGGCCAGGTGCGCAGCTATGCCGAGCGCAATGCCGTCAACTATCCGGTGCAGGGGTCGGCGGCTGATATCATCAAGGTGGCCATGGTGCGCATTCATCGACGTCTTCAGGAGGAAAATCTGCAGACACGCATGGTCTTGCAGGTGCATGACGAACTGGTGTTTGATGTTCCTGAGCCGGAAGTGGATCGTGTTGCCGCGCTGGTGGTCGAAGAGATGGAGCAGGCCGTGACGTTACGGGTGCCTTTGGAGGTGTCGTTGGGTCGGGGACGGAACTGGCGTGAGGCTCATTAGAAAGTGTATAGGATTGGCCGATTACCTCATCTTGGTATGATAAAATCAACCTGATATGTTTGTTTTAACAAGGGCTTGAATTTACGGCATATCAGTTATACTATCGCAGATATCTGATGGTAATGGCGATGCCATAGAGGAGGCAGAGTATGATTAAAGAAATTGGGTTTATCGGATTGGGTACTGTGGGCAAGTCCATGGCGACCAATCTTCTTAAGGGGAATTATAACCTCACGGTTTTTGACCATCGCACTGAGGCCGTTGATGAATTGGTGTCTAAGGGCGCCAAGGCAGCGTCAACCACACTGGATGCGGTAAAAGAGAAAGATCTGGTGATGACGGTTCTTCCTGACGAGGAGGAACTCAAACAATCTCTCTCGGCCGCCGGTAGCTTTCTCGAAGGCATTGCTCCGGGAACGATCCTGTGTGACTTGGGAACCCATTCCCTTGAAGTGACCATGGAAATATCGAAAAAGGCCGCTCAGAACAAGATCATGTTTCTCGATGCCCCGGTTTGGGGAACCAAGGAACATGCCGCTCATGGCCTGTTGACCATTCTGGTCGGCGGCGACAACTCGGTGGTCAGCCGCTGTCGTGAAGTGTTGTCCCATGTCGGTTTGAATATCCTGCATGTCGGCGATGTCGGTGATGCGACCAAGATGAAGTTTGTCGTCACGTTGATGCAATCACAACTGATGGAAGCGCTGGCGGAAAGTCTGGTTTTAGGCGACCGCCTTGGTTTTACCAACGACCAGATTCTCGAAGTGTTGGATGCCGGTGGCGTTGCCTCGCCGTTGTTGCACAAAAAAGGCCGCTCCGTGGCCCGTGGTGATTTTAGCCGTAATCTGGCACTCAAATACGTCCATGCCGGACTGTGCAAGGTTAAAGAGGCCGCCGATATTACCGGTGCCCGACTGCCGGGGATGGAAGCGGTTCTTGATCTGTACACCGAAGCCATGGAAGACGGTCGCGGTGAAGAGGATTTTTCAGCGATTATCAAGGTGCTGCAGAAGTAGCATTGTCGCTGACATAGGATGTAGATAACGGGAGGGCTTTGGCTCTCCCGTTGCTGTTTGTGGCACGTTGTTTTTCATGAAAGGACCCTGCCGTGCGTAAAACCATTTCGTTGATTGCCCTGTTTTCTTTCGTCCTGTTGCTGGTCACCAGTGTGGTGTTGTACATCATGCCTCACGGGCGGGTGGCTTACTGGGCCAACTGGCACCTTCTGGGGCTGTCAAAAACAACCTGGGATGAATTGCATATTACGCTGGGAACATTGTTTATCGTTGTCGGTGTCTGGCATACGATTCTCAACTGGTCGGCGATTGTCAGTTATCTCAAACGGACCCGTGAGGGCGTTCGTTCCAAAGCCGGTGTCACGGCGACTGTCGTCACTGTGCTGGTCGTGGTCGGAACCTTTTTGCATCTGCCGCCGATGAGCTGGTTACTCGACCTCAATACGTTTGTCAAAAATCAGGCAAGCGCGACCTATGGCGAGCCGCCCTATGGTCATGCTGAACTCTCCTCTTTAGCCATGCTGATTCGGAATACCGGACTTGATGCGCAGCTCGTTCAAAAGCGTTTGGCGGAAAAGAACATCGTCGTCACCTCGCTGGAGCAGCCGGTTGAGGAACTTGCCAACAACAACGGATTGACGCCGCAGCAGTTGTTTATTCTGATGCAGCCGGAGTTGGCGGAAGGGGAGTTCCCTTCGATGCCCAAATTGCCGCCATCCGGCATCGGCCGCAAAACGCTGGAATCCATTTGTACCACCTACGGCCTTGATTGTGCGGCGCTGGTCGATGCACTGAAGGCGCAAGGCTGGCAGGCCGCTCCATCCATGACCATTAAAGAAGTCGCGGCGTCTCAGGGCAAGAATCCAATTGCCGTGTATGAGCTGATTTACGCGTTTAGCCAGTAGGATCTAATTTCTTTGGAGGCGTTGTCCTGATCGGTTTCTTTGATCCGTTCGCGGAGTTCGCTACTCATATAGGCTAGGTACTGCCCACCCGTTTTCAGGGGCCACGGAATAAATAGAGAGCGGTGCCAAACGGATCTTACCTGCCGGGACGAAATCCGGCGGACTTGTTTTTGGTCTAGGCGCAGCCGTTGAGTAAGAAAAAAGAGGAATGGCAGATGATGCCATTCCTCTTTTTCCTTTTTGTGATATCGCTGAACCTACTCTAAAAACGAATGCTCCATGCGCATTCCCACCATGATCCAGCGCCCCGGCATCGGCGCATCACCCGATTCGATATAATCTTCATCAAACAGGTTGCTGACCTCAACGCTCAGTGCCACCTCATCCGTCAGCGGATAGTTAAGCCGGGTATCCATGACCCAGCTCGAATCGCCGAGCAGACGTTCCTGCCAGCGCGCTTTGATCACTTGCTCTACGGTGTGAAACCAGGTCAGGTAGAGGGTGCCATGCACTTGGTGGCGCAGGTTGTTGAGGGTGTAGCGTGATTCCAGGCCTTTGGAATCCACATCACGATCCAGGTAACTGTAGCCGACCGCAAGACGGTTCAGCCAGGGCAGGGCTTCAACGGGGCGACGTACGTCGGCGTTGAATTCAAACCCGGTGGTGGTTGTCTCGCTGAGGTTTTGTACCTGCCAGGGATCACTGCTGGAAACGCGTGCCCAGTCGATGAGGTTGTCGGCATCACGGCGAAACACGCTGGCACTCATGGTGAGCCGTTTCTGCTGCCAGCGCAGTCCGGTTTCATAACTCCAGGCTTCCTCAGCGTCCAGATCCGGATCGCCGATATTGGTCGGCGTGTTGTAATACATTTCGGTATAGGTCGGAATGCGAAAGGACTTGGCCGCGGAGCTGAACCAACGCAGGTGCGGTGTCAGCGTGACCAGGGCATCCATTCCCGGCCAGTATTCCCAGCCCCAGTCGGAATAGTGCACGGCACTGAGCCCGCCACCAAGGGTCACCCGTTCGCCCAAAGGCAGTTTGTGGTTGATAAACAGGCTGCGGTTGCTGCGGTCATGGTCGCCAAGGCTGGAACTGTCGATCTTTTCGCGCTCGTAACCGAGACCAAACGAGGTCTGGCCGAAACGGTTTTGACTGTTGCCGGTGAGCTGAAAATTGTGGGTCGTGGTGTCACTGTTATTTTCATACCAGGTGGATCCGTACAGGTAGCGGTAGGTATCTTCGTGGCGGTTGACCGACCATTGCGGGCGCCAGTTGATGTCCAGCCAATGGCTCTCCAGGGCAACGTGACCAACAACCGTACGGGTGTGCTCCTTCTGGTCCGGAGCGTCAAAATAGTAACGACTGGCACCGAATTTTTTGTCCACGTAGCCGGCACCGAAATCAAGCCGGTTATCGTTGAAGCGGGTTTCCCCCTGGTAGTTGAGCGTCCTGACGTTGAAGCCGGTGGGTTCATCGTTGTCAAAGCCCGAGGAGTACTGCTGGCCGGCGGATAAGCGATGATTGACCGGGCCGGTGGCAAAGCTTGCCTGCAGGCTTTCGGCCAGGTAGTCGTACTCACCGGCTTTGATTTCGGCACTGAGCTGACGTTCTTCGGGGCTGCGGGTGATAATGTTGATGATGCCGGCCATGGCATTGGCACCGTAGAGTTTTGAGCCCGGTCCTTTGATCACTTCGATGCGTTCGATATCCAGCAGGGAGACCGGGATATCCATATTGTGGTGTCCGGTTTGCGGATTGCTCAATCGAATGCCGTTGAGCAGAATCAAGGTTTGCTCAGAACCGCCGCCGCGGATGTAGATGTCGGATTGAACACCGTGCATCCCCCGTTGGCGCACATCGACCCCGCTAACGTACTCAAGCAGGTCGGCCACACTGTCGGCGGCGCTGTTGGCAATGTCGGCCCGGTCAATGACTTCGACCGATTGGACGACCTGACTCAAGGTTTCCGGGGCACGGCTGGCTGTGACGACGATGGGATCAAGGACCAGAGGCGTTCCTTCTAATGCTGTTGCTTGAACCGGTAACGCACAGAGAATACTTGACAAAATGAAAAAATAGCGCAGTTTTTGTAACAGCATGTTAACTCCCACAGAGATTGATTGTAAACTTTTTCAATTGATTGAGTTTACGGATTAAAGCAAAAAGGATCTGCGCTGTCAATTTATTGTAAACTTATTTTTCCGGCATGGTTTACCAGTGGCCCAACCTGAGAGTGTTCACCGCTGAGATGGGGACCTTGCAGGAAGACAAGTCAATGAATTATAGGCAGAACATAAACCAGTCGGTAAAAGGTTTTGTAAATTGCTGATTTTTCATGTTAAGCTGCCACGGATGTCCCGATTGCTTTCAGGAGTAGTGAATGACAAAACGGCATGATGATGCCCAGCTGCTTGAGATGCTGCATCGAAGAAATGAAGAGCTGGAAACCCTGGTGCAGATTGGCAAGACCCTCACCTCGACACTGGATATTGAGGAGCTTTCCAACCTGATTATTGAAAAGGGAAACCTGCTGCTCAAAGCACGTGCATGGTCGTTATTACTTCTCGACGACGTGAGCCACGATCTTATTTTTGACGTGGTCGTGTCGGATGTCACCACGGAGCTCAAAGGGCAGCGCCTGCCCATGGGCGAGGGCATTGCCGGTTGGGTGGCTCAGCATCGCGAGGCCGTGCTGGCTCCTGATGTTACCCTGGACCCCCGGTTTAACGACTGTCTGGAACGCCAGGTTGGCTTCAAGGCGAATTCGGTGGTGTGTGTGCCGGTCCAGATTCAAGGCCAGCTCCTCGGCGTGATGCAACTGGTTAATGGTCACGATGATGACATCTTTACGCACAACGACCTGACCCTGCTTTCCGCCATTGCCGACTATATTGCCATCGGCATCTCCAATGCCCGTAACTTCAGCCGCGTGCGCGAACTGGTCATTACCGATGATTTGACCGGTCTGTACAATGCTCGTTATTTCGACGATCTGCTTGACGTAGAAATCGCCCGGGCGCAGCGCTTTGATTCCACCTTGTCGCTGGTGTTTATCGATCTCGATTACTTCAAGCTGGTCAATGACAATCATGGCCACCTGGTCGGCAGTCGCATGCTCGCCGAGATCGGTCAATTGCTCAAGTCACGTATTCGCACGGTGGATTACGGCGCGCGCTATGGTGGTGATGAATTTGTCCTGATCCTGCCGCAGACGTCGAAAAAAGGCGCTTACGATCTGGTCTGCAGCCTGCGCGAGCTGGTACGCAGCCATGTGTTGCTGACGGAAGACGGCTCGGAGATCCGCGTGACCGCCAGTTTCGGCATTGCCGCTTATCCGATTGATGCCGATAACAAGATCGATTTGATCCGTCTGGCCGACAACATGATGTACAAGGTCAAACAGACCACCCGCGATGGCGTGCTGATGGCGTAACGAGATGGGAAGAAGAGAAAATAAAAAGGCAGGTCATGATGACCTGCCTTTTTTTAGTTTGCCCAGCGGAGCTGGCAAACCCGGCCTGTTGAAAGAAACAGGCGTCGCCCCGATCAGGGGGAAGACAATCCGAATCGCAAGGGCGTTTCTGGCAACGGCAGGGTCTGAAGGAAGCGATAGGAAGTAAACTGCACATAGCGCAAGCGAACCTGATTCGGCGCTACGGGGGGGTAAGCGTGCTAAATAACGCGAAGCCCGATACCTGATCGTACCCCGTAGCGTGATTGAGGATGGGGTAGTTTACCGGGAGCCGGAAGGTAACTGGGGAAGCCTCGTATTGTCCCGAAGCTGTCGGTCAAGGCGTCGGGTAAGAAAGGCACAAGAGGAGACTCAAGGTCTTTCGACGCGGTGCGAGGTGGCAGATGAATCCGTAGTAGTGAAGAAGTCCCGGCCAGAGAAAGCTGGTAACAGACTGGAGGATAAAACCGGGATGACCTGTCGCTCAGTCGTCAGGGGCTGGTGAGCGCCAAAAGCCTCATCAGAACGCGAAGGGATGAAGTTCATTCGAAAGTTTCCGGAAACGACGGCAAGGCGTAGGGCTGGACACGAAGTCGCCTGACGAGGCGAGGTACGTTGCATGCGGTTGAGGGGAAAGCAGACTGCCGCAACGAACCGTCCACGTCCAAGCAACCCGAACCATGCCGCACCCATATTGCCCATCGGGATAGAAAAGGTCGGCACTCGGGCCAGGAAGGGCAGGCAAAACGCGCTCACCGTCGAGGAAGGAAAACGCAGGAAGCACAAGAGATGGCGAAAATTTACTACAGTCTCTACGACCGGCTGTTACACGAACAGAGACTACTTCGGGCATACGCGAAAGTCAGGTCCAACAAAGGCAAGGCCGGAATCGACGGCCAGAGCGTAGAGGACTTTGCCGACCACCTGCCGGAAGAAATCGCCGCCCTTGTGCGCGAACTCAAGGACAAGAGCTATCGGCCAAAGCCAGTGAGGCGGGTAGAAATCCCCAAGCCTGACGGCGGCGTCCGCCGGCTCGGAATCCCGACGGTTCGTGACCGTGTCGTCCAGCAGGCCCTGCTGGACATCTTGCAGCCGATCTTTGATCCTGACTTTCATCCGTCCAGCTACGGATATCGTCCGGGCCGCAGTGCCCATCAGGCGATCGCCAAAGCCAGCCTGTTTATCAGGCGCTACCAACGGCGCTGGGTGGTGGACATGGACCTGTCGAAATGCTTCGACACCCTAGACCATGACCAGATCATCCAGAGCATTCGTCGCCGGGTGACCGATGGAAGCATACTGGGATTAATTCGGCTGTTTCTGCAAAGCGGGAACATGACGCAAGACGGCTGGCAAGCAAGCGAACAAGGGAGCCCCCAAGGCGGGGTGATCAGTCCGCTAATCGCCAACGTCTACCTCGACGCCTTCGACCAGCACATGAAAAACCGAGGGCATCGAATCGTCCGCTACGCGGACGATATCCTGATCCTGTGTGGATCAAGAAGCGGGGCGGAAAACGCCTTCAACGTGGCAAGAAACTATCTGGAAGAAACCCTTCACCTGAGGGTCAACGAACGCAAGAGCCGGATTGTTCACAGCAGCGAAGGCGTACCCTATCTCGGAGTCATCATCACGAGCCGGTACACACGCATACAGAGCGAGAAGGTTCGACAGTTCAAAGCCAAGGTGAAGCGGATCACCCGGCGCAATACACCAGTCAATCTGGCCAAGGTCATCCACGACCTGAACCCGGTACTGCGTGGATTCACCAACTACTTCCGGGTAGCCAACTGCCGCGAGCAGTTCAGAAAACTGTCCCGGTGGATTCGCCGACGCCTGCGAGCCAAGCAGCTGACACTGTGGAAAAAGCCGCAACGGCTCCACCGCAGACTCCGGCAGCTAGGCTATCAGGGCGAGTTCAAGGCCATCAAAATGAACTCATGGCGCAATGCCGCCAGCAACCTGGCCAACTATGCAATGCCGAACATCTGGTTTGCAAAGCAGGGACTTTTTGATCTAAGCAGAGTAGAGACGGGCTATCTGCCTCAGAGCTATTAGAGAGAAGAATGAACAGGAGCCGTGTACGAGGCCCGTACGCACGGTTCTGTGAGAGGGATGAGGTGAGAATTGACCATCTCACCTCACCCTACTCGATTTGGAGCCGTTAACTGGAGTCGAACCAGCGACCTACGCATTACGAGTGCGTTGCTCTACCAGCTGAGCTATAACGGCACGATTTCGGAGCCCTGTATGTACCCCAAACCGGGCGGACTGTCAAATATTTTTCAATAGCCAACGGCGGTCTTCAGCCGCAAAATTGTTGTTGTTCAAAGCATAAAAAGGAAGCCGATATGAACAATGAGGAATTGTATCGCCGCACCCTTGCCTTATGGGGGGAACAAGCCCAATATGACCAGGCTGTCGAAGAGTGCGCCGAACTGTGTGCGGCCCTGATGCACTATCGTCGTGAGAAGGTTGCGCCGCAACAGGTGATTGATGAGCTGGCCGATGTTACCTTGATGGTTGGCCAGCTGACCTGGATGTTCGGAGCTGACCGGGTGGGCGAGGCCGTGGAGCGCAAACGTGCCAAACTGGAGCAACTCATGGCACAAGAAACGAGCGAAAAGGGATAACAACATGGATCAACTTGCCTTGTTGGGAATCGCCGTGGCCCTGGCCATGGATGCGTTTGCCGTGGCTCTGGCCACCGGCGCCGTGTTACCCGAACTGACGTTACGCCATCTGTTTCGGCTCAGTTTTCATTTTGGCCTGTTTCAAGGTTTGATGCCGATTATCGGTTGGCTGGCCGGGGTTGGTTTGCAGGAGACCATTGCGGCGTATGACCATTGGGTGGCCTTTTTTTTGTTACTGTGGGTGGGCGGCAAGATGATCCATGAAGCCTTTGCTGAAGATGAAGACGATGCGCCGCGCAATGATCCGACCCGTGGCTTGACTCTGGTAACGTTGTCTGTTGCCACCAGCATTGATGCCCTTGCTGTCGGCCTGACCCTTGGTGTTCTCGGCGTCAGCGTGTGGTGGCCTTCTTTGGTGATTGGTGTTGTTGCCGCGTTGTTTACCCTGGCGGGCATGTTATTGGGGCGGCGCATTGGTGACTATTGGGGCCAGCGTATGGAAATTCTCGGCGGCGTGGTACTGCTTTCATTGGGGATCAAGATCCTCATGGAACACCTGGGTTTCTATTAAAGTTATTGATATTGCATTGTAAAATGATAACGTTTTCTTTGGGTGATGTTGTTTTTATCGACACAAAATAACCTGGAGGAAACGAATGAAACAACTGCGATGTTGGTGGCTTTTGACAATGATGCTGGTTGTTGCCGCGGCTTTGGTCGCCTGTGGCGGTGGAGGCGGCGGCTCCAGCTCAAGTTCGACGACGGATGGTACGACAACCGGTTCGGTGGCCATTCTGGTCACGGATGCGCCGAGTGATGACTTTGCTGCCATCGAAGTGACGGTGACGGCTGTTTCCTTGATTGACGATGAGGAGAACCTTGTCGAGGTGTGGAGTTCCGAAACCGGAAAAACCATCGATCTGCTGTCTCTGGAAACGGAGTCGGAGCTGTTTACCCTGGCCACGGGTGTGCCGGTGGGCTGGTATGACAAAATCCGTCTGACCATTGACGGCGTTGAGTTGGTGGATGATCTCGGTGTTCGCACGGCTGTCAATCTTCCTGCTTCCGGGAAAATTGACCTCAATCCGCGTGGTCGTTTCTATGTCAGCGCCGATGAAACCTTGTCGGTACAGTTGGATATCGACGCCAACAAATCCATCCATCTGGTCAATGCCAATCATTATGTCCTGCGACCGGTGGTGTTTGTCGACATCCTGACGGCGGCAGATGCCGGCCGTCTGGTGCGTCTGCCGGGTACGGTCGTCAGTGTTGACACCACCACTAATCAATTCGTTCTTGAGCAGATCGGCATGTCGTCCCAGGTGGACGGTGACGACACTGAAGAGAGTGGTGTGCTGGTATCGCTGGGCGATTCAGGCGTAATTTTCGGTGCGGATGGTCTGCCCATGCCTTTGGCTGACCTGACTGCGCAGACGGCGGTTGTTGCTGTCGGTTTTTTTGCTGAAGGTGCCGATGATGCTGAGCCGCAGTTTGATGCGGTCGTTGTCGAAGTTGGTGACTATATGAAGGTGCGTGGCGCCTTGACCGCTGTTCCGGGCGCTGAAGGAACCACGTTGTCACTGTTGAGTGATGATGACGTGCCGACAGAGGTCAGTCTGGATGAGGCGACCGCTTTTTATGATTGCTTTGGCGAGGTCATCAGCCGCAGTGACTTGACTGTCGGTCAACGTGTTGCTGTGGATGCGGTTGTCGTGGGTGACGATCTGATGGCGGCATTGGTCATTAGCTGTCCTGATGACACAGACAGTTTGAGCGGAACGCTGGGCGATGTGGCGGAAGCCAGCTTATTGATCAGCGGCGAGAGCGAGCAGTGTGCCGAAGAGGCGGCCACCGTCACCTATTATCTGTTAGGTGAAGACACATTGACCGAGACAGAGCGTGCTGCTTTGCAGGTTGGTGACAGTGTGCTGTTGTTTGGCACCGCGCCGGAGCTTGAGGGCGATTGCTTTGTCTATAGCAAGCTGTTTATTGTTGAATAGATCTTCTTTGTGGTTCGTCTTAAGGGGAGGTGGCGTTTTGCCACCTCCCTTTTTATTTTCAGGGCGACCATTGCCCAACGATCCGTTTCCCGGTAGACTGCGAAAAAATTCCCTTGCTTGCCACGACCTGTGAAGGAGACCCTCACCCATGGAAAACCGCCTGATTCTGATTACCATCACCGGTCAGGACCGGCCCGGCGTTATTGCCAAAGTCGCCCAACTGATTGCCGATACCGATGGGGCACGCATTCGCGATATTGAACAGACCACCACCCACACCCAGATGGTGTTGACCCTGTTGCTTGATCTGTCCGCAGGCAGCAGCAGTGAAAAACCGCTGATCAAAGACCTGCTGTTTCAAGCCAAGGAGATGGGGCTGGATCTTGATTTTGCCGTGATCAGCGAAGATGAGTACCGGCGTAAAACCGCTGGGAATACCTATGTCGTGACTATCCTCGGCAGCCGGGTCGATGCGCGTTCCCTGGCCGAAGTGACCGGTCTGCTTGCTGAAGCTTCCGCCAATGTGGTGCGCATCTCAAAATTGACTCAACGTGAATTGCGCTGCGTTGAGTTGCTCATCAGCACCGATGGTCAGCTCGATATTCCGGCGCTGAAGCGGCAACTGCTCCAGGTTGGTGGCAGTCAGCGTGTCGATGTGGCGGTGCAAAAAGAGAGACTCTATCGTCGTGCCAAGCGGTTGGTGGTGATGGATATGGATTCCACTCTGATCCAGGTGGAGGTGATCGACGAATTGGCCCGTCTGGCTGGTGTTGGTGACGATGTGGCGCGGATCACCGAGCAGGCCATGAACGGTGAACTCGATTTCGGCCAGTCGCTGGCTGCGCGCGTCGCGCTGCTCAAAGGTTTGAAGGAGGAGTCGCTCGATGAGGTGTATCGCTCCATCCCCTTTACCCCTGGAGCCCGCAACCTGGTGCATATTCTCAAACGTCTCGGTTTCCGCACTGCCGTGATCTCCGGCGGGTTCAAATTTTTCACTGATCGCCTGCAGCAGGAACTCGGTCTTGATTACGCTTTTGCCAACCAGCTGGAGATTGTCAATGGTGAGGTTACCGGCCGCACCATGGGTCGGGTGGTCGATGGCGAATGCAAAGCACAATTGCTCGAAGAGATTGCCGAGCGCGAAGGCGTTACCCTTGACCAGGTGATCGCCATCGGCGACGGCGCCAACGATCTGCCCATGCTCGGCAAAGCCGGTCTCGGTATCGCTTTCAATGCCAAAGCCCGCGTCCGCGAACAGGCCGACACCCATATCAACCAGCAGAGCCTCGATTCCATCCTCTACCTGCTTGGTCTGTCGGAGCGGGAGATGGACGAGATCAGCGCATGAATCTGCCTGAACTTCGCCGCGCGACGTTGTTGAAGCGCTATAAGCGCTTTCTGGCCGACATTGAATGGCCGGACGGCACTACAACCACGGTGCATACGCCGAATACCGGCAGTATGCGTCAGTGCGCCACGCCCGGCGCCAGCGTTCTGGTATCGCACAGTGACAATGCCAAGCGTAAATATCCCTGGACCCTGGAGATGATTGAAGTCAACGGTCATTGGGTCGATACCAACACCCAACGCAGTAACAAGGTGGTGGCAGAAGCTCTGGAATTGGGCCTCATCGACGGGCTGCAGGGCTATCAGGTGTACCCGGAGAAAAAGCTGGGGGACAGCCGTATCGATTTTTTGCTGGAAAAGCCGGGCCAACGGATGTGGCTGGAAGTGAAGAATGCCACCCTGATGATTACCCGCGCCTGTGGCGGATTTCCCGATGCCGTCACTGAACGGGGGCGGCGGCATCTTCAGGAGCTGATGAGGGCCGTGGATCAGGGCGATCGCGCCGGGGTGCTGTTTCTGGTGCAGCGTGCCGAAGCACAGCTGTTTGCCGCTGCCGCCGAAATCGATCCCGCCTATGCCGAGCAATTGGCCGTGGCTCTGGAACACGGTGTCGAAGCCTTTGCCTGCCAGACCCAATCCGATGAAAAACAGACCCGCATTGTCCGGCGTATTCCGGTGCAAGTATGACCTTACGCGCCGTCGGCCTGATCACCGAGTACAATCCGTTCCATAACGGCCACGCTTACCATGCCCGCCAGGCCCGTGAGCGCAGTGGCGCGGATGTGGTAGTCGCGGTGATGAGCGGTCACTATGTGCAGCGTGGGCAACCGGCCCTGGTTGATAAGTGGCGGCGCGCTGAAATGGCTCTGCGTCATGGGGTCGACGTGGTCATTGAGTTGCCGTTTCCTCTGGCGTG
Source organism: uncultured Desulfuromonas sp. (assembly GCF_963676955.1). NCBI lineage: Bacteria > Pseudomonadati > Thermodesulfobacteriota > Desulfuromonadia > Desulfuromonadales > Desulfuromonadaceae > Desulfuromonas > uncultured Desulfuromonas sp. Next base: position 296,252 of record NZ_OY781461.1, on the reverse strand, counting down.
CAACAGTGCGCCGCTGTTTGCCCGCGGTGGCGTGGAGATTCTCAATGCGTTTGCCCCGGCTCTCGACGGTCTGTGCTTCGGCAGCGAGCAGGGGGAGCTGAAACCGTTGCAGGAACTGGCGCGTGACTGGCAGGAGCAACCCTCTGATGACGCAGATGCTTGTCACTTACGACAGGGCAAAACGTTTCCCCAGGCCCGAGGCGAATCCGGCAGCGCATCCGCTATTGCCGATCAGCCCAATACTATTCTCGGTGTTGCCTATTTGCGGGCACTGGATGACCTGAATAGCCCGATTGAACCGTTGACGATTCGTCGTCAGGGGCACGGTTACCATGATGCCGGTCTCGACGGTGATGGTTTTGCCAGTGCCACGGGGATTCGTCAACTGTTGCGCGAAGGTGGCACTGTCAGCGGATTGGTGCCCGACGTTGCTGGAAGGAGTCTGATGGAGGCCCAAGAGCGTGGCATGATGGTCGATGATGAGCGGTGGTTTGCCATGCTCGCCCAGGCCTGTTTGACCCCGGAGGATCGGGATGTGTCCTATCTTGCCCCGCCGGGCTGGGCCGAGCGGATGCTGGAGGCGGCCTTGCACGCCGGGACGTATGATGAACTGGTCGATGCCATCAAGGCTCGCCATTTGACCCGCACCCGTGTCCAACGCATCCTGTGTCATTTGCTTAGCGGTGTGGATGACACGCTGATTGAACAGCTCAGTCGATTGGGCACGCCCTATCTGACCTTGCTCGGTGCGACAACACGTGGCGAGGCCTTTCTGGCACAAGCACGCAAAGCGCTGGATCGTCCGGTGCTGGGCAATCTGTCGCGGATTTCCGTGCGGCTGCGCCAATACTACGCCGAGCAGCCGGAAAAGCTGGCGCTGGCCCAGCGGTTGGTGGCTATTGAAGATCGCATGACGCGCCTTTATACGTTGTTGTTGCCGGGGTGGCCGGGGAAATCGCGGCAGTGGAACTATTATCAGGATGCGTTGCGGATTAGTTCTGTCGGTTGAAGCCTTACAGGCAAAGTCAAAGTCGCCGGGTCTCGTCCCGGCAGCTCACGTCATGTGGGACTAACTTAGGTGTAAGGATGGGGGTGGCTTTTTCGGCTTTTACAATGTGTTTCGATTGTTGAACCACACAGAAATAAAAAGGCCCCGAACCTGTGAAGGATCGGGGCCTTTGTCGTTGTCTTCGTTGTATTACTCAGCAGCCTGAGCTGCTTTTGTTTTCGGGCAATCTGCCGGGGGCGTGGCACAGTTCATTCTCTTGGCCATCGGGCAGGTCGCACAGTCCTGAGTGTGTGCTTTGGGACAATTGGCACAGTTTTGGGTTTGAACCTTCGGACAGTCGCCGGTCATTTTCGGACAGTCGCCCATTTGCTTGGGGCACGTGGTGCCGGCCCAGCTGACGCCGGCCAACATCACCATGGCGGCAACCAGAATGAGATGTTTTATCTTCATGTTTGGTCCTTTCTACATCTGTGGGGGGTTAGTGGACGATGAGATCGGGGAGTTCATTCTCGTCGTCCTCTCTCTGTGGACAGTGTTGAGCTAAAAGTGTACCACAGGATTCAATCGCCCGACACAGGCTATCCACCATGGTGTCCTGATGCAGGCCTTCGACAATGGTATCGACGGCCTGTTGCCATTGCTGTTGGTCTACTTTTTCGTTGATACCGCGATCGGCGAGAATCTCCACCCGCTTCTCAAACAGACTCACCAGGATGAGAATGCCGGTGGCGTCGCGGGTATAATGGAGGCCCTGCTGGATGAATAAGGTGAAGGCTTTTTCGCTGACCGTGTCGTTCAAGGTCTCCGTGCCGACCAGAAAGCGTTTCAGCCCCGGCGTTATACGCACAACCAGACCACCGAGCAGGTAACTGGCGGCCATCACTGCGGCAACCCCCCATAACGGCGCTGCCGGGATCCACCACAATAAGAACAGTGTCAGGGCCATACTCAACAACGCGCCAAAACGGATTTCAACGTGCTGATACTCTCCGGCACTCGGAAGTATCAGCGGGACAATTTCGCCGCTGGTCGTGGATTCGGCCTGAGCCACGGCTTGGCGAATCTTATTTTGCTGGGCTTCACTAAGTGAAACAGAAGTTGAGGTCATAACGCTGTCGTGTCCTTCGTCAGAATGAGTCTTCGCCATTTACCAGCTCCCCGAGGCGCCGCCACCGCCGAAGCCACCGCCTCCGCCGCTGAATCCGCCGCCGCCAAATCCGCCACGGCCACCGCCGCCGAAACCGCCAAACCAGAACAGGGGGCGACGGCGTCCCGGCAGGAAAATCGGTAGAACGAACAGCAGAAAGAACAACAGACCAAAGGGGTTTTTGTCGCGCTTCTTGTGAGAGCCGTTGCCTTTGTACTCGCCGCGCACGGCATCACTGATGGCAAAGACCCCGGCGACGATGCCGTCGGTGTATTGACCCTGGCGAAAGCGCGGCAGCAGCTCCTGATCGACAATCCGCCCGGCCAACAGGTCGGTCAAACGGCCTTCCAGCCCCAGACCGACCTCAATGCGCACCTTGCGGTCATCGCGAGCAACCAGCAGCAGCACGCCGTTGTCGTGTTCGCGTTGGCCGATTTGCCACTGTTCCGCCACCTCCAGTGCCGCCTGCTCTACCGGCAAGCCGTCGAGGTCGGCAATGGTCAGCACCACCAGCTGGGTGGAATCGGTGTCTTCAAAGCTGCGCAGGTACTGTTCCAGCTTGCGTTCGGTGGTCGTGTCGATGAGCTGGGCCAGATCGGTGACATAGCCTTGCGATCGGGGCACCTCAAAGGCATACAGCGTCGTCGTGCCGCACAGCAACAGACTGAACAGGACAAGCCATAAGTAGCGCATCAGAATTTCACCTGCGGCGCGACCTCACTGCCCGCAGCCGCCTTAAACGGCTCCTTGCGCTCCAGCTTCAGCAACAGGTTGTTGGTGATGTTGCCGGGAAAGGTGCGGATCGAGGTGTTGAAGCGCTGCACGGCATCATTGTAACGCTGACGGGCGACATTGATGCGGTTTTCCGTGCCTTCGAGCTGATGCTGCAGATCGCGGAAGTTCTGGCTGGCCTTGAGGTCCGGATAGCGTTCCGCGACCACCAGCAGGCGGGACAGCGCACCGGACATCTGTTGCTGAGCCTGCGTGAACTGCTCCATCTGGGCGGCATTGCCCAGGTCACTGGAGGTCAGCGTGGTTTTACCCACGGTGGCCCGGGCTTCCGTGACGCTTTGCAGGGTTTCCTTTTCGTGAGAGGCATAGGCCTTGACCGTTTCCACCAGATTGGGGATCAGATCGGCACGGCGTTGATAGGTGGCTTCAACATCGCCCCAGGCACTGAACACCGCCTCTTCATTGCTTTGAATCTGGTTGTAGCCGCAGGATGAAAGCAGCGGCAGGGTGATGAGTAACATCAATAAACGTCTGAACATGAGTGAGCTCCTTATTGGTTAAGTCGTCTGGATAATATAGGGAGGCGATGGCGGAAAGTAAACCGGCATTGGGCCGTTTGTATCAATGTGTCGTTCGATGGATGGTGACGCCGGATTGTTGTTTTGGGAGATTTGCCCGGGCATGTGATCGATATTTTCTGCGATGAGTGCAATTTTCCGACGATTTGTTCATGCCTTAGCCCATTTTTTTTGCCTGCCGCAACAGAATCCTAACGCCGATATGGTTTTGTCGTTTTGTTCATTAAACAACCTTTGCGTGTTTTTAAGAAACCATATCGGGTATTTCATGCTCTTGAAAAAAATATCAATTCGCGCTGCGATTATTTTTACCTTTGTGCCGTTGCTGTGTCTGTCGGTGCTGCTGATTCTTCTTGTCGTCAAAAAAACGTCCGAAGACGGGGTTTATCATATTGCCAAAACAACCATGGCGAAAAACATGGACTGGACGGAACGTTATGTGCAATCCATTATTTTGCCGGCACAGGAAACCGGAGGTTATCTTTCTACGCAGATCGTGGAAAACAGCCATGGACTGACCGATGCCCACCTCATTGATCTGATGCTGGAACGCGTTCGTTATGCGGATCATCTTCATTCGCTTTATATCGGCAAACCGGACGGCACTTTTCTACTGGCCGGTTGGCGGCCTCTTTTTCTGCGCTACGGCAATCCGAAGTGGTTGTATGTCAAACGGGTTTATTTCGCCGGCAGTCACCGACTTGAAGTGGAGCAGTGGGTGGATCCGCACGATCGTAGCCATCGATTGACCCAACCGCCGGTTGAGGCTCTTTATGACCCGCGGGTGAGGCCATGGTTTCGCATGGTGGCAAAGGAGGGACGTGATCAATGGACTCAGCCCTATATCTTTTATATGACCAACAAAGCGGGGATCACGTTTTCATCGCCGATCTTTTCTCCGCAAGGAGACCTGTACGGAATTGTCGGCGCCGATATCAAAATTGACACGGTTTCAGCATTTCTCAATCAGAACCGCTTCAGCGCAAACAGTGTCAACTTTTTGCTTCTTGATGACGGCACGGTGATCTCGCATCCGTCCCTTGTTGATCATCTGCAGGAGAACGAAATCCCTCATGTCTCGAAAATAGGTGATACGGTGCTGGCCGATGCCTTTAGTAACTATTTGTCTTCACCGGAATACCGTAGCGCAGATAAATATTTTGCCGTGCTTCGTTCCAATCAGGAAAAAATCGATATTGTTTTTAAACGACATGCTGCAGGCAATGGCTATCCGTTGATTCTCGGCGAGTATGTCCCGGAGACGGACTATCTCTCGGTGTTGCGCGATGCCGGTCGTCATTCTGTGCTCATCGGCCTGATTCTGCTTGGCGGCTTTACACTGTTGAGTATCTATATTTCGCGGATTCTCTCTGCCCCGATTCTTGAATTGAGTCATTCCGTTGAGCGCGTTAAAAATCTGGATTTTCAAACCGGCCTGTTGAATAAAACCAAAATCACGGAAATCGGCACCACCATCAGTTCTTTCAACAATATGATCAACAGCCTCCAGAAAAATCGCCAGGCGAATCAGCAATTGACGCAACAGTTGGAGGATTCCTATCTGGATACCCTGTACCGACTCGCCCTGGCGGCGGAATTCAAAGACAAGGATACCGCCGGACACCTGGATCGCGTCAGTGGCTACAGTGCCGTCATTGCCGATGAATTGGGATTGGCGCCGCCGGCCATTGAGACGCTGCGCAAGGCGAGTATTTTACACGATGTCGGTAAGTTGGCGGTGCCGGATCAGATTCTCTTGAAAAAAGGGCGCCTGACCGAGGAAGAATATGCCGTTGTCAAAGAACATACGCTGGTGGGCGGCAAAATTCTGCAGAATCCAACTTCGCCGTTGATGGCAACGGCTCAAGTTATTGCTCTGTCGCATCATGAACGCTGGGATGGGACGGGCTACCCTCATGGACTGTCCGGTGAGAATATTCCTCAACTTGGGCGCATTGTTGCCATTGCCGATGTGTTCGATGCCTTGTTGTCACGGCGTAGTTATAAAGCTGCGTTGCCCTTTGACGAAGCTGTCGTCATTATCAACGAATCGTCGGGAAGCCATTTTGATCCGGTCTGTGTTCGTGCCTTTCAGAATAGGTTAGAAGAAATCCAAATGATTTCAAATAGCTATACTTCTAATTATTGCAATGCGGAAAAAGGGATTTTTTCTGCCGTGGTTCAGGAGCAACTGCTGGATAACGTCGTTGGCGGCTCGTAATTCGCTGTCGCCTGAGTCTTTGGTAAAAAAGCACCTTCCTGCCGGATAACCCCCCGGATTTCATAGCCGTGCGTGTCTTAGCGCAGGCATGGTCTCTCCGCTGTCTCAGCCATTTATTCCACAAACCGGTTCACTTCCGTTGAGAAATAAAAAATGTCGATTAGAATTAATCGAACACTGTTATTTTTATTCTCTGGAGGTGCTATGGAAAACTTTGATTTTATCTCTTATCACAAACAGATACGTCATCTTGTTAAACCGTACTTGGTTGATTTTGAGAGGAATAGTAATGTTGAGGCGGCTATGGAACAGCTGATCAACCGGGTCGAATATGATTTAGAACAGTGTCTTACTAATGAGGATCGCTGCCGGGTCGCTTGTCGGGCCGGCTGCGGCAGCTGCTGTCGGGTGAACGTGGCGGTGTTGCGTCCGGAAGCGGTGAATATTGCCCATTATCTGCAGCAAACGCTAAGTACTCGTGAACTGCGGGAATTAAAGCAGCAGATGAGGGCACTGTGTGTCGCCATCAGTGGGCTGGATGATGATGAGCGCATTGCGGTGCGTAAAAATTGCGTATTTCTCGATGAGGCCGGCAGTTGCAGTATCTACCCGGTTCGCCCGCTGTTGTGTCGCTCCATCACCTCAACCAGTGCCGCGGATTGCCGGGAAGCGTTGGCCATGCAGGTATTTGGTGAATCAAAACCGGTGTTGATGAATCTGATGCAGAAAAATTTGATGAATGTCGCGTTTCAGGGACTGGCCAGTGCCATGGAGGATCATGGTCTGGATGCCCATGGTCAGGAGCTGACTGCGGCGGTACTGGCGGTACTGGTGGAAAAAGAAGCGGCCATGGAGCTGTCCTGATCGCGGTTTTCGCCAATGTAATGGTTGACGGCCGGCAGGGTCATGGGGCTGGCAAAGTAATAGCCCTGGATGCTGCAATGGCAGCGTTCAAGCAGGAACTCGAGCTGGTTGCGGGTCTCAACGCCCTCTGCGACCAGCCCGAGTTTCAGGGATTGGGCCAGAGCGATAATCGCTTCGACAACACAGCTTTTGTCGATGCTGTTCTCAATGTCCATAATAAACTCCCGGGGGATCTTCAGACGATCGATCGGGAAGTTTTTCAGATACATCAGAGAAGAGTAGCCGGTACCAAAGTCGTCAATGGCAATGGTAAAACCACGCACCTTGAGATCGGTCAGAGTTTCCAGGCACAACTGGCTGGAGTCCATCAGGATGGTTTCGGTAATCTCCAGCTCAATACGTGTCGGATCAATACCGGTTTCTTCGATGATGGCATCGACTTTGTCAATAAAGTGAATATCCTGAAACTGGCGTGGTGAAATGTTAATGGCCACGCGCAAGTCATCCCACCCTTGGCGTTTCCAGGCCTGCGCCTGATGACAGGCCTGGCGAAACACCCAGTGGCCGATGTGGATGATCTGGCCGCTGTCCTCAGCGATGGAGATGAATTGCATCGGTGACAACAGGCCCAGGCTGGGATGCCGCCAACGGATTAATGCTTCAACGCCCGTGACCTTTTCGTTTCTGCTGCATATTTGCGGCTGGTAGAACAATTCCAGCTCGTTGTTTTCGACTGCCCGGCGCAAATCGGTTTCAATCTGCAGGGTCTGCAGGGCCTGCTCAGACATCTGGCGGGTGAAAAAGGCGTAGTTGTTACGACCGTTGCGCTTGACCTGATACATGGCTTGGTTGGCATTGCTGAGCAGCGTATCGACGTCGGTTCCCGCCTGAGGGGCAATGGCGATGCCGATACTGACGCTGGTAAACAGCTCCTGATGATGAATGACCAGAGGCTCGCTCAGGCGTTTAAGCAGGATATCAGCGTTGATGCGCAATGCCGATGCGCTGGTTTTGTCGGGAATCACAACCACAAATTCATCACCACCAAGCCGGGCAACGATCTGGCGGTCGTTAATGTGCTCCTTGAGGCGTTGGGCAATCTGTTCGAGAACCTGATTGCCGACCTTGGAGCCCAGCGTATCATTGATCTGTTTGAAATGGTCCAGGTCCAGAGAAAAGACCGCCAGCGGCGTGTTGTCCTGCTGGCTGGTTTTCAGGGCTTGGCGCAACAGGATTTCCAACCCGCTGCGATTGGGCAGTGCGGTGAGGGTGTCTTCATAAGCCAACTGGCGGATGCGCTGTTCATCGCGTTGTTTTTCCGTCATGTCCACCATAACAACCTGGCTGCACAAAAAAGCGCCGTTGGCATTGTAGTGCGTTGTGGCGGAAAGCAGGATGTCGTGAATCACGCCCTGCTTGCTGATCATTTGAAAGGGAACATCCTTGACCGAGCCGGAAATGAACAGTTTGGCGTGAATTTCATCGCGCCCCCGCCGACGCGACTCCTCGGTAAAAAACTCATTGATGCCTCGGCCGAGAACTTCGTGACGTTCATAGCCGAGAACGCGCAGCCAGTGGTCGCTGACATGGAGAATTTTTCCATGGTCGTCCATGCTGTGCAGCATGATCGGTGCGGTATGATATAAGCGTAAAAAGTGGCTCTCATCCGCCAGAATCCGGCTGCGACGGCGACTGCTGTAGCGCCGAATCGCAATTGGCAGCAGCAGCCCCAGCAACAGTGGAAACAGGTGGATGGTCCACGGACTGGTGGGCAGATCAAGCAGGCGCCGACTCGTCACTGACAGTACGACAAAAAACAGTCCTGCCAGCATTGAAGGCGTATTTCTGATCAACAGGGTGCGCATGTAATACAACGACATAGAACTTCCATGTTCTTCAATTGAATGGCTGGTTTAGCAGCGGATTCAGACGAGCAACATAGCATAAATTCATGACTTAACCTACTTTTTTGACGGAGTGGAGCCAATAAATCAACTTGACTTTTATCACGGTTGTCGCTATTATCCGCGCTCCGACATGACCCATGTCGGGATATGAAACAAGGAAAGTGAGGTGATTTTTCGTGGAAATTCAAGTTCTTGACAACAACGTTGAAAAAGCGATTCGCGTTCTCAAGCGTAAATTGCAACAAGAGGGACTTTTCCGTGAAATGAAGCAGCGCAAGTTTTACGAGAAACCGAGCGTAAAACGCAAGCGTAAGGAAAAAGAAGCTCAACGTCGTCTGCGTAAAAAAATGCGCATGATGAACACGGACTGATCACCTGTCCAGATATGAGTACGATGAAAGAGGCGAACCGCTTAAGCGGTTCGCCTCTTTTTATTGTTTCAGTACGCTGCTTAAAAAAAACATGGACTTTCAGTTCTGGCCGTTCAGGTACGACTCATTTTATCCGTCATCCCTGCGAAGGCAGGGAACCAGGGGTGTTAAACGTCTCTGGATTCCGGCTTAAACCATGCCGGAATGACGATCAATAGAAACCGGGTGTTGATCCATGAATTTAGACTACCAGATGGCCACAATGAATCTGACCCTTTATGTTTCTTTATGGGCATGGTTCAAGGGTGATGTACAGCCTTAGCATGTCTTTGAGTTGTATGCCGTTTTCGATGATTGGCTCGGGGTAGGTTTCTAAAAAGTAATTCTTGACCACGGTCTCAACCCTAAAGCCGGCTCTCTGATAATAGGCCAGCTGATAGCCGAATGTCCCTGTAGACAGCTCTACCCGCTGTATCTTTTTACCTGCCAATGCCTGCAATGAAAACCGTAATAACCCGGAACCGATCCCTCGCTTTTGAAACTCTGGATACACCGAAATGTTAAAAATCTCCGCGACGTCGGTTCCGATGGCCTTGGCGATACAGGCACCGACGATTTGCCCATGAAGCGTGGCGACAAAGCACCATGAATCGTCGAGATACGAACGGATTATGCGCTCTGACGGATCCGCTTCAAGCAAGAGATTAATTGGAACTTCATTCGGTTTGATTTCGGTGTAGTGCATTTCTACCCCAGAGTAGAGGACAGGGGGATGTTGTTGATATTTAGGATAAAATATCTCTCAAGGTGTCATCCTCATCAAATAATGCGACGTTTGATTCTTATAACAATCATATTCTGTAAAATTCCTGGGAATTCTATGCGAGCATGGCATAAGAAAGAAGAACTAAGAATATCAAAAGATCAACTCCGTCTTACCTGAAGAAGAGACTTCATGGGGACAATAAGTGTTTGCAGGCATTTTATTTCGGCGATTCTCTGTGTTGTTTCAGAGGGTGTTGTTGAATTCAAGAGCATTTTTTTCTTACGTGCTTTGTTGTTTTTAGTTGTTGTCAGCGCTGTTTAGAGCATTTATTTTTAGTTGATTGGGAAAACAAAACTCGCCTGAGGAGTTGTCTTTGATGAGGAAGAAGTCTCCGTTTGCCTCCACGGTTGTTTCAAAATCGGTTCCAGAAAAACCCGCTATGGCGCTACCTGAAACCGTTACTAAAAACAGATTCGATTCCTGTTGTTTAACGTCATAATGCACATTTTTAAAGTCGTGGTAAGACTGCTCAAAGTAGTCAATCCCTCTCTCTTTCATGACTTTTGACATCGATTTCCCCATCGCCACAGTCAATTCATACGTCTTTATATTGTCTTTACAATAATATTGTTTTGTTCCTTCGGTTTTAAATGTTGCACCGGATTCATAGATTTTTGAAGCGACACAGACTGGGTCTGTAAGGTCGCAGGCCATCGCAGTGTTGTAAAGAAGTGAACCGAATAAAATGGCAACAGACAATGTTTTTAATTTTTTCCGAGAAGAGAGGATTCAACGATCCGAGTTTGATGTTTAAGGACATATTATTTTTTTTTACTAATGTCTGTATCACATCTGTTTTGAATTGTCTTGAAACATATGTGCAAGTCAGCCAGATTCGTTGAGGGGGATGAGGCGATGTGATCGTTAAAGAATAAGAAAGGCCCGCAGAATTACTCTGCGGGCCTTTCTTGTTGACTTGATTGTCGCTGTGATTAACGCGGCAGGGTCGGCAGGTTGAGGCCGACGATCTCTTTGAGCAGGCCAACGACCTGGCAGCTGTAGCCGTACTCATTGTCGTACCAGACGTAGAGCACGCAGCGGTCACCGTCAACGATGGTGGCCAGGGAATCAACCACACCGGCGTATTGGGAGCCGACGAAGTCGGAAGAAACGACTTCCGGTGAATTGGTGTAGTCGATCTGATCCTGCAGCGGTGAGTCGAGAGACACGTCGCGCAGGTGGGTGTTGAGCTCTTCAACCGTGGTGCCTTTTTTCAGGGTCAGGTTGAGGATCGCCATGGACACGTTGGGGGTCGGCACGCGGATGGCGTTACCGGTCAGTTTGCCGGCCAACTCGGGCAGGGCTTTGGCAACCGCTTTTGCCGCACCGGTTTCGGTGAGAACCATGTTCAACGGGGCACCGCGACCGCGACGGGGTTTTTTATGGTAGTTGTCGATGAGGTTCTGGTCGTTGGTGTAGGAGTGGCAGGTCTCAACGTGGCCACTGATAATGCCGAATTTGTCTTCAACGGCTTTGAGCACCGGTACGATGGCATTGGTGGTGCAGCTGGCTGCCGAGTAGATCTCTTTTTCCTGGGCGATCAGCTCGTTGTTGACACCGAACACGATATTGGGAATGTCGCCTTTGCCGGGAGCGGTAAGAATAACCTTGGAAACGCCTTTGGCTTTGAGGTGACGGCCCAGACCTTCGCGGTCGCGCCATTTGCCGGTGTTGTCGATAACGATGGCGTTGTTAATGCCGTACTCGGTGTAGTCGATGTTTTCCGGAGCATCGGAGTAGATGATCTTGATCATGTTGCCGTTGGCAATGATGGCGTTTTGCTCTTCATCGACCTTGATCACGCCTTGGAAACGGCCGTGAACGGAATCGCGACGCAGCAGGCTGGCGCGCTTGCACAGATCGTCTTCACTGCCTTTGCGAACCACAGCGGCACGGACACGCAGTTTGTGGCCGCCACCGGTTTGTTCGATGAGAATGCGGGCCAGCAGGCGACCGATACGACCAAAGCCATAAAGGACCACGTCACGCGGCTCATCGAGAACGGTGGCGACGCCGGTGTTGATTTCCGCCAACTCTTTGGCGACAAAATCGGCAACGCTCAGGCCGTTATCCTGCTGCTCATAACGGCGGGTCAGCTTGCCGATGTCAACCTTGCCGGGAGCCAGCTCGAGGTTGTTAACGGCTTCAAGGATGGGGAAGCTGTCGCGAACGGAAATTTCGCTGTCGAGGATCTGGCGGGCAAAACGATGGGCCCGCAAGATGCCAACCGGAGTTCTGTTGACCAGGGTGCGGCCATAAATGTTGATGTTGACGCCTTGTTTGCGATACAGGCTGCCGATAATCGGCACCATTTGCTCTGCCAGGTCGACGCGTTCAGTCCAGTCGTTTAAATACTCTTCCGCCTTGTTGCTCTCCATGCCAGCCCCTTTGATGTAAATATTTGAGATGAATTAAGTGGTGGTTTTTGTGCCGGTCCAGCCCGGCACCTGTAAGGATAAACGCGCGTATCCTAATAGAAATTGGGCGGTTTTTCAACCGTTTTGTCATACGTTGTTCTATTTTTGACCGATAGCGGACAAGCCGCCTGAAGCATGGTATGTTTATACCTTGTCCAGGTCTGGTTACGGACAGGTATTGCGTGCGTTTCCACTGGACTTGATGTGACGACACTGATAAGTAATGTCTCTGATATCGTTATAGATTTTTACCTTTTGGAGGAGATTCTTATGGCAGAGAAAACCCACTATTCTGAACTTGGTCTGGCCAACACCCGCGACATGTTTAAACAGGCGGTCAGCGGCGGTTATGCCATTCCGGCATATAACTTCAACAATATGGAACAGCTCCAGGCGATTATTCTCGCCAGTATTGAAACCAATTCGCCGGTGATTATCCAGGTGAGTAAAGGGGCGCGTAATTACGCCAACTCCACCATGCTGCGCTGGATGGCCAAAGGGGCGGTTGAGATGGCGCGCGAAATGGGTTCTCAGGTGCCCATCTGCCTGCATCTGGATCATGGCGATTCCTTTGAGTTGTGTCAGTCATGTATCGATTCCGGTTTTTCGTCGGTTATGATCGACGGCTCCCACCTGCCGTATGAGGAAAACGTTGCCTTGACCCGCAAGGTGGTCGAGTACGCCCATCAGTTTGATGTGACGGTGGAGGGTGAGCTGGGCGTTCTTGCCGGAATCGAAGATGAGGTTCAGGCCGAGCATTCCACCTATACCCAGCCCGATGAGGTGGAGGACTTTGTCAAAAAAACCGGCGTGGATTCACTGGCGATTTCCATCGGGACCAGCCATGGCGCCTATAAGTTCAAACTGGCCGAAGGCGAGGAGGTGCCGCCGTTGCGTTTTGATATCCTCAAAGAGATCGAGCAACGCATCCCCGGATTTCCCATCGTTTTGCATGGCGCTTCCAGTGTGGTGCAGAGCTATGTCCAGCTGATCAATCAGTACGGCGGCCATCTTGATGGTGCCGTCGGAGTTCCTGAAGAGCAGTTGCGCCAGGCCGCAGCCAGCGCCGTGTGTAAGATCAATATCGATTCCGACGGCCGCTTAGCCATGACCGCCAAGGTGCGTGAGTTTCTGGCGAACAATGCCGAAGAGTTTGATCCGCGCAAATACCTGGGGGCGGCACGCAGTGAACTGATTGAGCTGATGAAACATAAAAATGAGACGGTCCTCGGCAGCGCCGGCAAAGCCTGAATTTAGTCATTTTTGATGTTTACGGAATTTTGGCGGTTGCATTTACGATCTGAATCGACTAAAGTAAATAAAACTAAAAAGGTAATCAATTAACCGAAGAACATGACTCAGGAGATTTGCATGATCAGTGATTCCATGACCAAAGCGCTCAATGAGCAGATGAATTTCGAGTTTTATTCCGCCAATATCTATCTGTCGATGAGTGGCTATTGTAACTACAAGGGCTTGGACGGCTTCGCCAACTGGTTTTACAACCAGTATCAGGAAGAGATGATTCACGCGATGAAATTTTATCACTACATTCTTGATCAGAGTCAGCCGGTTGAGATTGATCAGTGTCCGAAGCCGCAAAATGATTTTGGCAGTCCTCTGGAAATGTTTCAGACCACGCTGGCCCATGAGCGGGAAGTCACCACGCGCATTTACAATCTGGTGGATGTGGCGCTGGATGAGCGCGACCACGGTACCAACTCCTTTCTACAGTGGTTTGTTACCGAGCAGGTGGAAGAGGAAGCCACGGTCAATAGCATTATCGACAAGCTGAAGCTGGTTGAAGGTACCGGTAACGGTATTTTCATGCTCAACAATGAGCTGGGCCAGCGTCAGGCTCCGGCTGAAACCGTTTAACACATCAAGGGTGCTCTACTCTTTAGAGCGTCAGTGAGTACGTCCATTCACCCAAAAGGAGGGAATTCATGGAAAAGTATGTTTGCACGGCCTGTGGTTATGTGTACGATCCTGCTGAGGGAGATCCTGATTCCGGCATTGATCCGGGAACCGCTTTTGCCGATATTCCTGATGACTGGGTTTGCCCGGTCTGTGGTGTGACCAAAGATATGTTTGAGCCGGTCTCTGAATAGACCGTACCGGCACGATTGATGAAAAGCCGACGGACAACCGTCGGCTTTTTCAATCAGTGCAACAACACGCGTCGATTAAGATGAGAAGCTGTTTATAATAAAGCCTTGACGATCCGCAGTTGGAACGGTAGGTTGGACTGATCATTAAATCGAGCCAAGGAGAATACTATGGAAAAGTATGTTTGTGGGCCGTGTGGTTACATCTATGACCCTGCCGAAGGTGATCCCGATTCCGGTATTGCCGCAGGCACTGCCTTTGCTGACCTGCCTGATGACTGGGTTTGCCCGGTCTGTGGTGTTGGAAAAGATGCCTTTGATGTTTACGACGAGTAATCGTCACACGATAAGAGTTCACAACAACGCCCCGACTGATTCAGTCGGGGCGTTGTTGTTTTAAATTTTAAATCAAGATCAAGAGTCCTGAGCCTCACCGTGAAAAAAACTATAGCGCAAATGTTATGCGGACCTCAATCAATTCCCCCTGTCGCTCCACCACAATCGTCACCGTATCCCCCGGCTGCTGTTGACGCAGCGTATAGATCACATCAAAAGGTTCTGCAACCTGTTCTCCATTCAGCGAGACAAAGCGATCTTGAGCTTGAATCCCGGACGATTCAGCCAGGCTGCCCGGCATCACTTTACCGATCACCACGTCGTCGTCCTGCTGTTCGAGCAATACGCCGAGACGCAGGTGTTGCGGTCCCGCTTCGTAGCGGTTGTAGAGCAGATAATCGTAGGGCAGCAGCGGCAGCTCCGGCAACGTCACCTCCATAAAGCGATCCTGCTTGCTTTCATCCACCTCGACTTCATCATTGCCGACCAGACTGTAAGACAAAGGCAGCTTCTGGTACACGCGTCGGGGAATGCCGAACCCGTAACGGATATGGTTGCCGCCGGCGAGGACCAGCAGGTGGTGCTGGGCGTGTTCGGGCTGACGCAGGTAGTCGGCGATGGTTTGCGCCATGGTGTTATCCCACAGGTTTTGAATGCGGATGAACGATTCCGCTTCACCTTGGCCTTGCGTGTGACCGGCAAAGTAGGCCGTCAGTATCGCGTGATAATAGGGATCATCCACGTCGGGGGTGGTGACCTGGCCCTGCATGACCGCCATCTTTTGCTTCGGACTGACATTGAGGGCCAGGATCGGAATCTGCCGGTCACGCAGGGTGTTGAGCAGGTCCCGGTAGTAGGCGTAATCGATTCCCCAACTCTCATACCAGCGCAGTTGGCGTAAAAACTCTTTTTCGTCCAGCTCGCCTGCGACCCAGCGATCGAGGATGCTCTGTTGATCGTGATGGAACATCTCCATGCCGACAGCCAGATGGCCGGGATAGTGGTCAATCAGATGGTTGAGGATCGCGAGTTGAAAACGGTGAGAGGCTGGATTGTCATGGGTCTCACCCGCATAAATAATGCGGTCGCCGCCAATATCAGCAAGCATGTGCTCCAGGCTGATAACGGTTCCGGTTCGCAGGTGGACGAGGGTGTCCGGTGCAATGGGCTGAGGTTGAGGATAGGGATCAGAGGCGTGCCCCAACGGCGAGGTTGTTGGGGCACATCCTGCAAGACACAGAAGCGACAACAGGGTTGTCACAATGAAAAGTCGCATAGTCGCTTGATGCGGGGTCGCGATTCAGAAACAGAACGGGTTGAGTCTGGTGCACTACAGAATGGCGCTAGTTTAAGAGTTCTACCATGGTGAAATTCCAGATTAATTTGGCAAATATGGCATAATAAGCCATGAAGAATTCAACGCCTATATTCCCTGGATTTCACCTGCAAACATTACGACGTAAACCACGCACACCACAACAGAAACTTGCTGCTGAGTTAGCTGTATTAAAAGAAAAGTCGTTTAAGCAGGTTGGTGAAATCTTTGAACGATTTATCCCCTATAACCTGCTAAAACCTGCAAGATCCGGTGTCATGAGTCGCAGAAGGCTTTTCTCCAAAGAGAACACATTCTGGGCTTTTTTTAGCCAAGTGTTGGATTCAGACGGTGGTTGCAAAGAAGTGATTCGGAAGTTGCAGTCCTATGCTTCCATAAAGGGTAGCAAGATCCCCTCGTCGTCGACAGCTTCGTATTGTACGGCTCGCAAAAAGCTCGATGAAGACATGCTCTGTGAGATATTTGAGCATACAGCTAATCAACTTGATCAGTTCCCAGAATCCGGCCTGCTTGCAAATCGGCGCGTGATTGTTGTTGATGGAACGGGTGTGAGTATGCCGGATACCCAGGCTAATCAGCACTTATGGCCTCAGTCTTCTCTGCTCAAAGCAGGCTGCAGCTTCCCATCAGCCCGCATCTGCGCCTGCTTTTCATTGCAAAGCGGAGCGTTGCTCAGCTATGAGATTGGCAACAAAAAGACAAATGAACTGCCCCTGTTACGTAAGCAGTGGAGAACATTCAGACCCGGAGATATTTTCCTAGGAGACAAAGGATTTTGTAGCTATTTCGATATCGCCGAGTTGAGGAAACAGAAGGTGGACAGCGTTCTCACGCTGGCGCGAAGAGCACCCGTCAGGGCAACAAAATGCCTTAAAGAATTTGGGGAAAATGATCGCTTGATCACATGGGAACGACCAAAATATATGAAGAGATTATCCTACTCAAGAGAGCAGTGGGAACTCTTGCCTGATGAGCTAATGTTGCGTCAAATCAAGGTGGCGGTCCAATATCCAGGATTTAGAACGCAGAGCTTTTACATCATCACGACTTTGCTTGACCCCATAAAATACCCAGCGCAATCGATCGCGAAACTCTATTACAAGCGATGGGATGTTGAACTGTTTTTCCGTGACATAAAAACAACTATGGGCATGGATGTTTTGCGTTGCCGAACGCCTGAGATGATCCGCAAAGAGATCATGATGTATTTTATCGCCTACAACTGCATCCGCAGGTTGATGTATGAGGCGGCAGAAGAGGCCGATATTGATGTTCGCGTTGTCAGCTTTAAAGGGAGTTTACAGGCTTTACGTAGCTGGGAATCGCACCTGAATCAGGTGCAAATCAGCAAGATGGAACGCTACCGGCTCGTTAGTGATTTGTACGCTGCAATGACCAATGTCCCAATTAGGCAAAGGCCGGGCAGGAGTGAACCTCGATGTATAAAACGACGACCTAAAAATTACCAACGAATGACGGCACCAAGACACGAAATAGAGGTGATTCCTCATCGTAACCAATATCGTGCTACACAGGCTTAAACTAGCGCCATTCGGTGCACTACAGGAAAATATTTTTCGAATAAAAAATTTCCGTCATCTCACGGCGCAGCAGTTCACGAACCCGCTTTTTCTCCACATCGGAAAAATCCTGCATAGCCGTCCCGAACAGATATTTATCCAACTCGACATCCTTGAGCAACATCTTGGTGTGAAACAGGTTTTCCTGATAGATGTTGATGTCGACACAGTCGTACAAGGCCAGGGTGCTTTTCTTGATGTACTGCTGAATCGAGTGGATACGGTGATCAATGTAATGCTTTTTGCCGCGCACGTCGCGGGTAAAACCACGCACCTTGTAGTCCATCAGTACAATATCCGACTCAAACGATTCAATCAGGTGATCAAGGGCCTTGAGTGGACTGATTTTACCACAGGTGGAGACGTCAACGTCCACCCGGAAGGTGGAGATTCCCAGTTTGCTGTCGGTTTCCGGGTAGGTGTGGATCGCCAGATGACTTTTGTCGAGATGGGCCAGTACCTGGTCCGGCTTGGGCTCCACCGGTTCTTCGGCGATGAGCACGGTGACACTGGCGCCCATGGGATCATAATCCTGGCTGGAGATATTCAATACATTGGCACCGATGATCTCAGTGACTTCGCAGAGAATTTTTTCCAGCCGTTCGGCGTTGTACTCTTCGTCGATGTATTCGAGATATTCTTTACGCGATTGGGGGGCTTTGGCGTAACAGATGTCGTAAATGTTGAACGACAGTGTTTTCGTCAGGTTGTTAAAACCGCGCAGTTTGATTTTTTTGGGGCGCTTGGAGCGGGTTACTTTTTTTGCACACATGGCCGATCTCCTTGGACAGACCCGCTGGCGAGCCTGCGGTTTCCTCTCGGAAACCCAAAACGGACGACGGGATGCCGTCAATTTTGTAAGCGGGTCTCCAAGGTTTCCGGAGCCCGAAGATGACGCCGAACGTCACCTGACATTTGCCGAATGTTTGGGGGAGGGCCAAACGGCGTCATAAGATCATAAAAGAACCGGGAGAACAAGAAAAATGCGTTGCCGGACGGAAAAAAGTTTTTCACGTCGGCAACGCATTTTTTAGCGTATTTTCACTGATCTATCCGTTTGCAGGGTGGCGAGGATCTGCGTTACTGAATCGCGACATCCGCAAACGCGCCAATGAGGTGTTGAATAGTGAAGTAGGCCGAGTAAATCGCCGTGCGCGCTTCGATGATATTGAGGTCGGCACGGGTCTGGTAAAAGATGGCATCGAGCAGTTCCGCCGAGGTCGTCAACCCCTGATCAAATGAGAGTCGGGTGATGCGTAGATTCTCACGGGCCTGCTCGCTATTGGTCTGGGCCACTTTGAGATTGTCGTGGGCCAGCACAAAGTCGCGACGCAGATTGTCCAGTTCGGTGACCAGCTCGTGCTCCCGTTCATGATAATTGTAGCTGGCGCGATCCGCGGCCAATTGCGCCTGCTTGCGGTTGGCGTCATCCTTGAAACCGTCAAAAAGATTCAGGCTCAGTTGCAGTTGTGTCGTGAGTTCTTCATCACGCTCATCGCCTTCATCAAACAGGTAATCATCCTCATTGCGGGAAAGTTCACTGACCAGATCGGCGCGCGGAAGATAGCGATCCCGCGTTGCTTTGTGGGTCAGCGATGCGGATTCAATAACATGACGCAGGGCGAGCAGTTCACGGTTGGCACTGAGTAATTGCTCCTGCAATGCGTGTTGATCGGCCAATTGGGGCAGCTGTGCCAACTCCTCAAGGGTGAGGGTGTCGAGACTGACTGCCGTCAGGGTTTGACGTTGCAGTTGAGCGATCTGCTGACGAATGGCGGTCTCGGCGCTGTTGACGTCAAGGCGGGCGTTTTCCAGTTCCACCTCAATTTTCAGCACATCATTGCGGGTCAGAAGACCGACGTCAAACTTGGCCTGGGCATTGTGGCGTTCCTGTTCATAGAGTTGCACCGCATGACGGCCCACTTCAAGATTCTGCAACTGCTGCTTGATCTGCAGGCAGGTTTGCGCCACCTGCTCCTGAACGGTTTGCTGAATCTCCTTGAGTTGCCATTGGGCCACCTGATGCTGTTGCTTCTGGCTGAGCAGGCGGTAGTAATCACCAAAGCCGTTAAACAGGTTCCAGGTCAGCTGAATGCCGCGTCTGTGATACTTTTCCGGTTCCAGAAGGGTCTCGTCACGCCGGTTTTGTGCCTGATAAAACAGGTCCACCGAAGGCATGAATTCACCGCGCCGATAGCGTACCACTTGTTGCTGCTCGTTCATGGCCGCCTGGTATTCGCGCACCAGATAGCGTTGCGAGGCGGCGGTTTTTTGCAATTCACTGACCGTCCAGGCCGAAGCCAGGCTCGGCAGAGCCATCAGCAGGATGCACAGTGTGACAATCGTCGATTTATTCCACATTTTCAGGCCTTTCGCGATGAATAAAGAAAGCCAGCAAAGCCGGGATAACAAACAGGGTAAACACCGTCGAGATCAACAGGCCACCGAGCAATACGCTACCGATACCACGATAAAGCTCACTCCCCGCTCCGGTGGACAGCACCAGCGGCAACAGACCGAACAGGCTGGTGGTGGTACTCATGAAGATCGGCCGAATCCGGGTGCGAACCGATTCCTGAATGGCTTTAATGCCTTGCAACCCTTCAAAACGCACATTGTTCAACGATTGATGGACAATGAGGATGGCGTTGTTGACCACGGTACCGATGAGGATAATAAAGCCGAGCATGGTCAAAATGTCAAATCCCTGTGGCGCAACAAGCAGGTTAACCGCCTTGAGACCGATAAAACCGCCCGCCGCTGCCAGCGGCACACTGAACATGATGATCAACGGATAGAAGAAGTTCTCGAACAGCACCGCCATCAGCAGGTAGGTAATCACCAGGGCCAGGAGCAGGTTCCACTGCAGAGCCTCGCGTGTTTCCACCAGCTTGTCGGCGTTACCACCGATAAAGATCTGGGTGCCGTCCAGTTTGCCGGCCTCACGTAGTTGGGCGACGACACCTTCAATGGTTTCCGTGGCCTGTTGCAGCGGAATATCCTCGGAAGGGGTAACCTGCAAGGTAATGTTGCGGCGGCGCTCGTAATGGTTGATCTGCGTCATGCCCTGCTCATAGTCGGCGCGAGCAATGTCGCCGACACGGATCAACTCGCCATAGCGGTTGACAATGGTGCTGTTGAGAATATCTTCTGGACTGCGCACTTCGGCATCGCTGGCTTTAACCACCAGGTCAATCTTGCGGGTGCCGTCGGGCATGTAGTCGCTGATCTGGCGACCGTCCATCAGCACATCGACGTATTCACCCAGTTCGGTTTCGGTGAGGCCGTTGGCCACCAGTTTCTTTTTGTCCGGCACAATGCTCACTTCCGGATAGCTGATTTCCAGCGAGGGAACCGGACGAATCTGCGACTGGGGGATGGCCTGGCTGATGGCACCGTACAACATTCGTCCGGCGTTGACCAGCGTTGCCAGCTGGGTGCCGGTGATGTTGACTTCCACCGCGCGTCCTTCACCGATGTCACTTTCAAAAATACCAGCCTGCAGACTGACGCCGATCATGTCGGGGATGGAATTCATCACGCGCGTCATCAGCGGCATCATACCGCGGGCCTCGGTTTCATGGGTACTCATCGATCCCATGATATTGAGGTCCGGAGTAGCGACAAAGAACGTATCTTTGATTTGTGGGACGCCGTCTTTGCCATCCTCTTTGACATACGGCTCCACCTGCTGGTAGACGTATTGGCCGATGGACTCGCGCTTTTCCACCGACAGTCCTGGCGGCGGAATGAGGATATTCATGATCAGGTTGCGGTTGCCCTGCGGCAGGTATTCCGATTTGGGTAATAATGCCCAGACCAGCAAGGCTGCGGTGCAGGTCAACAAGGTGACGGTGGCAATCCGGCTGGCCACCGATGTCAGGGACAGGTCGGAAATGCGCGTAATGGCATTGACAAAACGTTGACCAAAACGACCGATGCGATCACTTTTCTGCTGGATGACCGGTCGTCGTCCATAGACCAGGTTGGCCAGACAGGGGATCACCACCAGTGATACAATCATGCTGAGTAGAATGGCAAAGGTGATGGCAATGGCAATATCGCGGAATAGTTGTCCGGCTTCCTGTTCAATAAAGATAACCGGCAGAAACACGGCAACGGTTGTTGCCGTAGAGGCGAGAACCGCACCGAATACTTCTGAGGCACCATCGTAAGTGGCATTAAACGCCTTTTTGCCCATCTGGCGGTGGCGGTCGATGTTTTCCAGTACGACAATGGCGCTGTCGACCAGCATGCCGATGGCAAACGAGATACCGGCGAGACTGACGACATTGAGATTGCGGTGAAAGACCCATAACGAGATAAACGTGCCGATGACCGACACCGGGATGGCGATGGCGGTAATCGCCGTTCCCGACACGCTACGCAGAAATACCAGCAAAACGACAATGGCCAGCAACCCGCCGATCAGGGCGTTCTGCTTGACGATTTTGATCGCCGTATTGATGTACGGGGTCTGATCGTAGACCCAGTCGAAAAACAGACCGTTTTCAGCCAGCAAACCGGCGTTGAGTTCGTCAACGGTTTGGTGAGCGCGATTAACCAGGTCAATAACGTTGGCGCCTTTTTCCTTGCGAATACCGACAACCATGCACGGCTCACCGTTGGATTGAACGGCAAAGGTGCGTTTTTCATAGCCGACCTGGGTGGTGGCGACGTCACGCAGGTAAACCCGTTTGATGCCGTCATCGACCAGCACCACGTCGAGGGGCTCACTCTCTTGTTGAAAACGACTGACGGTGCGAATCCGGTAGTCTTTTTTGCCGATACTCAGGTTGCCGGCCGAGGTGTTTTCGTTGGCCTGTTGCAGTGAAGTAATCACCTGGTTGATGGTGATATTATGCCGAGCCAGTTTTTCGCGATCCACCACCACCTGCAGCTCTTTTTCCGTCCCACCACCATCAAACAGCGAGCCGACACCGTCGATCCGTTCCAGGTGTTGTTCAATTTCGTTGTCGTAAAAGGTGCGGTATTCGTCAATGGGGCGCTCGTTGCCGGGCAGAGTCTTCAGCAACAGCCAGATGACCGGTGAGCTGTTGGCGCCGGCGGCATCAATGATCGGTTTATCGACGTTTTCCGGATAATCACCCACCTCATCGAGCTTGTTGGCAACACGCAGCAGGGCGGTGTCGATATCCACGCCGACCTTGAACACCAGGCTGATGGTGCCGTAGTTGTTGTAACTCGAGCTCTCCAGGCTGATCAGGTTCTGCAAACCCTTGAGGGCATCCTCCTGGTCTTCGATGATCTCCTGTTCAATATCGTACGGCGTGGCTCCCGGCCAGGTGGTGGTGACGGTGATTTCCGGCAGTTCCACATCCGGGGTCAACTGCACCGGCAGCTTGTTGAGGCCGATGATGCCGAACATGAGGATCATGATGACAAACACCGCCACGGAAACCGGTTTTTTGATGCTGTAATGAAGAACGCTCATGGTTACTCCTCAACAACGTTCACGGGCTGGTCAGGCCGCAGACGCTCATTGCCTTCGACAACAACCGGCATACCCGGCTGGGCATGGGGACTTTGGATCGACGCCTTGTCGCCACTGAAGCCGATCACCTGCACAGGAACCAGAGCTGCTTTGCCGTCCTTGATCGTGTAGAAAAACTGTTGGCCGTTAAAGGTCACCAGCGCATCGCGCGGCACCAGCAACTGATCCGATTTGTCGGCGATGGGCAGCGTTGCTTCCGCGGACATGAATTCGAATGGATTGTTGTAATCCGCCAACTTGATGCGAACAAACAGATTTTTGGTCTGAGCATCCGCTGCCGGACGGAATCCGTGATGGATGCCGGTAAGATGTTCGCCGGTGGCGGTCATTTTCACGGCAATTTGTTCACCTTCATGACTGAACGGCAGCAGTTTTTCACTGACCGGAACCTGCAGGTAAATATCGCTCAAAGCTCCGAGACGGGCGATGGCGCTGCCTGAGGTGATCCAGTTGCCGACATCGACGTTCTTATCCAGAACACGGGCGGCGAATGGTGCCGGGATGATGCTCTTGTTCAACTGCAGGCGGGCGGAGGCCAATTCTGCTTCGTAAGCGGCTTTCTGTGCTTTGATCTCGGCCACGGAATAAAACAGCTGGTCGTAGGCTGTCGCGCTGGTAGCCTGTTTTTCCAGCAGTTCTTCATAACGCTTCAGATCTTTTTGTGCATGGTCAAGTTGCGCCTGGGTCAGATCGATCATCGCGGTGATGCGGTCAATCTCTTTACGGATAAAGTCGGTATTCAACGCCACCAGAGGCTGGCCTTTTTTGACGATGTCACCTTCGCGGAACAGGACTTTGTCGATGCGGCCGTTAACTTCGCTGGACAGTTGGCTGATGCGATCGAAGTAGAGGGTGCCGATAAAGGTCTTGGTCGGTGCCGCGGTTGTTGCAGCCAGT
The DNA here is from genome assembly GCF_963676955.1 of uncultured Desulfuromonas sp. Lineage (NCBI taxonomy): Bacteria > Pseudomonadati > Thermodesulfobacteriota > Desulfuromonadia > Desulfuromonadales > Desulfuromonadaceae > Desulfuromonas > uncultured Desulfuromonas sp. Next base: position 272,408 of record NZ_OY781461.1, on the reverse strand, counting down.
TGCTCGGTTTTGACCAGAGCGGCTTGTTGTTGCTGTTGAGCCCAGATCGGACCTGCCGTGATGATGACAAGCAGTAATGAAACAATGTAACGCATGGAATACCTCATGATGTTTGAGCCGTTGAAAGGGGCGAAAGTGCGGCCAGACAGAGCTGTATCGCATTGTCATCCAGTGGCGGAAGAGGGAAATTCTTTAGCAGGCGAATGTGCATAATGCCGTAGAAAGCGGCATCGAGAAACCAGGCAGTCTCTTCGACAGGAACGTCACGAATGCTGCCATCTTCTATGCCCTGACGGAGAAATTTGCATAACAGGCTGATTTTGTAACTGACAAAATCATGAATCAGATCGTAACAGGGGTCGCCAGACTCATGCACTTTTCTCGACATGTCGCGGATCAGGGTTTTGACCTCTTTGTTGTGTTTTTTGACGATGGCCAGATCGTTCCGCAGTAACGTTTCGATACATTGGATGCCGGTGTTACAGCTTTGATCAATGGTGTGGTAATTCGCTGTGGTTTCCTCGAGCAACTGGCGCATCACTTCGAGGAGGATGCCCTCCTTGCTTTTGAAATGATAGAATAACGTGCCTTGGGCGACATTAGAGCGGGAGGCAATCTCCGCCGTCGAAGTCTCGGCAAAGCCCTGCTCTGAAAAGAGATCGACCGCAGCTTCAATAATTTGATCTTTTTTGCATTTCATAGGAACTCCAAAAAAAACTGAGTGACCGCTCAGTCAGTACGCTTTTCGTCGCACATTGTCAAATGATAAATGATTAGATTTATCTAGAATGATGGTAGCGTGTTGTTTGAATCCAGTGAGTTATGGTGTTTAACTGGGCGGGGTTGGGGAATTTTTTTCTATGACGTTGTTGGCAAGAGTCGCGGTGAAGATCATTACGCTCGCTGCTGCTGAACCGGGGAGCTTGTCTGCTAAGCCTGAAAAGTGCTACTCCACTCGGCTTTGCTGAATCGCAGAGGTGCGTCGCAACATCACCCGCAACCGCCACAGCAGCAACACCGCCGCACTGCTCAAACCGCAGATCAGGCCAATCCAGAATCCCCGTGCGCCCCAATTCAGGGTTAAGCCGAGGTAGCTGCCGATGGGCAGGGCAATACCCCAGTAAGAGAGAATCTGCAGCAGCATCGGTATGCGCGTGTCTTTAAAACCGCGTAGCGCCCCGGCACAGCTGACCTGAGCGGCATCGGGAATCTGGAAAATCGCGGCATAGATCAGCAGCGCGGCCGCGGCATCGCGCAACTGTGCGTCACTGGTATAAATAGCCACACAGCTTTGCGGAAACAGGGCAATGATGGTTGCGCTGATCAGGGCCAGGCACAAGGTGGCCACTACGCCGACCCGTGCCGCACGCCGGGTGTGCGCCGCTCGCTGTCGGCCAACGGTGAAGCCGATGCGCACGGAAATGGCTGTGGCGATGCTCAACGGAATCATAAACAGCATTGACGCGAAATTGAGCGCAATCTGATGGGCGGCAACGCTTTGTGCACCAAAGCGCGCCAGCAGGATGGCAATCATGGCAAAGACGCTGCACTCGATAAACAGACCACTGCCGATGGGTAATCCCAGAGTCAGCAGGTGTTTCTGGATGTCGCGTTGGAAGGGCTTTTTCCACGCCATGACATTGTAGCGACGCAATTCGCCATGGCGCCAGAAGATGACCACCATACCGAAACACATGCTCCACATGGTCAGCGCCGTGGCCGGTCCGCAACCGACACCGCCGAGGGCGGGCAGGCCAAAGGCACCGAAAACCAGCAGATAGTCGGCGACGATGTTGATACCGAGGCCGAAAAAACTGACAATCATACCCGGTCGGGTCAGGGACAGGCCTTCACTGCAATAGCGCAAGGCGAAACAAACGCCGATGCCGGGAAATCCCCAGGATACCCCGGCCAGGTAGCGGGTGACCAGCGGTGTCAGGGAGGCATCGACCTGGAACAGGCCGAGCACCGGTTCCACATGGCGCAGCAGCAAGGCGCCACCTAGGCCGAGCAGAAAACCGAGGTAGATGCCTTGAGGAATGAGGCGGTCAATATCCGTGTGGTGTTTGGCTCCGTGAGCTTGAGACACCATGGGGGTCAGGGCACTGAGAATGCCGAGCAGAAACAGCAGCACCGGAAACCAGATGCTCGAACCGATGGCCACGGCAGCCAGATCGTCCGGGCTGACACGTCCGGCCATCATGGTGTCGACAAAGCCCATGCTTGATTGAGCCAGTTGTGCCAGAATCAGGGGCACGCTTAACCGGGTCAGGGTGAGCAGTTCAGCGTTGAACAGGCGAAAGCGCCGCGGGGCAAACAGCATGATGGTTCTCAATTCCTCGACAGGGCGAAAAAAAACAGGTCTTTCCAAACCTTGGAAAGACCTGTCTCAATATCAGAGATGGAATCGTTTGTCAAAGTTCGAACATGTCGTCTTCCTCGTCTTCGCTATAGCCGATCATGGGTGCCGGATTGGCACTGATCTGCCGGGTGCTGCCCGGATTGATCTGGAAGCGGCTGAGCAGTTGGCGCAAGGTGTTGGCCTGGCCGGACAGCTCGTCCGAGGCTGAGGCGCTCTCTTCTGAACTGGCGGTATTCTGCTGAGTCACTCGGTCGATCTGGCTGAGGCCCTGGTTGATCTGGTCGATTCCGGAGGCCTGCTCCTGGGACGCAAGGGCGATTTCGCCGACCAGGTCGGTGACCTTTTCGATGCGGGTGACGATCTCCGTCAGGGCTTCAGAGGTTTTTTCCGCCACATCTTGACCGTGCCGGGCTTTGCTGACCGAGTTTTCAATCAGGCTGGAGGTTTCCTGAGCGGCTTTGGCACTGCGTGCTGCCAGGTTGCGCACCTCTTCGGCAACGACGGCAAATCCCTTGCCGTGTTGACCGGCACGTGCCGCTTCAACGGCGGCGTTCAGGGCCAGCAGGTTGGTCTGGAAGGCAATCTCGTCAATGACCTTGATGATATTGGCGATATTTTTGCCGGACTCATTGATGTCGTCCATGGCCTGATTCATGGCCGTCATCTGGTTCATGCCGTCATTAGCCGCCTGATGTGCCGCTTTGGACAGATCGCTGGCCGTGGTCGCGCTGTCGGCATTGTTACGGGTCTGCGATGCCATTTGCGACATGGAGCTGGTGATCTCCTGCAAAGACGCAGCCTGGTGGGTCGCTCCTTCGGACAAAGACTGGCTGGAACTGGCGATCTGCATGGCACCGTTGCCGATCTGATTGGCAACCTGTTGGATCTGAGTGATCAGGTCGGTCAAGTCGGCACCGACTTGTTTCAACGTCGTGCGGAGCTGGTCATTGCCGTCATAAGGGGAGATCGAAAAAGTCAGGTCGCCGTGAGCCAGTTGTTCCATGGCCGCAATGACTTCTTCCTTCAGATTGTCGGAGAAGGTGTTCATGGCCTGAGCCATTTTGCCCACTTCGTCCATCGCACGAACATTGAGTCGTTTGTCGAGATGGCCGTGCCGCAATTCCTCGATCATGACTACGGCATCTTTAAGTGGCTTGGCCAGACGCTGTGAGGTGATAAAACCAAAGCCCAGTGACATGATCACACCAATGGCAATCGCCGTGATGGAGATGGTTTTACTGCGACTGGCGCTGCTCAAAGCCTGTTGGCGTGTGGCATCGGTCAATTGATTGTTCAGTGTGTTGAGATTATCCAAGCTGTGATGGACTTTCAGTAACGCATCCCGTTCAACCCCCAGAGCAATTTCCGTGGCCCGGTTGAGCAGATCGGATTGCTCTTTGGCGATGTTACTGGCATCAAGAAACTCGTCTTTGATCACCGACAGAATCGGCATGACGATATGGGTATAGGTTTCCGAGGCTTCGAGGATATCGCCTTCTGCGATATAGCCGTCAATTTCAGCACCGACATCATGCAATTCATCGTGAGAGGGGATGATCTCTTTAAGGGCTTTGCGCAGCTCCGGGCTGTTGGTTTCAAAGGTGATCAACCATTTGCCGAAATTACATTGTTTCGGATCTTTCTGGCCGGTAAAGCGTTGTTCATGCTCAATGGCAGCTCCGAGAGCACTGACCCACTCAAAGTGGTCCATGAACATCTGATTGAGGTCGCGGCCCAAGGCCCCGATGTGATCCAGATTGACTTTTTCAAACAGCTGCAACATTTCCGTCTGGCGCAGACGCCACTGCTTCAGGCTGCTTTCAACGTCTTGCCACGCCTTGATCTCTGGATCGGTTTTTTCCAGATTGGTATAGATCTGCACGGCCTCATCAAGTTCGCGATCCAGCTGGCGCAGGGATTCAATGGCATCACGGCGCTGTTCAACGGACAGGTCCGGAATGGCCAGAGTGCGTTCTTCAGCTTTAATGGCATTGAGTTTTTCCAGCATCACGCCGATGTTGCGGACACTGGGCAGACGCAGATCGCTGACATCATTGAGGGAGTGGTTGGTTGCGTTGATTCCGTAAATGCCCAGCCCGCCAATGAGGGCACAGAGAATGGCCATCATAAAGAACGAACCGAGAAGTTTAATCTGGATGGACATGGTTGCCTCGCTTTGGTGTGTATTAATCTTTTGACCCTAATTGTTGAGCCGCAGTTTATTAGGTGGCAGTGCGTTCAATTTTGACGCGAACTTTAGCACAGCAGAAGTGAGGCAGGAAAGGATTTTTTGAGTCAGTCTGTGCTGTAGATAGCTGTTTTTACGCAGTAACAGTTTAAGTATTCATGAAAAAAACGGTGTAAAGTCTGCAAATCTTTTAACGAAATCCGATGAACGAGAGAAACTTTCCGGAAAATTTATTCAAAAAATGGGTCCTCGGCAACGCGCTGAAGACCGGCGGCTGGCGGCGGTCAAATTTTTTCAGTTCCTCAAGCAGCTCCGGATTCGGCCCCATTTTGATGCCGCGACGAAAGACCTGCATGGCCTGGCCTTTACGATCGGCGTTCAGATAGATGCGTCCCAGGTTCAGGTAGTGGGCGCTGTTGTGCGGTTCATCGCGCAGGGCACTTTGACATAAAGAGATCGCTCGTTGATGCTGGCCCTTGACTTTTGACAGGCAATACGCCAGATATGAGCGCGATAACGGGGTGCTGTGTTGGGAGTCGGCCTGTTCAAATTGCATCAGAGCTTCAACCGGGCTGTTGTGTTTCAGGGCGGCGATCCCTTTTTGAATCAGTTGTGCGTAGTCTTCGATCATGACGAGTGTCTCTTTTGTGTATATTTTAATGATATAAATATTTTAACCTGATTGCCGTGTCTCTTCAAGGGATGGATTCTTTTTTATGTTTTCAGATGTAACAGAATCGCAACAACCGACGATTTGTTTCAAAAATGGCACTTCCGGCCAGTGGTTGAGCTTCAGCGATGTCTGTCATGTGGTCCGCTGTGACACTGCGGAAAACGTCATCGACTGTTTGCGTGAGGTGGAGGCCTGGGTTGCCCGGGGTTATGTGGCTGCCGGTTTTGTCGCCTATGAAGGCGCCGCGGCGTTTCATGCCGATAAAGCGCTGCGCCAATCGTCAGTCCCTTTGGTGTGGTTTGCCCTCTGTCACCACATGGTGACGACGGATGGTCCTGATGTGGTGACAGATTGGCCCTCGTTGCTCTGGCAATCGGATACCTCCGTGGCGGTTTATCGCACCCGGCTGGCACATATCCGCCAGGCGATTGCCCGTGGCGAAACTTATCAGGTCAATTATACCTATGGTCTCAGTGCTCAGGTTGATTGCGATTTTGATGCCTGGTCTTTTTTCGGCTATCTGAATCACCGCCATCAAGGCGACTATGCCGCCTATCTGGATATCGGCTCCCATGTGTTGTGCTCTGCCTCACCGGAACTTTTTTTTGCCGTTAACGACCGGCGCATCACAACGCGGCCCATGAAGGGGACGGCGCCACGGGGTGCCGACGACGCGGAGGATCGCCGACGCGCCGCAGACTTGTTCCAGAGCGAAAAAAATCGCGCCGAAAACCTGATGATCGTCGATATGTTGCGCAACGACCTTGGCCAACTTGCCGAGGTGGGCAGCGTGACGGTGAATGATCTGTATCGTCTCGAAGGTTATCCCACGCTCTGGCAGCTGACCAGTACGGTGGAAGCGCAGTTGCCGACAGAATGTGGTCTGGTCGAGCAATTTAAAGCGTTGTTTCCCTGCGCCTCCATCACCGGAGCGCCCAAGAAAAAAACCATGCAATGGATCGATCAACTGGAAACCGGCCCGCGCGGAGTCTACACCGGAGCCATCGGCTTCATCACCCCCGAGGGCCGCAGCCAGTTTAATGTGGCGATCCGTACCGCAGTGTATGATCGCCGTGATCGGCAACTGCATTACGGGGTCGGTGGCGGTATTGTCTGGGATTCCGATCCCGCCGACGAGTGGCGGGAAACGCGGATTAAGGCCGGCATTTTACCGGGGATTGGCGATTTTTCGCTGCTGGAGACCCTGTTGTGGCGTCCGGATCAGGGCTATCGCAATCTGGACTATCACCTGCAGCGTCTCGAAAAGAGTGCCGCGCTGTTCGGCATAGACATCGAGCGCTATTCACTTCGCCACCAGCTGGTGGCCGCTGCCGCCAGGCACAGGCCGCGCTGGTGGCGGGTGCGTTGTCTGGTGGATTTTCTCGGCCGCATGACCTGTCAGTTTATCCCCTATCAGCGCCAGACGCAGACTACGGCGCTGCGCCTGGAGTTGGCCACCTCGGCGATCAGCAGTGACGATCCGTGGCTGCAGCATAAAACCGATCAGCGGCAGCGTTACGAGGCCTTGTTCGAACAAGCGCAGGGGGCTGATGACGTTTTGATGTACAATGAACGTGGTGAGATCACGGAAACGACCACAGCCAATGTGGTGGTGTCTCACCAGGGACGCTGGGTGACGCCGCCGCTGTCCTGTGGCCTGTTGCCGGGAACCATGCGCCGGCGGCTGCTCGATGAAGGACGCATCGTTGAACAGGTCCTCACCGTTGATGATGTGCGTGACAGCGAGATCTATCTGATCAATTCCTTGCGGGGCTGGCGCTGGGCACGATTAGCCAAATCCGCTGATAGGGGAGAACCACCGTGCAAAAAACACTGATTGTTGTTGGCGTGGTTTTGATTATCGTTGGCTTGGGCTGGCCCTGGCTGAGTAAAATTCCCCTGGGCCGGTTGCCGGGTGATATCATGATCGACAAACCCGGCATGAAGGTTTACTTTCCAATCACCACGATGATTCTGGTCAGCCTGGTGCTGTCACTCATTGTCCGTTTTTTTAATAAATAACCGCCGTAAGGATTCTCGCGATGCCCCAATTTACCGTCGACGCCAATGAAGTTCCTCTGACGCCGTTAGCTTTTTTACAACGCCATATTTCCGCGGCCTCAAAAAGTTACCTGCGCCAATTGCTTAAAAAAGGCAAGGTCAACGGGCCGCGCGGGGTCGTGGCTGAGCACGATCAACTGCAACAGGGTGATGTGTTGACGTTACCGGACAGCGGACGACTGGCGGAACTGTTGGCGGCAGCTGCGCAACCAGCGGCGCAGCAGCACGTGTTTATCCTTTACGAAAGTCGCGAGATCCTCATCGTCGATAAACCGGCCGGTCTGGCGGTTCACAGCAGTGAGGGTCATCAGGACCACAATCTTGCTGGACTCGTTGACGAACTGATTCGCTCACGAGGCGATGCCTATCAGGTTGCACCGATCCATCGTCTCGATCTGGAAACCTCCGGACCGGTTCTGTTTGGTAAAGGTAAGAAGGCCTGTAGCGAGCTGGGGAAACTCTTCATGTGTCACGAGGTGGAGAAAAGTTATCTGGCTCTGGTCTCTGGTAAAACGCCCGGTCGTGGCATGGTGCATTCCGAGGTGCCCAGCAAAGGGAAAGCAAAAGAGGCGCAGACTGCATTTCAGGCACTGGATCGCAACGAACAGGCGTCGTTGTTAAAAGTGACTTTGTACACCGGCCGTCAGCACCAGATTCGCCGGCAGCTGGCTGATCTCGGTCACCCACTGTTTGGCGATCGGCGCTATGGGGGCCAACAGCCCGAGGGGCTGCCACGATTATTTCTCCATTGCTGTCAGCTGGCGTTTGTTGATCCTTTCAGTGGCGCTCCGGTTGAGATCAGCAGCCCATTGCCTGCTGATTTGTCGCAGTTCCTTGACACGGTAGGTTTGTGTTACCCGGCAAAGTAATTTTTTCCATAAGGAGCTGGCTTAATGGACTTTTGCTTAAAGTAGAAACAGTGTTTGATTTTGTGTAGATAATTGATTAGTCTATTTCTGTCTAACGGATATTGCCCTGAAAACAGATTTATTTCTTGCCTGGAGCTGACATGGCTTTTTTTCAATCAATCTACCGTTCTCTTGAGCAGAGTCTGTTCAATTCCCTGACGAAAAAAATTGCCGGTAACATGCTGTTTGTCCTGATGGGCTGTGTGGCTCTCGGCGGCGTGCTTTATTGGCAGCAGCAGGCGGTCAACACAGCGGTCGCTTCACTGACTGCGGTCGAATTGAAGGCTCGCATCGCCCAGATTCACAGCATTTCCCACGGGTGGATGATCGCCATCTTGCTGATCACACTGGGTGTGATTGTTGTCCAGATTCTTTTTCTCCGTTTTATGATTGTCCGCCCCTTGCATCAGATTACCGAGATCTTTGATGAAATCGGTCATGGCGAGGGCGACTTGTCCCGCGATATCCCCTTGGTCACTTATGATGAAATTCGTGATCTGGGCGTGGGATATAATCATTTTATGGAAAAGCTGCGCGAGATTATCGGCCGCGTGCGCGAACAGGGGGTCGAGATTGCCGTTGGCTCCGCTTCAGTGGGCAAGCAGGTGAAAGAAACCACCGCGGTGTCATTACGCCAGGGCGAGTTGGCCGATGCCATCTACGCCAGCAGTCAGGAAAGTACCGGAGCCACCAGTGAGATTGCCGACAATGCCCAGAGTATTCAGGCGGCGACCTCGCAGCAGCTTGATCAGGCACGCAATTCCCTGAGCCGGTTGCAGGAGGCTGGCGAACACATTGGCGTGGTGGATGAAAAACTGGTCGATTTTGTCGCCACGGTTCAGGGACTGGATGAAAAATCCAAGGGCATTGAAGAGGTGGTTGCCCTGATTCAGAGCATTTCCAATCAAACCGGATTGCTGGCATTGAATGCCGCCGTTGAAGCGGCCAGAGCCGGTGAGGCGGGGCGTGGTTTTGCCGTGGTTGCCGAAGAGGTCAAGAATTTGTCGAACCAGGTCAGCGATGCAACCAACAACATCGCGACAACTCTGCATGACATGATTGTCGGCGTGCGCTCGACCCAGGAGGGGACGGACGTGATCTCTGAGCACATCAATTCCACCAAAAAAGTGGTTGATGAATCCTGCGTCATGTTTACCGACATGGTCAATGACTTTGAAGAAACCCACGATAGTTTGCATCGCATCAGTGCTTCAGTTGAAGAGCTTTCCGCGGCATCCAACATGGTGCATGAAAATATCAGCCAGGTGAAGCAGCTCAGCGGTGGGGTGGTGACGGCCATGAAGCAGGCCAGTGATTTTTCCGAGCAACTTAACGGCACCACCCAGACCATGCAGGAGATGGTCTCGCATTTTGTCATCGGTCGCGGATCTTTCGAGCAGATTCTGCACACGGCACGGCGCTATCGCGATCTGTTGCAACAGCGGATCGACGCCATGGCCCGCCAGGGCGTGCATGTGTTTGACGGCAGCTATCAGGAGATTCCCGGAACCGACCCGGTTAAGTATTCTACGGCCTATGATCAGAAGTTTGAAACCGCCTGCCAGCCGATTTACGATGAGGTGGTGCAGCAGGTGAATGGCGGGTTGTTCTGCCTGTGTGTTGATCGCAATGGCTATGCGCCGACCCACAACAGCTTCTATTCGCGACCACTAACCGGTGATCACGAAACCGATCTGGCGCAGAGTCGCGACAAGCGCATTTTCAATGACCCGGTTGGATTGGCGGCCGCACGCAATACCGGCACCTTTTTGCTGCAGACCTATTGCCGCGATACCGGGGAGCTGGCCAGTGATTTGTCGTTGCCGATTCAGATCAATGGACAGCATTGGGGGGCGATTCGGGTTGGTTTGAATCCGCAGGGGTTGTTGAATCATTAATCCAACGGTTCAGCAACTAAGCCCTCCCGTTGTGCCGCACGATCAGAGAATGTTCCCGAAGAGGGGTCCGATCTTCAAATCGCTTTGGGTAACACATAAAGATAAATCGAATAAAAATGGAGAATACTACCGGCCAGCACAAACAGATGCCAGATCGCATGATGGTAGGGTAACCGTCGCCACAGGTAGAAGCTGATGCCGAGGGTGTAGCTGAGTCCACCGCACAGCAGCAGAACAAAACCGGCGGCGGGCAGAGCATCGAGCAGCGGTTTGATGGCCATGACGATCATCCAGCCCATGGCCACATAGAGGGCGATGGAAAAGTGACGGCGGTAGCGTAGCTGACTGAACTCGATAAAAATGCCACTGATCGCCAACGCCCATACCGCGGCAAACAGACTCCAGCCCCACACGCCGTGCAGGGTGATCAGGGTGAACGGCGTATAGGTGCCGGCAATAAGCAGCAGGATGGCGATGTGATCAAAGATGCGCAATCGGGCTTTTTTCTGCGGATGGCGCAGCAGATGGTAGAGCGTCGACGAGACATAGAGAAAAATCAGTGACGCACCGAAAATCGATGAACTGGTGATGTGCCAGACGGAACCCTGGCGCGCGGCATAGACGACCAGGACGGTCACCGCGGCAATGGAGAGCAGGGTGCCGACGGCATGGGTCAGACTGTTAGCGACTTCTTCAGCGGCCGTGTAGCGGGCACTGGGTGATGGGGTTTTCATGGGAAATCCTTTCGCTGAAAAGGCAACGCCATGCTTCACCATACCCCATTGAGCCGTCTGTACTGTAAAAGATGCGTAAAATCAGCACAGGTACATCAGGCCGAACGAAAAAAGGGACTCCCCTGGGGAATCCCTTTTTTTTCAACGTGGCGGAAAAATATCAGTTCTGGCCGCCCATGGCATTACTCTGCAGCGCGGCAAATTGCAGCAGTTGCTGGATATCCAGACCACTCTCTTTCACGATCCCGAGAAAAACCGGCAGCAGTTGCATCATGAAGGTGGAATCCTGCATGGCCTCTTTGGCCAGGCCGGGCAGGGCATTGAGAATGAACTGCTGTTTTTCTTCCGTGGAAAGCGCCATCACGGCATCCTGAAGTTCCTGTACAGACATCGAATTATTTCTCCTGTTGCGAAAAAAGAATAAGTTACGCCGTCATACCGTTATGGCGCGCACGTTCACTGTTTTTTGAAGGCGACATTATAAACATCGCGATAGGTTTTTGCAAAGTGAACCTCAATCCCCTCCCGCAGGTAGTCGGGGAGGTCTTCAAAGTCCTTACGGTTACTTTCCGGGAAGATCAGAATTTTCAGGCCACTGCGCCGCGCGGCAATGGTTTTTTCCTTAACGCCGCCGATGGGAAGAACCTGACCGGTCAGGGTCAGCTCGCCGGTCATCCCCAGCTTGGGACGCACCGGTTTTTTGCTGATCATCGACAGCAACGCCGTGGTCATGGTGACCCCGGCAGACGGGCCGTCCTTCGGCGTGGCTCCGGCCGGCACATGAATGTGAATGAAGTGCTCATCAAGGAAATTCTCCGGTAAACCATAGTCGGTCAGATGGCCCATGACGTAGGAGTAGGCGATCTCGCAGCTTTCCACCATCACCTTACCCAGTTGGCCGGTCTGCTTGAACCCCTTGGATTTACTCGGCATAGCGCTGGCTTCAATCTGCAGGGTGGCGCCGCCCATACTGGTCCAGGCCAGGCCGGTGACGATACCCGGAACATTTTTGAACAACTCATCCTGGGAGAAAACCGGCTTGCCAAGATAGTCTTCGACATTGTTTTTGCGGATGGTCAGTTTTTCCACCCGGTCGCTGGCAAACTCCATGGCGGCTTTACGCATGATCTTCTTGATGCGGTTTTCCAGACCACGCACCCCGGCTTCGCGGGCGTAGTTGTCGATGATTTTTTTCAGGGCATCTTTGCGGATGGTGACCTGTTCTTTGCTCAGGCCGTGATTTTCCAGTGCCTTGGGGATCAGGTAGCGTTTGGCGATCTCCACCTTCTCATCCATGATGTAACCGGACAGCCGGATCAGTTCCATGCGGTCGAGCAGCGGAGCCGGTATGGTGTCGAGCTGGTTGGCCGTGGCGATGAACAACACGTTGGACAGGTCAAACGGCACGTCAAGGTAGTGATCGCGAAACGTGTTGTTCTGCTCCGGGTCGAGCACTTCAAGCAGGGCGGAGGCCGGATCGCCCTGGTAGGAGGCGCCGATTTTGTCGATTTCGTCGAGCATCAGCACCGGGTTGGCACTGTCGGCCTGTTTCATGGCCTGAATGAACTTGCCCGGCATGGCGCCGATGTAGGTACGCCGATGGCCCTTGATCTCGGCTTCGTCACGCATGCCGCCCAACGAGAAGCGGTAAAAATTACGATTGAGGGCCGCGGCCACACTCTTGCCGATGGAGGTTTTACCGACGCCCGGTGGTCCGACCAGACAGAGAATGGAGCCGGAGATATCGCCCTTCATCTTGCCGACGGCGATAAATTCGAGAATGCGGTCCTTGACGTCATCAAGACCGAAATGATCCCGATCCAGGGCGCGCTTGGCCTTGGCGATATCGTAAGAGTCTTTGGTGTTCTTGCCCCAGGGGAGAATCGTCAGCCAGTCGAGATAGTTGCGGCTGACGTTGTATTCCGGCGAGGTCGGTTCGATCAGCTGCAGCTTCTCAAGTTCTTCATCAATGGCTTTCTGGGCTTCGTCGTTGAGGGTCAGCCCTTCGAGGCGTTCCTGGAATTTTTCAATTTCGCTGGTTTTACCCTCTTTTTCCAGGCCCAGCTCCTTTTTGATGGTCTTGAGCTGTTCCTTGAGAAAAAACTGTCGCTGCTGTTCGGAGATGTTTTTCTCAATCTGTTTGGAGATTTTGCTTTGCAGGCGTGAAACCTCCAGTTCCTTTTTCAGCAGCACCAACACCCGTTCAATGCGGGCGCGCACATCAAAGGTGGCCAGAACCTCCTGAAGCTCCTGGCCGTCGGCCGAGGTCAGGTTGGCGGCAAAGTCGGCCAGTCGTCCGGGATCGTCCATGCTGGAACGACCGAGAAACATCTTGATCTCCTCGGAATAGAGCGGATTGATCTTCACCAGCTCCTTAAGCGTCGAGATGATGGCCATGGAATAGGCCTTGAGTTCCTGATGGTCGGACAGCGGTTTTTCATGCTGGTACGCCACCGTGGCGTGAAGACCCTGTGGGGTTTCATGCAACTCTTCAATGGTAAAGCGCTCCAGGCAGTTAACCAGTACCTGGATACTCTCTTCTTCGGCATTGAGGACTTTGACAATTTTTCCGGCCACACCGACATCGTGAAGGTTGGTCGGCTCATCTTTGTCATCGACATTTTCCACCAGCACCAGACCGAGGGTTTTTGTCGCGCTGTCAGCCACCTGGCGGATAATGGCGACCTTGTCGGCGCCGGCAATATGCAGTGGAATTAAAATGGCCGGAAACGCAGGTCGGGGGCGCAGCGGAATAATCGGCAGATGTTCCGGAAGCAGTTCACTGGCAAGAACAAGACTTTCGCTGTCGATATCGTCGAGGTGTTCCGGTTCAACCTCGTATTCTTCATCCTCTTCGTGATGACTCATAAATAGAAATCCCTCTATTGAAGATATGGTAATGATTATAGAAAAAGCTAATCACTTCCCTTGAGGAAGTCAACCCTGACGGTGTTTTCAGCGCAGAACGGGTTGGGCGGCCGTGCCACGTAGCTGCATGACGAAGTGCCCATTGTTGTCCACGGGCGTCACCAGCTGTAACAGGCCGGTCAACGCCGGATCCGTCGAGGGTTGCGGGATCAGAGTGACGCTCAGGTCGAGTCGGCTGAGTTCGGGACGGCGTCCCGGTGTGATGCGACCACTGGCTTGAATCACCAGATTGCCGTCGCGGCTTTGCAGTTGTTCAATCTTCAGATGGTCGTTGTCCCGACGTGCCTGGAGAAACACTTCACCGAGGGTGAAGGTGTTTTCACTGCCGCCGACCGCTTTCATCCCGTCAAGGCTCAGGGAAGATAGGGACAGGGTCAGCGCGTCCATCGGCAGCGGTGCCGACGTCGTGCCTGTCAGGTTAAGATCGTTCAACTGAACATCAAGTGTCAGGGCCGGCATCTCGGGAAGGGGACCACGCCAATGCAGGTGGTTGGCTTCCAGAACAAGCTGGTTGGCGGTGTTGATGGTGGCGTCAAAGGTGCCCTCCCATAACTGTCCGGTGAGATTGATGGCGGGTGTGCCTGAAACCAGGCTGCTCCACAGCGGACGGAGCCTGAGTCGTTGTGCGGTGACGGTCAACGACGGATCAAGGGGCAGCCGCAGCGATTCGATTTTCACCGTCAGGGGCAATCCCAGGCGGGTCGTACCGACCTCCACCGGTCGTTGCAGTTGGGCGCTCAGTTCCTGTTGCAGCCGTTGGCGGACGATTTCGTCGGGGAAAAACAGAAACAGGCCGATCAAAAAGAATACAACCGTCGCCAGAACATACAGTAGACTTCGTTTGAGGCGTGTTGTCGGGGTGACGATGGCCATGGTTACCCTTTGGTGTAGGCGGAAATGCGCAGAGAGCTGTCCAGCTGCTGGGCATTGTCGAAGCGCACCTTGAGTTGTAACGCCTTGACCTGAAGCGGTACCGGAGCGCTGTTGAAGCTTTGCAGCAGTTGCAGCATCTGCCCCAACGAAACATTTTCCAGTTTGATCTCCACCGCTTCTTCGGTGATGTCGTTGTGACTTACCGCGGGCATGGGGCGCATGGAGGTCAGGTTCTCCCGTCCGGCAATCCGCGACACCTGGCTTTCCACATAGGCGAACAGGGCAAAATCACCGGCATTGGCCTGACGGCGTTGCAGGGATTTGATCTGCCCCTGAATCATGCGATAGTCCTGCTGCAGCTCTTTGGCCTGTTGCAGCTGCTTCTGACGTGAAGCGATTTTGCTGTCGAGGCGCTCCATCGTGGCAACGTAGGGGGCGATAACGGCCAGGTAAATCACTGTGCCGGCGACAAATATCGCCGCAACGGAAACCATGGCCAACTCGCGCGGAGAAAGTTGTTTGATCATAAGGCACCTCCCTGCTGGGTATGGCCGATACTGATCTGCAGTCGGAACGACACCCGCTTTCCTTCAATGCCCATCTTGGCATCGGCAATGCGCACCGCCGTGAACGAGGGACTTTTGCGCAGCTCCCCGGCCAGCCGGTTGACGCTGTCGAACGAGTTGGTCACGCCTTCGACATTGAGATTTTCCGGTTCATAGCTGAACGTTTTGATATCGACGGTGATATCCTTCGGCGTGTGCGCTGAAAAGTCGCGCAGCACGGCGAGGGCGGACGTGGATTTGTCGAGGCCGACCAGCTGGCCGGTTTCACGTAGACGGCTGAGTTCGACCGTGAGTTGTTGAACCGGATCGACAATCGCCGTCTGGCCCGGCAGGGTTTCACGGAAGACCTGAGTGAGTTGCTTACGGTATCCCTCAGCCACCTCGGTTTTGAACTGATAGCTGTGCAGAGCGGTTGCCGCCAGAATTCCCAGGGCCGCCAGCACTAATCCACCACCGATGTAAAAATGTTTTTTCAATGCGGCCCATTCACTCTTCAAGGTGAACGGTCCACGGCGGAAATTGATCGTCGCCCGGTCGGCGGCCAGAGCCATGGCGCAAACGGGAAGAAAGGCCGGATCAATCGAATGAGCGCCTTCATCAAGAGGCACCGTGATGAGGTCCCAATCCATCTCTTTGATTGCAGAGATGAGAGCCGGGGTGATAGTGCTGCCGATCAGGCACAGCGGTTGCTGACTTAAGCGTTCGGCGCGGCACAGCAGGCCGGCTTCCCGGTTGATCTGTTCGGCGAGATGTTTGGGCGTCTCTTCCAGGGGGCCACAGTTCTCATGGCTGATCATTTCTCCGTCGATCACCAGGCTGAGGGTCAGCAGACCGTCATGAGCCCGAACCAGAAGTCCGTGCGTCAGCCAGGGTCGCAGACCGCTTAGCTCGGTAAACGGGGTCAGGCCAAGGACATGGATGGGGATTTTTCCGGCGTCGAACGGGGCGAGGAATTCGGCGATTTTGGGCTGTGGATAAGTCGCGGCTGTTGTGGTGAATTGGCCGTCTGCTCCGGTGGCCGGCGTCGTGGCGACAAGATGGTCACTGATATCGATGGGCAGTTGTGACGCCAGTTCCATGCCAACGGCGGCATCGATTTTTCGTGAATCATTAAAGGGGAAATTCAACCGCCGCACAAAACTGTCGTCACCGGGCAGAACGGTGCAGAAGCGGTCGCCGAATCCGGCCGGGCCATCAAGCATCTGATTGACGATGTCACTAATGTCGCTCTCCGGCTCCAGAGCCTGCTCCACTTTACGCAGCAGCACCGGTTTTTCCTTATCGCCATCGAAAATTACCAGGCGGATCCTGTTGGAAGTTATTTCAAGTCCAATCCGTCGTTTCGTCATGCGTGTGAACCTCTCGCTCTACCGAGCTGTGTTTCAGTGGCTTGCGTTGATTTTAAATTAACCAGCCTTTTGTCAAAAGCCACGAACGGCTTTTGGCAAAACTCTAACGTATTTCAAAATAAACAATACGGTTGTCATCTTTTTCCACCGTTGCCCGAGCCCGGCGTTCGCCGTCATTGACACTGGCACGGGTGTCGATTCGGTAATAATTGGCTTTCACCTGGACATAGCCGTTGATCGCCCAGTAGAAGCTCTCCCAGTTTGGCTGTTCCTTGAGTTCTTCCACCGATTCAAACGGCTTTTCGTTGCGCTGCTGGACAATCGCTTCAGCCATGTCGATCGTCATTTCTTCCGCCAGAGCGTAAAGCACTTCGGCGCTGGCCGAATTGAGATGAATCTTGTTATCGCCGTACAGGCTGACATGGGGGCGCAGTTTTTTGATCTCTTCCTCGGTGAATCCGGCAATCAACTGGAGTTCTTCCAGGGTATCCATCGGGCCGTTCTTGCAGTAGGTGGCCGGATCCTGCAAGGCATAATAGCCGGCTTCAGCGCCTGCCGGTTGCGGATCATCATCCGGGTCCAGCCAGTCGATCAGCGCATCGACATGGCTGTGCGGCTGAGCAATTTCGAGAATGTCAAACAGTCGCAGGCAGCGATCCTTGACCACGGCATCGATGTTACCGCTGCTGCTGACCAGGTCGTTGAGGTTGATGCGACCGTCCAACGGTGTCACTTCAATGGATACCCAGCCATTGTCTCCCACCGGATAATTGCTGATGCCTCGTGCCCAGAGTTCATCGTAACCATCATACGCGTTGTCGTCATCGGCCAGAATCATCTGGCCGACCTGGATACCACCCTTGGCGATATAATAGGACCGGGTGGTATCGCGATAGGTTTCGGCCAGACGCAAATCCACCAGGGTGGAAAAGGACAATTCGCTGAGCAGTGCCGCCAGCAGGGCGGTAATCGCCAGAACAAGCAGCAGCGCCATACCGCGTTCGTTGGCAAGGGTCCTTTTGGCAAAAAACTCGCCCCTTTTCATCGTTTCACCCTGGGCATGGTCAGGTCGAAAGCGGTCATCAGTTCAATATCCCGGCCAGTTTTGCTGCGGATGGTCAGTTGCATTTCCACGGTTGACGGCAGGCTTTCCGTTGTCGTGCTGTCCCAGTCTTCCTGCCAATCGCTGCCGTCATAAAAACGCCAGACAATGGTTTTGATCTGGTTGCTCATCCGTTGCCGTTTGGCCACGTCGTCGGTGACAAACAGCGGTTGGGCGCTACGATACAGGGTGCCCACTGTTTCGCCCAGATCGGTCTCCAGTTCATAACGTACCCGAGTCACACCTCCGGGGGAGTCACCCGTGGTCAGGGCCGAAGTGGATGAGAAGACCAGATACGGCTGACCAAGACTGTCCTCTGCACAGACAAAGGTCGAAGCATCATTGCCGGTGTCGAGGTAACACGTGCGAATCTCGCGGCCGATGCGATCGAAAATAATGCGTGCCTGGTGATAGGCCTCCGAATCGCTCTGCAACTGTTTCTCGGTGGCGCTCAGAGAGGTAAAGACGCCATACACGGCAGTCAGTACCAGACTGAGCAGGGTGATCGCCACCAGGACTTCAATCAGGGTGAATCCGCCGGCGGTTTTGTCAGTTGAACAGGAACGAGTCAAGGGTGACCTCTTCATTACGCGCCTTGGTGCCCCACAACACTGAAACCGACACCTGTTGAACGCCGGAAACCGGGGTGGCGCTGTATTCCACCTGCCAGCGATATTGCTGATAAGGTTTTTCCCATTGTCCTTCGAGTTCCGAGGTGTCCAGCTCGCCGAGGCGCGAGTCGGTTTCCAGCTGGCTCATCTTGTGTTGGGCGAGCATGGTCGCCGTGGTGATGCGCTGAACCTCGTCGTTACTGAATACGCTGCGGTTGGCCAGGGTCAGACAGGCGATGAGGGCCGAGCCGATAATGGCCAGGGCAATCATCACTTCCAGCAGGGTAAATCCGCATTGCCGTGAGGCGCTGTGCCGGTCAGAAACTGTCGTTGCCGTCGTCAAACTCATGGTAGCCTTCTTCGATCTCAGCCGTACCGGTAAACGGCAGCAGATGGATCGTCAACTCGTTACCGTCGTCTTCTCTGTCCTGTTGCAGGTGCACCGTGGTCTGTGGCAGCCAGCCCTGGGGATGAAACAGAATGGTCACCGTTCCGCTGGTCGTTTTACCCCGTTCATCCACCCAGACATCTTTGATGTCGATATTTCCGGGGAACCGGTATTGACGCACCCGCCCCTCCGGTGCCTGCCATTCGCCCAACTCAGAACGTTGTTCAACCGTACACAGGTTGTCATCGAGGTTGAACTCCAGGCGATGTTGCGTTGCCGTCAGCGCGGTTTCGTTGAACAGGTATTTCACCATGCCGGCCAGACGCCGGGCACTGTGGTTGAGATTGTTCTCCGCCACCGTGCCGAGCAACGGGACCGACAGTACGGCAAACAGACTGATCAGGGCGATGACGACACTCAATTCCACCAGGGTGAACCCCCGGGAATTATTCAATCTCCCAGCTTTTAACGTCGGCATCCTTGCCTTCTCCTCCCGGTTCACCATCGGCACCGTAGGACAGCAGGTCATAGTCTCCGTTCAGGCCGGGACTCAGAAAGATATAGGTGCCACCCCAAGGATCGCTGGGGATTTTCTTCATGTAGCCGCCTTCGCGGTATTTGATGGGAATGCGTCCCGATTCCGGTTTTTTCACCAGTGCCATCAGGCCCTGCTCGGTGCTGGGGAAGATGCCATTATCCAATTTGTATAAAGCCAGCGCATCTTCGATTCCCTTGATCTGTAATTCCGCTTTGGTGCGACGCGCTTCTTCCGGACGGTCGAGCAGTTTTGGAACGACAATGCCGGCGAGAATGCCGAGAATGACAACAACTACCATGACTTCAATCAGAGTGAAACCACGTTGGTTGCGATGGATGTTGGCGCTTTTTTTCATGGTGCAAACTCCTTATCGATGATGACAATTTAACATCTGATTTTTGGGCAAAGGTTTAGCCGAGTCCCTGACTGGCCTGGAAAATCGGCAGAAGAACCGCCAGGACAATAAAACCGATAATGCCGCCCATAGCGAGGATCATTAACGGTTCCAGCAGCGACAGCAGCCCGGCCAGGGTGATCTCCACCTGACGGTCCTGACTGTCGGCAACCTTGATCAGCATCTCTTCCAGGGTGCCGCTGCGTTCGCCGACGGCCGTCATCTGGGCCAATAGCGGCGGGAAAACACCGGAGCGCTTGAGCGGTTCGGCGAGGCTGGCTCCTTCACGCACCTCCAGAGAGGTTTGTTCCACGGCCGTGCGCAAGACTTTGTTACTCAACAGTCCGCAGCTGATCTCCAGGGCCTTGAGCAGAGGAACACCGCTGTGCAACAGGGTGCCCAGGGTGCGACTGAATCGGGCGGTGGCAATCTCGCGTTGAATCCGGCCGATCAGCGGCAGTTTCAATGTCCAGCCGTCCAGTTTGAGGCGTCCGGCTTCGGTGCGGCGATAGCGCAACAACGCGAAAACAGCGCCGCCGACCAGCAGCGCCACCAGCCAGCCATACGCTGAAATCAGGTCGCTGGTGGTGATCAGTAGACGGGTCGGCAAGGGCAGAGCCTGACCGAGGTCGGTGAGCATGCGGGTGATCTTCGGCACGACAAAGCTGAGCAGAAACAGCAGCACGCCGACACCGACAATGGCCATCAGTACCGGATAGGCCAGAGCGGAAACCGTGCGTGAGCGCAGCCGGGCCTGTTCTTCAAGAAAATCGGCCAGACGTAACAGCACCTGATCGAGGGTGCCGCTGTTTTCGCCCACTTCCACCATGCGCTGGTAAAGATCGGGAAACGAACGGCCCTGATCAGCCAGGGCTTCAAACAGCGAGCTGCCCTGACGGACTTCTTCACGCACCTGGGTATAAAGACGGGCCTGGGTTGGATTTTCCACTTGTTCGACCACGGACTGCAGGGCTTCATCCAATGGCACGCCCGCCTGAAGCAGGGTGGCGAGCAGCCGGGTGGTGGTGGCCAGGTCATTGATCGGCAGTCGCGAACGGCGCGGCAGGGACCAACGGCGGCGCGTGACTGTCTTTTGCTGTTCTTCCAGGGTGCTGACGTAAATGCCTTGGTCGCGCAGTTGTTCCAGTGCCGCACGTTTGCTGCCCGCCTCCAGGCTGCCTTTGGCGTTTTTGCCCTGTTGGTTGAATCCGGTGTAGTCAAAGAGCGCCACGCTTAAGCCTCCTCTTGCGTGACTCGGATCACTTCCTCAAGGGTGGTGATCCCCTGGCGGGCTTTTTCCAGCCCGGCCTGACGTAGCGGCACCATGCCCTGGCCAATGGCGGTCTGGCGGATGGACGCGGCATCAATATTGGCCAGCAGCTGGCCACGAATGGCTTCGCTCATGGTCAACAGTTCGTAAATGCCGCTCCGGCCGCGATAGCCGATGTTCATGCACTTGTCACAGCCGCGGCCGCGGTAGAAGGTATGCGCTGCGGTCGGGTCGAGACCGAGCTGGCTGAGAATGCCGGCTTCCGGCTGATAAGCCTCACGACAGTGCGGACAGATGGTGCGCACCAGCCGTTGGGCGAGAATGCCGACAAGTGACGACGCGGCCAGAAACGGCTCAATGCCCATCTCCACCAGACGGGTCAGGCCGCCGGCGGCATCGTTGGTATGCAGGGTGGAAAACACCATGTGGCCGGTGAGCGCCGACTGTACGGCAATTTCGGCGGTCTCATGGTCGCGAATCTCACCGACCATGATGATGTCCGGGTCCTGACGCAGGATGGAGCGCAGTCCACTGGCAAAGGTCAGGTTGATTTTTGCATTGACCTGAATCTGACCGACCCCGGCCAGTTGATACTCAATGGGGTCTTCAACGGTGATGATGTTCTTTTCCCGGTCGTTGAGGCGGCTTAAGGCCGCATACAGAGTGGTGGTTTTACCACTGCCGGTGGGGCCGGTGACCAGGAAGACACCGTGCGGTTTGCTGATCTGTTTCTGGATCTGCTCCAGCAGCGTGTTGTCCATGCCGATATCTTCGAGGGACAACACGTTATTGCTTTTGTCGAGCAGACGCAGCACGATCCGTTCGCCAAAGGCCGTGGGCAGGGAAGACACCCGCACGTCAATATCTTTGGCGGCGATGCGCACCCGAAAGCGACCGTCCTGCGGCAGGCGCTTTTCGGCGATGTTTAAACCGGCCATGATCTTCAGGCGGGAGATGATACTGGCCGTGGCGCGAAACGGTGGGCGCAACACCTCGTAAAGCAGGCCGTCAATGCGGTAGCGCACGATCAGCTCGGTTTCAAACGGCTCAATGTGGATATCGCTGGCCCGTTCTTTATACGCCTGAGTGATCAGGCTGTTGACGAAACGGATAATCGGCGCTTCGTCATTGCTGTCGAGCAGGTCTGTCGGTTCCAGATTGCGCACAAAGTCGTCATCGTTGTCGTCGATGTCGCTGACCATGTCGTGAGCGGCCCCGGCATGGGTTTCGTAGCTGCGGTTGATCAGCGCGATGATCTCTTCGCGGGCGGCCAGGCAGGGCTCTATGCGGGCATTGGCCAGGGTGGTCAGATCGTTAATGGCATTGCGATCAAACGGATCGGCCATGAGCAGTTTCAGACGGCGCTCATCGCGACTGAGCGGGATCACCGCATGGTGCCGGGCATAGGCCAGCGGGATCAGACTGAGCAGGTCTTCAGCGGTGATCACCTCCGGTAGACTGTCGAGATAGTCCAGTCCCAGTTGCTCGGCCAACGCCTGGCTGAGTTGTTGTGAGGTAATCGCCTGTTGCTCAAGCAGCAGCTCACCAATGCGCTGGTCGCTGTCCTGCTGACGTTCCAAAGCATTGTTGAGGGCGTCATCACCAAGTCCGAACCGTTGTTGCAGGATCTCTCCAAGACGGGGCGCTGCAGCCATAATCAGTTCTGCTCCGTATTGTCGTTTGAGGGCTCCGGATCGTTTTTGATGCGATCAAAGGCTTCCCGGTTGATACTGGTGACACTCGAGAGGTCTTCCATGTCGCTGATGATTGTTGGGGTGATGAACACCAGCAAATTGGTTTTGATCTCCGTGCTGTCTTTGCTTTTAAACAACCAGCCCAGCAGAGGGATGTCTCCGAGGAGGGGAACTTTACTGATGGTTTCTTGCTGGTTGGTCGAAATCAGACCGCCGAGCACCACGGTTTGCCCATCTCTCGCCAGAACCGTATTGCTGATTTTTCGTGTTGTAAACGTAGGCCCGACGCTGTTGACGTCGCCAACGCTGTCCGTCAGGTCTGTTGTTTCCTGATAGACATTCAAACGGACGAGTTCCCCTTCCGTGATCTGCGGCGTGAAGCGCAGGGTCAGGGCAACATCCTTACGTTCGACCGAGACGCTCTGTGCCAAGCTGTCACTGCCGGTACTGTCGGTCAGTCGAGACGTAATAATCGGGACGTTGCGGCCCACGACGATTTCTGCCTCCTCATTGTCAGAGGTCAGCAGACGCGGAGCGGAGAGAATATTGACATTTGTATCGTCTTTGGAAAGTTTGATCAGTGCAGAGAATGCTGTGACCTGGCTGTCGTCAATACCATCACCATCCGTGTCAACGCCAATAAGTTTACTGAAGCCTCCAGCCAGTAAACCATTCACCGACGTGGTGAGAAGGGACTCCGGGTCTGAAAGAATTCCACCGGGAGCGGAGTTTGATGAAAGATTGACAATGCCTTCGTTGCCGACTTCAAAAGCGCCCTGAAGCTGAGATCCGAGAGCTTCCGTCGCATCCATCGACAGTTCCATGATCAAGGCTTCGACATACACCTGTTTGCGGCGGATATCGAGTTGCTTGATGATATCCTTGATGATGACGTAATCCTCCGGCGTGGCATTGATGACCAGAGCGTTAGTCGGCTTGTCGGCCGAAACGGTCACATTGGTCTGAATCGCTGCAGCGGCGACGCCCTTGCCGGTTGTTGCCGCTGCGGATGATGACGCCGGTTTCTTGATGCCGGTGAGAATTTCGTTGAGGGTTTTACTCAGCTCTTCGGCATCGGCATTTTCCAGATAGTAGAGGTTGATGCGGGCGTGCTGTTGCGTCGGCTCCTGATCGAGTTCGGCAATCAGATTGAGAATGGTGGTCATATCGTCCGATGTGGCCATGACCACCAGGCGATTGGTGCGTTCGTAAGCGATCACTTTGCTGGTGGCGTCCGCGCTGCTGGTGGTGACGTTTTTGCTGGTCCGGCGGCGCGTGGTTGTTTTTGCGTTGCCACTGGTCAGGATGTCATTGCAGATGGTGGCGGTTTCCTTGGCGTCGGCAAACATCAGGGGGATGACCTGCATGTCTTGTAACGCCCCCGGGACATCCAACTCACGGATGATGGTGGTCAAACGTTGAATGTTGGAGGCGCTGTCGGAGATGATCAGCATGTTGGAAGGTTCGTACACCACCACATTACTGGTCTTGGGCATCAACGGGCTGAGAATCGATTCAGCGATGTCGGCGGCGTTGATATGCTCCAGTGCGATCATCCGGGTGACAAACTGATCCTGAGACAGGCTGCTCATCAGAGTCGGCAGGTTGCTCTCCTTGGCGGACTTGATCGGCACGATCTTATTGGTTTTGCCCGAAGGGACGACCGTATAGCCTTTGACGTTGAGCACGGTCAGAAACAGCTGATAGGCTTCGTTAACCGACATCTGCTGTGAGGAGATGATGGTGGCCTTGCCGCGAATTGTGTCATCGTAGACAAAGTTTTTTCCGGTCAGCTCGCTGACCGTGCGAATCAGATCCGTCAGCTCAATGTCCTTGAAATCAAGGGTAATGCCGACACCTTCGGGCTGGGCCCGGCAGGCAGGGGTCAGCGGTCCGGCCATCAGCACGGAAACCAGCAGTATCATCACAACGGCAGAGGTGAATTTTCGGATCAGCACCGTATCGTCTCCTTACTTGATTTCATATTGAAAGTTCAGTGGCTGCCCTGCGCGTTGCAGATCGACACTGAGATTTTTGGCTTCGCGTAATTGTTGAAAAATCTGCAATCCTTTTTCCGGACTGTCGAGGCTGGTGCCATTGACTGAAAACAGAACGTCGCCCCTTTTCAGGCCCATCTGGTAAAGCAGGGTGCCCCGTTGAATGCGCTTGATGATAAAGCCTTCGGTTTTCCCGCCGACCACATAGGGATCAACCCGCACCTGTTTGATTAACTGGGCAATGTTGTTGCGGGCTTTATCCGCCTCGTCCGCTGAGATCAGCCAGCGGTTGCCTCCCAACGCCTGAATTTCGTGATTGCCGGTGTTGCGCGCTGTCGCGGCGGCCGGACGTCTGGACGCGGTGTTGTCGGCCGCCCGATCATTGGACGTTTCCAGAGACAAAACAACGAGCGTACCGTCATTTTGTTGGATTTCGATAAAATCACGGGTGACGGTGACCAGGGTGCCGCTGCCGGGAACCAGATGGTCAATGCGAATGACTTCGATCTGGCCGTTGATGTTGATGACGGCCAAAGAATCGTCTTCGGCAACCACCGTGCCGATAAGGGTCATGTTGCTGCCGGCTACCTGAGTGCGGCGTCCTGCTTTCTCCGTCGGAGTTGCTGCGGCGACTGTGACTGCCTGGGCCGGCCGGGTCGAATCGAAAATATTGCGTTCAAGAATGATCCGGTTATCTTGAGGTGCGCGATTGCGATCCTTGCCGGAGAGACGGGCCGAGGCGTTTGCCGTCACCGTTTCTTGCGAGGCCAGTTGAATGCCGGCTTCGCTGGACACCAGCCACGCCAGAGATAAACCGAGAACGGCGCAGAGCAGTAGATAGTACGCGGGGAGAAAACGATGGAATAAAGTCAGCATGCACATCCCGAAAGAGCTAAAAAGTTAACGTCGGCGGACAGTATAACAGACTTGTTTCACAGAGAGAATGGTGATTCTTTATCTGTTGGTCAAGCTTAATGTGGCTCCGGGCTTTCAGGTGTAAAACGTTTCAAGAGAGTAGCAGGACTGAACAGGGAGGGATAGTGTTTTCTTGTTGTTTTACTGTGTTCATGGTGGTTTGAACACAATGCTCACCAATGCGTCGTGAAGGACAACATGAAGGAATGTAAAAAATAAACAGGTGAGAAAAACTCTGGGCAACGCGGCTTTAGGCAGGGATCAATCGATGGGAACGTGATTTTCAGGCTTGCCAGCAGCCGGCCCTCGTGCAAGAGCACTCGCAGGAGACGAGAATGTTCTCAGCCATGCCGCAACCAATAGCCAATTTGACCCCTTTGGATTGAATGACCAGAGGTCCGCAGTTGCTGGAGATCACCTCAATCTCTTCTCCGGGCATCAGGCCCATGGCATGCAGTTTACCCCGCAACCGGGCACCGCCGGTAAACCCTTTGACAAAAACGGTATCACCACTTTTACACTGAGACAAAGGACACATGGTTTTACTCTCTATGCGGTAACGAGGACTTTTTTCAACAGGGACCGGTCATCGCTCACCTGTTAACGATTATGCTATGCCCGTTGTGCT
This sequence comes from uncultured Desulfuromonas sp., assembly GCF_963676955.1. NCBI lineage: Bacteria > Pseudomonadati > Thermodesulfobacteriota > Desulfuromonadia > Desulfuromonadales > Desulfuromonadaceae > Desulfuromonas > uncultured Desulfuromonas sp. The sequence goes on along the minus strand of NZ_OY781461.1, from coordinate 246,331 downwards.
TTGCTTGTCAAGCGGTAATGATAATGGTTATCAATTTTATTGGATCTGGCGTAACAGCTGTTCCATGGCAGGGGCCGCAACCGGTTCGCTGAACAAAAATCCCTGGCCCTGATGACAACTGCGTTGCACAAGAAATTGGACCTGGTCTTCGTGTTCGATCCCTTCGGCGACGACTTTCAGGTTGAGACTGTGGGCCAGGGCGATCACCGAGGTGGCGAGGGCCGCATCGTGTTCGTCGCTGGTGACCCGTTCGATGAACGACTTGTCGATTTTCAGCTTGGTCAATGGAAAATAGCGCAAATAGCTCAGCGAGGAATACCCGGTGCCGAAGTCGTCGATGGCTAATCCAGCCCCCAGTTTAGTCAGTTCAAGCATGGTTGCGGTTGATTTGTCAACGCTGTCCATGATCATACTTTCGGTCACTTCCAGCTCAAGGCAGGCCGGGTTGATGCCGGTCTCGTGGAGTGTCTTTGCCACATTACGCACCAATGCCTTATGGCGAAATTGCAGGGGCGACAGATTGACGGCCACGGTCACGGCCGGCAGTCCCTGATCGTGCCATTGAGCCACCTGACGACAGGCCTGGTGCAACACCCATTCACCGATGGAGACGATCAGGCCGGTTTCTTCCGCCAGGGGGATGAAGTCGGCCGGAGGAATCAGCCCTCTTTGCGGGTGTTGCCAGCGGATCAGAGCTTCCATGCCGGTAATTTTCTGCGTGTCCAACTGGATTTGCGGCTGATAGTACACGCGCAGTTCATTGCGGGCCACGGCTTTACGCAAATCGTTCTCCAGCTCAAATTCCCGTTTCGTGGATCGGGTCATCTCCCGTTCAAAAAACTGGTAGCGGTCTTTGCCCTCCGACTTGGCCCGGGTCATGGCGATATCGGCGTGGGACATGAGGGTTTTCGGGGTTTCGCCATCCTGAGGGTAACTGCTGATGCCGATGCTGGCGGTCAGGTAGATCTCATTGGGATGAACATGGATGGGCTCAATCAGTTGCTCGAGGAGGCTCTTGGCCGTTTGCGCGGCATCGCGCGGGTGACGACAGTCTTCCATGATGACGGCAAATTCGTCGCCGCCGAGACGCGCCAGGGTGTGGTTTTCTGTCAGGCAGCGACGAAATCTCTCGGCGGCCTGGGTCAACGTGTTGTCACCGATTTCGCGGCCGAGGGACTCATTGATCTTGGTGAAGCGGTCAAGGCCGATAAACAAGAGGACAACGTGGTTGTTCTGACTCCTGGCAATCGCCTGATTAAGACGGTTGCGAAACAGCACGCGGTTGGGCAGATTGGTGAGCAGATCGTGGTTGGACATGTAAAGCAGGCGCGATTCTTTTTCGTCCAGGCTGGCCTCCAGTCGCAGCCGGTCGGTGATGTTGCGGGCTGTGGCCACCATGCCCTCAAAGTGGCCGTCGTTGATCAGGGGCGACGCTTCAATTTCGTAGATCGACAGCGTATCCTCCTGGTCACGGCGGTGTTGTAGAATGCGGACGGCCTGCCGGGTCCGGCGGACGGTTTCAAAAGGGCACTCGTTGTCATCATCATCTACACCGTTATGGCATTCGCGGCATTTCTCGCCGAGGCAGTCTTCTTTGCTCAGCTCGCTTTGGGCGGAGCGGTTGAGCATGATGATCTCTTTATGATGATTGAGCACCCGTATCGGGTCAACCACGCCGTCGATCACGGTTTGGAGAAAACGTCGTTCCTTGTAAAGGTCCTGGGTGGCCTCTTCCACTTCGCCGGTGGTGACGTGGGCAATCTGGCAACTAAGTGCCGCTCCCAGGAACAGGGCCAGAACGGCCATTGTCAGGATGTGTTGCAAATCCTTCCAGGAGCGTCGGTTCAGTTCGCTATGGCGCAGTCCGAAATGGAGGACGGCCTGGGTGGTCGGGATGTCGCTCATAATATGATCAAAAATCTCGCCATCCTGACCGATGATGGTCCGGTAGGCGATGATCTTGTCGTAGGGCGTTGACAAACCGACGAGGTCTAGAGGAAATCCTTTGTCAAAGGTGTGAACGAGCGGTGAACCCTGAACGGTCAGGTAGGCGTAGGCAATGGCGCTGTCGCTGTCAACGGTGCGTTGCAACCGCTGTAGCAGGCCGATTTTGTCGTTCCACAAAATCTGATCCGGCAACTGCAGGGTCATGAGCTGGGCCTGGGTGGCATAAAATGTCTTGCTGGCCTTATGAAAATGGCTGGTCTGGGAAAAGATCGCCGTCATGGTCACGCCGATAATCAGCAGTAGCATCAGGGCAAAAGAACGCCAGAAGATCCGGCGTCGCAACGGGAGTTTGTCCGGGCCGATGGCTATTGTTCGATACATAGGCGTGCCATTTCTCGAATACCATCGTATTCCCGGTCTTCTGCCGGAGTAAAATAATCAATGCCCAGATTGTCGAGAATATAACGGCCCTGTCTGCTTTGATGGATGCTGAGAAAGATGCTACGCAACTTTTCTTTGAGCTGTGGGTCGATTTGCGCAGGAACGACAACCGGCGGCATGCCAAAATCCTGTGAGCGTTCAACGACGCGCACATGCATGGCGCTCGGCTCCTGTTTGTCAACCATGTGACTGAGAATCAGTGAGTCGACGGCGGCCCCATCGCTGATGCCGTGAGCGACGGCATGGATTGCTTTATCATGAGTGCCGCTGTAGCTGACGCCGGCAAAAAACGTCTCTGGTGTCTCCTGACGCTGGGCAAGCATGAAGCGTGGTGCCAGGCAGCCACTGTTTGACGATTGGGAGGTGAAGGTGAAACGTTTGTCCCGCAGGCCCTCAAGGCTGGTCAGCGGGCTGTCTTTTGCGACGATGATTTCACTGTGGTAGGTTCGTTGGCCTTTAATGATGGGAATTACCAGTAGTTGCAAGCCGTAGCGATCGTGTCCCAGAGCGTAACTGCCGGAGCAGACAAAGGCGAGATCGATACGGTTGTTTTTTAACAGGATATCGATCTCTTCATAGGTGGGGCGCTGGACAAAGGCGACCGGCTTATCCAGTTTCTGGCCGATCAGTTCGAGCAGGTCGCGATAAAGCGCCTCCGTGGTTTGTGGCGATGTCATGGCGGACACGGCAATTTTTAACGGTGCTTCGCCGGGAGCACTGTCAAAGCCGACCGCGCGGGAGAAGTTGATGTGCAATGCTTCTTCAGGGGAGAAGAACGTTGTCCGGCTGAGCCAGAACAGGCCATAGGCCAGCGCAGTCAGAGCAAAGATCATGATTGCATATCTGCATTTTCTTATCACGCGCCCCTCATGAAGTAGGAAGTGAATGTTAACGAGAGACTGTTTGCAAATAGTATGCCTTGGCTTGGGGCGCCGGTTTGTTGCGTGTTGTCGGGGAAGAGATTAGGTGTGTTGGTGGGGGATTTACCCGATGGCAAGCCTCTGGGTGAGTGGTTTACCCCAGGGAGGCCACTCAGCGGAACGTACGCGACGGGCAGATGATGGCGAGTAGATAGCACAGACCGGAAAGCAGGGCAATGGTGGCTCCGGCGGGCAAATCGTACCTGTAGGACAGGGCCAGGCCACCGCTGGTAATGGCGAGACCGAGCAGGGTTGCCAGGCCCATCATGGCGACCAGGGTCGCCGCGTAAAGACGAGCTGTGGCCGCCGGCAGGGTTAACAGGGCAATCACCAGGATCAGGCCGACAATCTGGATCAGAATGACGACGGTCACCGCAACCAGGCACAACAGCAAGGTGTTGAGTGTTTCCACTCGAATACCGCGCAAGGTTGCAAATTCGGGGTCGTAACACAGCGCCAGCAGTTGTTTGAAGAACAGGCCGGTGAACACTAAGATGACCCCGTCAAGCCCGGCAATCAGCAACAGATCCTGGCGGGAGATCATCAGCACATTGCCGAACAGATAACTCATCAGATCGACATTGTAGCCTGGCGTTTTGGCGATAAACAGGATGCCGGTGGCCATGCCCACCGCCCACAACGCACTGATAATGGTGTCTTCCTGCTGATGGCCGCGACGGTTGACGAAACTGATGAGGATCGCCGCCAGAAGCGCGGCGATTAAGGCGCCGGCCAGCGGCGCTTTGCCGAGAAAAAAAGCGATGCCCATGCCGCCGAGAACCGCGTGGGCAATGCCCCCGGCCAGATAGCCAATGCGTCGCACCACGACAAACGAGCCGACCACGCCACAGGTGAGACTGGCGAGGATGCCTCCCAGTAAAGCGTTTTGCAGAAAGGCGTGCTGGGCGATGGCATCGAAAAAACTCATAAACAATCCTTGGCATTGAGGCAGGTGTCGTGATGAACCATGCTTACCGGCGTGGCATAAAGATGCTTGATGGTGTCACTGTCCACCGGGCTGGTGCTGTGACAGACCAGGGTGCGGTTGAGGCAGGCGACGCGGGTCACGCAGCGGGAAACAAAACCGACATCGTGAGAAACCAGCACAATGGCAATGCGTTCATGCAGATGATGCAGCAGGTCGAAAAAATTTTCTCCGTGATGCGGGTCAATGTTCGCCGTGGGTTCATCCAGCAGCAACACGTCCGGCTCACAGGCCAGGGCGCGGGCGATCAGCACGCGTTGGCGTTGACCGCCTGACAGAGCGGTCATGGGGCGTTTGTGTAAATCGAGGATATCCGCTTCGCGCATGGCCTGTTCGGCGATTTCCCGGTCGTGACGCGAGTAGCCGAGCAGCGTCGGGGTTTTGCCCAGGCGTCCTTGCAGTACCGTGTCTTGAACACTGATGGGGAACGCGCTGTCAAACGTGGCAAACTGGGGGACGTAGCCCAGACGCGTGCGGGCTTGTTCCGGAGTCTGGCCGAACACGCGCACCTGACCGCTATCCGGTTGCAGAAGGCCGAGCATCAGTTTGAGCAGAGTACTTTTGCCGCCGCCATTGGGGCCGACGATGCCGAGAAAATCGCTGGTGTCCAACGTCAGATCAATGTTTTCGAGAATCAGCCTGTCATCGTAACTGAAGCTGACGTTGTCTAATGCGATGGCTGTGGCCATGGCGTCTCCAATGCGTGAGCGATTTTGTCGGCGGTCATCAACAGGGTGTTGGGCAGATCTTCTGCCAACGGGTCGAGAATCGCCACCTGGGCCCCGATCTGGTCGGCAATAGCCTGTGCCGCCTTGCGGCTGAATTGCTGCTGGACGAAAATCACCCGGACGTTTTTAGCCCGTGCCAGCTCGGCGGTTTGCGCCAATTGGGCACCACTGGGTTCCTTGCCGTCAATTTCAATGGCCAGCTGTTCCAAGTGGTAACGGCGGGCGAAATATCCCCAAGACGGGTGGAATACCATAAAATGACGGCCATGGAAATGCTCGAGTTGTTGTTTCACCTGTTCATGGGTTGTGAGCAGTTGCTCGCGCAGTCGGTTGAGGCCGTCAGTAAAAATCTGTTGATGTTGTGGTGCCAGAGCGCACAGGTGTTGGGTGATGTTTTCAGCCAACGTGATTGCATGAAGCGGGTCGAGCCAGATATGGGGATCCATCATTTCGTCATGATCATGATGGTGGTGCTCCTCACCATCATCGTGATGGTGGTGGCCGCTGATCGGTTGCAGGGTGATGCCCTGACGAATGTCCGCGACTTGCAAATTCGGCAGCATCTGCTGCAGTCTCGGCAGCCAGACCTCTTCAAAGGGAACGCCGATGGGAAACACAATGTCCGACTTCGCCAGGGTGGTCATGCTTTGCGGCGACGGATCCCAGGTGGCCGGTGTCTGCCCGGGAGCGATGAGCACCGCCACGTCGGCGAGGTCTCCGGCAATGGCGTGAACCAGATAGCGTTGCGGGGCAATGCTGACGACAACGTTCAATGGGGTGGCCATGGCTGAACCGGCTGAAAAAATTACGCAGGCCAGAAGTGTTGTAACCAGGTGTTTGAACATGGAAATATCCTCGCAGCGAGCGGGTGTACAGTCTAATCACAAGTTTTTATTGGCAATATTATACGTAAATTTGTACTTTGGTCATAGTTTTTACGCTGGCCGTAATCCGGCGGCCGCTGAATAAAATGTTTTCAATTCAAAAAAGGAACAGACCGTATGCGTTTATGGATCGTCATGCTTGTTGGGATGGCCCTCGTCTTAGGGGGATGTAAAACAGAGCAAACCGAGTCAAAAGAGGTCAGCGTTGAGACGCTGCAGCAACGCGTCAGTTACAGTGTCGGATTGGACATCGCCCGCAACTTTAAACAAAATGGGTTTGAGTTGGATGCCGATCTGGTTGTCCAAGGGATAAAAGATGGTCAGGGTGATGCTGAGCCCCGTATGACTGAGGAGCAGATTGCCTCGACCATGCAGGAATTTCAGCAGCACATGATGGAACAGTATCAACAGAAGATGACGCAACAGTCAGAGGAGAATGCTGCGGCTGAGGTCGCCTTCCTGGCTGAAAATGGTCAGAAAGAGGGCGTTGTCACGCTGGAAAGCGGCTTGCAGTACAAAGTGGTCGAAGCCGGCAGTGGCGCCAGCCCGACTGCCGAGGACACCGTTCGGGTCGATTATCGCGGTACTTTGCTGGATGGAACGGAATTCGATAGCTCCTATCAGCGTGGAGAACCTGCCGAGTTTCAGGTGAATCGGGTGATTGCCGGGTGGACCGAAGCGTTACAGCTGATGAAAGAAGGGGCGACCTGGGAGTTGTATATTCCCGCGAAACTGGCTTATGGCGAACGGGGCATGGCGCAGGTGATTGCGCCGAATTCCTTGCTGATTTTTGAAGTCAAATTTCACAGCATTGTTGACCCGGAAGAAACACCGGCCGCTGCGGAATAAAGCTTCCCACTTCACGGACATAAAAACGGCAATTCCGCCATCGGAATTGCCGTTTTTTAGTTTGCCCAGCGGAGCTGGCAAACCCGGCCTGTTGAAAGAAACAGGCGTCGCCCCGATCAGGGGGAAGACAATCCGAATCGCAAGGGCGTTTCTGGCAACGGCAGGGTCTGAAGGAAGCGATAGGAAGTAAACTGCACATAGCGCAAGCGAACCTGATTCGGCGCTACGGGGGGGGGTAAGCGTGCTAAATAACGCGAAGCCCGATACCTGATCGTACCCCGTAGCGTGATTGAGGATGGGGTAGTTTACCGGGAGCCGGAAGGTAACTGGGGAAGCCTCGTATTGTCCCGAAGCTGTCGGTCAAGGCGTCGGGTAAGAAAGGCACAAGAGGAGACTCAAGGTCTTTCGACGCGGTGCGAGGTGGCAGATGAATCCGTAGTAGTGAAGAAGTCCCGGCCAGAGAAAGCTGGTAACAGACTGGAGGATAAAACCGGGATGACCTGTCGCTCAGTCGTCAGGGGCTGGTGAGCGCCAAAAGCCTCATCAGAACGCGAAGGGATGAAGTTCATTCGAAAGTTTCCGGAAACGACGGCAAGGCGTAGGGCCGGACACGAAGTCGCCTGACGAGGCGAGGTACGTTGCATGCGGTTGAGGGGAAAGCAGACTGCCGCAACGAACCGTCCACGTCCAAGCAACCCGAACCATGCCGCAGCCATATTGCCCATCGGGATAGAAAAGGTCGGCACTCGGGCCAGGAAGGGCAGGCAAAACGCGCTCACCGTCGAGGAAGGAAAACGCAGGAAGCACAAGAGATGGCGAAAATTTACTACAGTCTCTACGACCGGCTGTTACACGAACAGAGACTACTTCGGGCATACGCGAAAATCAGGTCCAACAAAGGCAAGGCCGGAATCGACGGCCAGAGCGTAGAGGACTTTGCCGACCACCTGCCGGAAGAAATCGCCGCCCTTGTGGGCGAACTCAAGGACAAGAGCTATCGACCAAAGCCAGTGAGGCGGGTAGAAATCCCCAAGCCTGACGGCGGCGTCCGCCGGCTCGGAATCCCGACGGTTCGTGACCGTGTCGTCCAGCAGGCACTGCTGGACATCTTGCAGCCGATCTTTGATCCTGACTTTCATCCGTCCAGCTACGGTTATCGTCCGGGCCGCAGTGCCCATCAGGCGATCGCCAAAGCCAGCCTGTTTATCAGGCGCTACCAACGGCGCTGGGTGGTGGACATGGACCTGTCGAAATGCTTCGACACCCTAGACCATGACCAGATCATCCAGAGCATTCGTCGCCGGGTGACCGATGGAAGCATACTGGGATTAATTCGGCTGTTTCTGCAAAGCGGGAACATGACGCAAGACGGCTGGCAAGCAAGCGAACAAGGGAGCCCCCAAGGCGGGGTGATCAGTCCGCTAATCGCCAACGTCTACCTCGACGCCTTCGACCAGCACATGAAAAACCGAGGGCATCGAATCGTCCGCTACGCGGACGATATCCTGATCCTGTGTGGATCAAGAAGCGGGGCGGAAAACGCCTTCAACGTGGCAAGAAACTATCTGGAAGAAACCCTTCACCTGAGGGTCAACGAACGCAAGAGCCGGATTGTTCACAGCAGCGAAGGCGTACCCTATCTCGGAGTCATCATCACGAGCCGGTACACACGCATACAGAGCGAGAAGGTTCGACAGTTCAAAGCCAAGGTGAAGCGGATCACCCGGCGCAATACACCAGTCAATCTGGCCAAGGTCATCCACGACCTGAACCCGGTACTGCGTGGATTCACCAACTACTTCCGGGTAGCCAACTGCCGCGAGCAGTTCAGAAAACTGTCCCGCTGGATTCGCCGACGCCTGCGAGCCAAGCAGCTGACACTGTGGAAAAAGCCGCAACGGCTCCACCGCAGACTCCGGCAGCTAGGCTATCAGGGCGAGTTCAAGGCCATCAAAATGAACTCATGGCGCAATGCCGCCAGCAACCTGGCCAACTATGCAATGCCGAACATCTGGTTTGCAAAGCAGGGACTTTTTGATCTAAGCAGAGTAGAGACGGGCTATCTGCCTCAGAGCTATTAGAGAGAAGAATGAACAGGAGCCGTGTACGAGGCCCGTACGCACGGTTCTGTGAGAGGGATGAGGTGAGAATTGACCATCTCACCTCACCCTACTCGATTGATTCTCCCTCAGATCGGGAATCCGAGGGGTGTAAAGGATCTCCGCAATATTTGCAGTACAGGGCATCGGGATCATGCCCCTCACGGCTGCAGCTCGGACAGGCTTCGGTACTGACCGCCTTGTCGGCGCGACTCAGGCCGACGGTGACGATGCCGGTGGGCACCGCAATGATACCGTAGCCCAGGACCATGATCAGTGACGCGAGAATCTGCCCCAGGTCAGTCTGCGGCGAAATATCACCATAGCCGACCGTCGTCAGGGTGACAATGGCCCAATAAATACTGCGTGGAATGCTGGTGAAACCATTGGCCTCCCCTTCAACCACATACATCAGTGAACCGCAGATAATCACCAGAGTGGCGACGGCAAACAGAAATACGGCGATTTTTCGGGTGCTGGAGCGGATCGCCCGCAACAGCATTTCCGCTTCAGCCAGGTATTGAACCAGCTTTAATACCCTGAAAACACGCAGGATGCGCAGCACGCGAATGACCAATAGATATTTACTGCCCGGCAGCAGCAAACTCAGATACGTCGGCAGAATGGACAGCAGATCGACAATGCCGAAAAAACTGGTCGCGTATTTCCATGGCCGACCGATACACATCAGACGCAGAACATATTCTACGGTGAACAGCAGGGTGAATCCCCACTCGGCGGCGTGAAGTAAATCGCCATACCTGGCTTGCCAGCTGCTGACACTATCCACCATGACAATGATCACGCTGGCGATGATGCTGAGGATCAGCAGAATGTCAAAGATTTTGCCGCTCCGGGTTTCCGCCTCAAAAATGATTTCGTGCAGCCGGTTACGCCAGGTTGATGCGGTTGGCGGCCGTGACTGGCTAAAAGGGGAAGGGCGTTTCATGGCGGCTCCATGTGTCGTCAGCGAAAACGAATGGTTTTATTGCTGCAAGTTTGACCTGAATTCGTCGAACCATTTACGGGTTGAGAGCGTCCCTTAGAGTAACACGGACCTTTTTATGATGCCATGGACTGTAAAAAAGAACAGACCTGCTCCAGTCACGCAGCAGGTCTGTTTTTAGTTTTGCTTGTCGCAGAGGATGTTACTTTACGTGACATTCGCCGCAGCGGGTGGGGCCGCCGGTATGCTTGTGGCAAATTTTGCACATCTTGCCATGAGCGGTTTTTTTGTCGACGGCAATCTTTGCCGGGGTGGCGTCGCCGTGGCAGGCCGCGTTTTTACAGCCGTTTTCAACGAATTCACTATGACCTTTGTGGTCAAAAGTAACCGAGCCTTTCTTGCAGCCTTCGGCGTAGGTGATCACGTCTGATGCCAGCGAAAATGAAGCCGACACAGCGACCAGAAGCAGAGCTACGATGAGCTTTTTCATGTTTTTCCTCCTGTTAAATGAATAAAAAAGCACTTAAGCTCTTTAATCTAAAGGAAGAGGATGATGAGGTCAAGCTGAAATGGATACTGTATACAGGAGGGATTTTTGTAACATCAGGTTTTAGTGGCGTTTTTTTGTCGACCAAGTTCGTGGAGGGTCTTGCAAAAGAAAAAGGCGTTGCCATGCGGCAACGCCTTTTTCAAAATGTTTGCCCGTCATAAGTCGTGATGACTTATTTTACGTGGCAACCACCACATTTGGTAGGACCACCGTTGGCTTTGTGGCAGTCTTTGCACGCTGCGCCGTGAGCCGCTTTTTTGTCGATGGCGATTTTTGCCGGAGCTGCATCACCGTGACATACTTTACATTCGCTCTTTGCGCTGTGAGCTTTGTGGTCAAAGGTGACATTGCCTTTTTTACATTCGTAAGTGACAACGTCAGCAGCGAAGGCGGCAGTTGCAGCGAAAGCAACCAGCATGATAGCTACGATCAGTTTCTTCATGTTGTTTTTCCTCCTGAAAAAAGAATATAGAACTACACCATCGACAAATTAGAGAAATTGTTTGTTGGGGTCAAGCGTTTTAAGTAAAAAAAAGCACTCCATGAATGATAGACGTTTTCATGGTGGGCGATGGAATGATCGGTGTTGGCGGTTGCTATTTGCCCCGATAATTGTTACACATCAACAGTTCTTCTGACGCGATGTGTTTCAGTTTGCAACGATCACGAATAAAAGCACCACGTACTCCCTTGTGAAGGCCTGCAACCTGTTGTCGGGCCTTGGGTTTCGTGGAGGCTTCGGTTCAGGCGGAGGCTGTGGTTTATGGATCAAAAAGTACAAATGTTGCTGGACACGGTCAGAAAGCTGATCCGTCGCGGCGCCCACCCCAACCTGAACAATCTCCTCAAAAAAACCCACCCGGCGGATATCGCCCATCTGTTTCGTTATCTTGACCTGAAGGAACAGCGCGTGCTGTTTCATCTGGTCGAAGATGTCGATACCGCTGCCGAGGTTTTGTCGGAGATCGAGCACAGTGTCAGCGCCCAGTTGCTCGAACAGATCGAAAAAGAGACCATCGTCCATGTGCTGCACCACATGCCTTACGATGATGCCGTTGATATTATCCAGAATATGCCGGAAGAACTGGCTGAGGAGGTTCTCGACAGCATGCAGGATGACTGCTCTGATGAAATTGAGCAGCTCATGCAATACCAGGAGGACACCGCCGGTGGTATCATGTCGACGGAAATCTTCTCCCTGCGTGAAGATATCACCGCTCGCCAGGCCATCGAAGCGCTTCAGGAAGCCGAAGATGTCGAGATGGTTTTTTACCTCTATGTCACCGACGTACACAACCATCTGGTCGGCGTGCTTTCCTTGCGCCAGTTGCTGATGGTTCCCCCCAACCGCTGTCTTCGCGAGATTGTTTCGTCTGATGTGATCAGCGTACGCGCCGATACCGACCAGGAAGAGGTCGCCCAATTGGTGGCCAAGTACAATATTCTGGCGATTCCGGTTGTCGATGATCAGAACAAGTTGCTTGGTATTATTACCGTCGATGACGTCATTGACGTCATGCGCCAGGAAGCCACCGAAGATATTTACAAAATGGCCGGTGCCAGTGAAGAAGAGCTGATGTACGGCTATAAGTCGTTCAAAATTGCCCGCCTGCGGCTGCCCTGGTTGCTGGTTAACCTGCTTGGTGGCGTGGTGACCGGTTATCTGATGTGGTGGTTTCAGTTGACCCTGAAAGAGGTGATCGCCCTGATCTCCTTTATCCCGGTTATCACCGGCATGGGCGGTAACGTCGGTGGCCAGTCGGCCACCATTGTCGTGCGCGGCTTCGCCACCGGGCGGATCGATTTTACCACCTTGCGCCAGGTGTTTTTTAAAGAGCTGCGTGTCGGCCTGATTATGGGGTTGGTGTGTGGTACGGTGGTGGGCTGTATTGCCATTGTCTGGCACCACAATCCCTACCTGGGCATGGTGGTCGGCTCGGCCATGGCCATTGCCATGACCGTCGCGGCGACCATGGGGGTGCTGGCTCCGGCGTTTTTCAAGCGCATCGGCATTGATCCGGCCATTGCCTCAACTCCGTTTGTCCAGACTTCCAACGATATCACCGGCATTCTGATCTATTTCGGAACTGCGACCCTGTTTATCAGCAAACTACACTAGGTTGGCTATGGATGGTCCCTGCGAAGCGATTGTCCTGCGCTGCACCGATTATGGCGAAGCGGATCGTATTGTCACCCTGCTGACCCGCGAGTACGGCATCTGTGGTGCCTTTGCCCGCAATGCCCGCAACAGCCGCCGTCGTTTTGGCGGGGCTCTGCACCCGTTCAGCCGGTTGCGCATCACCTGGCAGCTGCGGCGACGCGGCGGTCTGCCCCAACTGGCTGAAGTCGATCTGCTTGACGGCGCTCATGGGCTGATGACCCATCTCGACGGCATGGCTCTGGCCGCCTACAGCTGTGAGCTGATTATGGCTCTGTGGCCGGAAGGTCAAGCGATTCCGGAAGTGTTTGACCTGCTGCGGGCTTTTTTGCCTGCGGCAGCCTCTGACCAGGATGGTGAGACGGTGCGCCTGCTGATGGAATTGCGTTTGCTTGATGTCGCGGGACTGTTGCCGCATCTTGGCCACTGTGGTGAATGCTGGGCGGCGCTGGGAACGGGGGACTACCGTTTTGATGCCGCACGCGGCGGCACCTTGTGTCCGGTTTGTGCCGGGAGTCATCGTGGTGGTGTTGTCGTCGACAGCCGCACTTTAGGCAGCCTGGTCCGTTTGCTTCAGGTGGATCCGCTGCTTTTTGACGGCATTCGGCTCAGCCCGTTGACCATTACTCAGGCCGGAGCGTTGTTGCACCATTGTGTTGAAGAAACCCTCGGTCGACCCTTGAAAAGTGAGCGTTTTCTCGCCAGTCTCAAGCGCGGTCAAACCGGAGTTTTGCCTTGACATTTCCGCCTTAAATGGGCTATTACTCTTGATTTTACAACGGGTTGCCCTTGTTGTGTATGCAGGGCGATCTGTACTGTTTGCTATTCTTTCCGTTCGCTGCCGATCCGGCTGCCCTCTCGGAGGTTAATGTGACTTTTCAGGATTTGATTCTGTCGCTGCAGAATTACTGGGCACAGCAGGGCTGTGTCATCCAGCAACCCTATGATATTGAAAAAGGTGCGGGTACCTTCAATCCGGCCACTTTCCTGCGTTCCCTTGGCCCAGAGCCCTGGAACGTTGCCTATGTCGAGCCGTCGCGCCGTCCCACGGATGGCCGTTACGGCGAGAACCCCAATCGTCTTCAGCACTATTATCAGTTTCAGGTCATTCTCAAGCCGGCGCCGATGAATATTCAGGAGCTGTATCTTGACTCCCTGAAAAGTTTTGGTATTGATTCAGCCAGTCACGACATCCGTTTTGTCGAGGATGATTGGGAATCGCCGACCCTCGGTGCCTGGGGCCTGGGCTGGGAAGTGTGGCTTGACGGCATGGAGATCACTCAGTTTACCTATTTCCAGCAAGTCGGCGGCATCGATCTCAAGCCGATTCCCGGCGAGATCACCTATGGGTGTGAGCGCATCGCCATGTACCTGCAGGGCGTCGACAATGTCTATGATCTGGAATGGGTCAATGGCGTCAAGTACGGTGATATCCATCACCAGACCGAAGTGGAGTTTTCCGCCTATAACTTCGAGGAAGCCGATACGGCCATGTTGTTCCAACTGTTCGACATGTACGAGAAGGAATGCATTAAACTGGCGGAAAAAGAGTTGGTGTTCCCGGCCTATGACTTCGTCATGAAGGCCTCTCACGCATTTAACCTGCTCGATGCCCGCGGGGCGATCTCCGTCACCGAGCGCGCCCACTACATCGGCCGCGTGCGCAATCTGTCACGGTTGTGTGCCGAAGGCTATGTGGCGCAACGCGAACGGCTGGGATTCCCGCTGCTGAAAAAATAACGATGAGACTCTCAGACCACGGTTTTGCCGTGGTTTGTGATTTATAGACTGTGGACGGTTTCCGGCGATCGCCGGAACCGATGGAGTAAATCATTATGGCAAAAGAACTGTTTCTGGAAATAGGGACTGAGGAAATTCCCGCCGGCATGTTGCCGGTGGCCATGCGTGACCTGGAACGGATGATTCGCAAAGAACTGACCAATGCCCGGGTTGGTTTTGGCGAGGTGACCACCTATGCCACACCGCGCCGTCTGGTGCTGTCCGTCGCTGATGTGGCTGAGCAGCAGGAACGCCAGGAACTTAATCTCTCCGGCCCGTCGGTCAAAGTCGCCTTTGATGCCGACGGCAATCCGACCAAAGCGGCACTGGGCTTTGCCCGTTCCAACGGTGTCGAGGTTTCCGAACTGACCCAACAGGAAACCGAAAAGGGCACCTATCTGTTTTTGTCCAAAGTGATTGAAGGCCAGCCGATCAAAGAGCAGCTGCCGGAAATCATGGAGCGGATCGTCAGCAGTCTGTCGTTTAAGAAATCGATGCGCTGGAAAGATCTCGATGTGCGTTTTGCCCGTCCGGTCCATTGGCTGATTGCCCTGTTCGGTGGCGAGGTGATTCCGTTTTCCTGGGGCAACCTGACGTCCGGCAACACCTCCTACGGTCATCGCTTTATGGCCCCGGCTGGTTTTGACGTCACCGGCCTGGACGATTTTGTTGCCAAGGCCCGTGAGCACTTTGTCATTGTTGATCCCGAGGAGCGCAAGCAGATTATTGCCCGCGAAATCGAGCGTGTTGCCGGTGAAGAGGGTGGTGCCCTGAACGTTGACGAAGATCTGCTCGAAGAAGTGGCCTACCTGGTGGAAGACCCCACCCCGCTGTGCGGCAGCTTTGAAGAGGAATTTTTGCAACTGCCCGACGAATTGCTGATCACCAGCATGAAGGAGCATCAACGCTACTTCACCCTGGCCGATACTGAAGGGCGTCTGTTGCCGAAATTTATCACCATTTCCAATACCCGCCCGACCGACCCTGACGTGGTGGTCAAAGGCAATGAGCGCGTGTTGCGCGCCCGCCTGTCCGATGCGATGTTCTTCTGGAAAGAAGACCAGAAAACTCCGCTGCAAAATCGCCTCGAAGCGTTGAAAAACGTCGTCTATCAGGCCCAGCTCGGCACCAGTTATGCCAAGGTGCAGCGCTTCACCGCCCTGGCTGAAGATCTGGCCAATCAGTTTGATGCCGAGGTGGTTGAACTGACCCGCCGCGCCGCGCAACTGTGTAAATGCGACCTGGAAACCGGCATGGTTTACGAATTTCCCGAGCTTCAGGGCGTCATGGGCCGTGAATACGCCACCATCGAAGGGGAAGATCCGCGCGTGGCCAAGGCGATTTTTGAACACTATCTGCCGGTGCAGGCCGGCGGTGATCTGCCCAGCGACAATGTCGGGGCGTTTGTGTCCATCGCCGACAAGATAGACACCATTTGCGGCTGCTTCGGTGTCGGACTGATCCCGACCGGGACCGCCGATCCTTATGCGCTGCGCCGTTGTGCGATCGGCGTACTCAATATTCTGCTTGATCGCGGCTTCACCGTCTCCATTCCGGAGCTGGTGGCCAAGGCGGTCACGCAACTGGAAGACAAGCTGAATCGCAGTGTCGAGGAAGTGACCGCCGATGTGGTCGAGTTCATTCGCCTGCGTTTTGTCAATATGATGACGGGTGGAGAAACGGCGACTGATGTCGTGGAAGCGGTTCTGGCCGCCCGATTTGATGATGTGATGGATGCCCGTCAGCGTATTGAAGCGCTGTCGGCCATGAAGCAACAACCTGAATTCGAAGCCCTGGCCGCAACATTCAAGCGTGTCGGTAACATCATTAAGGGGGGTGTGACCGATGCCGTTGACCAAGGGTGCTTTGAGCAGGACTGTGAGAGAGCGTTGTATCAAGCATTACAACAGGTTCAGCAGGATGTCGCCCGTCTAATGGCGGACGGCGACTATCCTGGTGCATTGCGCGCGATTGGTTCATTACGTCCGGCCGTGGATGCCTTTTTTGACGGCGTCATGGTGATGGCGGAGGATGAAGCGGTCAAACGCAATCGACTGGCTCTGTTGACACAGGTTGCCGGGCTGTTTGCCGGTTTGGCGGATTTTTCCCGAATTGCGGCATGATCTTACCAACGTGAGGTAAGAGGCGCATTCAGGTATAACCAACATTTTGTGAGGAGGATGACTGATGGCAGTCAAGTACGTGTACTTCTTCGGCGATGGCAAAGCTGAAGGCACAGGATCAATGAAGAATCTGTTGGGGGGCAAAGGAGCCAATCTGGCTGAAATGACCTCTATCGGCCTGCCGGTCCCCGCCGGTTTCACCATTACCACCGAGGTATGCACCGAGTTTTATAAAAACGACCGCAACTACCCGGCAGAACTTAAAGCCCAGGTGGATGAGCAGTTGCAGGCTGTTGAGCAACTCATGGGCAAAAAATTCGGCGATGGCGAAAATCCGCTGCTGGTGTCGGTGCGTTCCGGCGCCCGTGCTTCCATGCCCGGCATGATGGATACGGTTCTTAATCTGGGCCTCAATGATGAGACGGTCAAGGGGATTGTCAAGCAAAGCGGCGACGAGCGCTTTGCCTACGACTCCTACCGCCGTTTCATCCAGATGTATGCCAACGTTGTTAAGAACATGGACGGCGAAATTCTCGAAGATATCCTCGAGGAGATGAAAGAACAGCGCGGTGTGGAAGAAGATACCGCTTTGACTGCCGATGATCTCAAAGAACTGGTCAGCCTGTTCAAAAATAAATACACCGAAGTGCTCGGTGAAGCCTTCCCGACCGATCCCGAAGAGCAACTGTGGGGCGCCATCGGTGCGGTGTTCGGTTCGTGGATGAACCAACGTGCCATCACTTACCGCCGTTTAAATAACATTCCGGCCGAGTGGGGCACCGCGGTCAATGTTCAGTCCATGGTGTTCGGTAACATGGGCGATGACTGCGCGACAGGTGTGGCCTTTACCCGTAACCCCTCCACCGGCGAAAACCTGTTCTTCGGTGAGTTCCTGATCAATGCGCAGGGCGAGGACGTTGTTGCCGGTATCCGCACGCCGCAGCCGATCAACAAGGCCGGTGGCGACGGCAGCCTGCCCTCCATGGAAGAGGTGATGCCCGAGAGCTACAACCAGCTCATGGAGATCCAGCAGAAGCTGGAGAAGCACTACCGTGACATGCAGGACATCGAGTTCACCATTGAAAAAGGTCGCCTGTTCATGCTGCAGACCCGTAACGGCAAGCGTACCGCCAAAGCAGCGGTCAAAGTTGCCGTTGACATGGTCAAGGAAGGGCTGATCACTGAGAAGGAAGCCGTGCTGCGTGTCGCACCCGAGCAGCTCGATCAACTGCTGCATCCGTCTCTTGATCCCAAAGCCGCTAAGACCGTCATCGCCAAAGGTCTGCCCGCTTCGCCGGGCGCAGCCTCCGGTGAGATCGTTTTCTCCGCCGATGAGGCGGAGAACGCCAAAGGCATGGGCCTGAAAGTGATCCTGGTGCGCATCGAAACCAGTCCGGAAGATATTCACGGTATGCACGCCGCCGAAGGGATTCTGACCGCGCGCGGCGGCATGACCTCTCACGCCGCTGTTGTTGCCCGTGGCATGGGGAAATGCTGCGTGTCCGGTTGCGGCGAGATCAAGATCAACTACGACACCCAGCAATTCACCGACAGTAAAGGCAATGTCTACAAAAAAGGCGATGTCGTCACCCTCGACGGTTCCAGTGGTGAAGTGATGAGCGGTACCGTGCCCACGGTTCAACCGGAGCTGACCGGTGACTTCGGCCTGCTCATGGAGTGGGTTGATTCGATCCGTCGCCTGAAAGTTCGCACCAATGCCGATACTCCGGCCGACTCCGCCGTCGCCCGCCAGTTTGGCGCCGAAGGGATCGGCCTGTGCCGTACCGAGCATATGTTCTTCGACGCCGACCGCATCATGGCGGTTCGCGAGATGATCCTCGCCGAAGACCTTGACGGCCGTAAGAATGCGCTGGCCAAGATCATCGGCATGCAGCGCGAGGACTTCCTCGGCCTGTTCCGTGAAATGAAAGGTCTGCCGGTCACCATTCGTCTGCTCGATCCGCCGCTGCACGAGTTCCTGCCGCACACCGACAAGGAGATCGATGAGCTGGCCGCCAGCATGAACGTCACGGCTGAGAAGCTCAAACAGAAGGTCGAATTTCTTCACGAATTCAACCCGATGCTCGGCCACCGTGGCTGCCGTCTCGGCATCACGTTCCCCGAGGTCTACGACATGCAGGTGCGTGCCATCATGGAAGCGGCCTGCCAACTGGTCAAAAACGAGGGCTATGACATCGTCCCCGAGATCATGATTCCGCTGATCAGCAGCGTTAAGGAGCTGGAGATTCTCCGCGCCAATGCCGTGAAAGTTGCTGATGAAGTGATCGCTGAGTTCGACGTCAAGGTCGAGTACCTGGTCGGTACCATGATCGAGCTGCCCCGCGCCGCCATCACCGCCGACGAGGTTGCCGAGCAGGCGGAATTCTTCTCCTTCGGTACCAACGACCTGACCCAGACCACTTACGGTCTGTCGCGTGACGACGCCGGTAAGTTCCTGCCGCTCTATGTTGAGCAGGAGATCTTCCCGGAAGATCCGTTTGTTGCCATCGACCAGAGCGGTGTCGGCGAACTGGTCAAAATGGGCTGTGAAAAAGGTCGTAAAACGCGCCCCAACATCAAGTTGGGTATTTGTGGTGAGCACGGCGGTGAGCCGAGCAGTGTTATCTTCTGCCACAAAATCGGTCTGGACTATGTGTCCTGCTCGCCGTACCGGGTGCCTATCGCCCGTCTGGCTGCCGCGCATGCGGTTCTGCTGGAAGAGCAGGAAGCCTGATTGTTCAGGCGTTTCTGAGCACGTTAAAGCCCCCGCAATGCGGGGGCTTTTTTCTTTGGAAGAACGATGGCGTCCAATCGAATCATTGAAGAACCGTGCCCCTTGTGCCGGTCCGGCGGCAGTGGGCTGTTTGGCGAAGACCGGCGCCGATGCTATTGGCGCTGCCCGTGTTGCGCTCTGGTGTTTGTTGCCCGCAATGACCTGTTGACGCCGCAAGAGGAAAAAGCCGAGTACGATCTGCATGAGAACGCGCCGGATGACCCGGGCTACCGGCGTTTTCTCGGCCGCTTGTTTACGCCGTTGCAACAACGGCTTGCCAACGGCGCGCTTGGATTGGACTTTGGTTGCGGCCCCGGACCGACCCTGTCGGTGATGGCAGTGGAATGTGGCCTGGAGATGCAGCTGTATGATCCGTTTTATGCCCCGGATCAATCGGTACTGACTCAACGCTATGATTTTATCACCGCCACGGAGGTGGTTGAGCATCTGCATCATCCGGCTGAGGACCTCGACCGGTTATGGCAGCTGCTGCAGCCGGGGGGCATCCTGGCTATCATGACCAAGCTGGTGATTGACCAGCAGGCGTTTCAAAACTGGCATTACAAAAACGACCGAACCCATGTGCGCTTTTTTTCGCGTCAGACCTTTCACTGGTTGGCCGAAAAATGGCAAGCGCAACTGGCGTTTGTCGATAAGGATGTTATTTTTCTGCACAAGAATGAGAGAAAAAATGGGCAGAAGGATAAGGAGGAGCGATGAACATTGTTGTCTTAGATGGTTATACCCTGAATTCCGGGGATCTCGATTGGGCCGCGTTGCAAGCCCTCGGCAAGTGTGAGATCTATCCGCGTACTGCGCCGGATCAGATCGTCGAGCGTGCGCGGGATGCCGAGATTGTTTTAACCAACAAGGTGGTGCTTGGCGAGCGCGAATTGCAGGAGTTGCCGAAACTGCGTTATATCGGTGTGCTGGCGACCGGCACCAATGTCGTTGACCTGGATGCGGCGGCTCGGCGACAGATTGTCGTCACCAACGTTCCGGCCTACAGCACCATGTCGGTTGCGCAGATGGTGTTTTCCCTGTTGCTGGAGCTGGTGCAGCAGGTGGGGCATCACAACCGCCGCGTTCATGACGGAGCGTGGAGCGACAGCGTGGACTTCAGCTTTCGCGAAACACCGTTGATGGAGCTGGATGGGCTGACACTGGGGATTGTCGGTTTCGGCCATATCGGCCAGGCCGTGGCGCGGATCGGCGAGAGCTTCGGCATGAAAGTGCTGGTGCATGTGCGGCGTTCGCATCGCTTTAAAGAGCTGCATCAAGGCCATGGGCCGAGTGATGTCGAGCTGGATAACCTGTTTGCCCAGTCCGATGTGATCAGCCTGCACTGTCCTTTGACCGAACAGACCCATCATCTGGTCGACGAGCGGCGACTGGGGTTGATGAAGCCGGGAGGGATTCTGATCAATACCGCACGTGGCCCGCTGCTCGATGAAGTGGCCGTTGCTAAAGCGCTACAGGGCAGGCGTCTGGCTGGACTCGGTGTCGATGTGCTCAGCAGTGAACCGCCTTCAGCGGAGAATCCGCTGCTGACTGCGCCCAATTGCGTGATTACTCCGCACATTGCCTGGGCGACGCTGGCGGCACGGCAACGTTTGTTGGCGACGGTCGTCGCCAATGTGGCGGCGTTTCAGGCGGGAATGCCGCAGAATGTGGTCAACTGAAGAGTGAAATCAGGGGGGAAAGAC
This sequence comes from uncultured Desulfuromonas sp., assembly GCF_963676955.1. NCBI lineage: Bacteria > Pseudomonadati > Thermodesulfobacteriota > Desulfuromonadia > Desulfuromonadales > Desulfuromonadaceae > Desulfuromonas > uncultured Desulfuromonas sp. The sequence continues at coordinate 225,443 of NZ_OY781461.1, read as the reverse complement.
CCAGATTTATTGTTTCAGCCCGCTGGTTTAAAACCATGGACTTTGAGTCCAAGCCTTTCAGGTGTTACTCATTTTAGCCGTCATCCCTGCGAAGGCAGGGATCCAGGGGTGTTGAAAGTCTCTGGGTTCCGGCTTAAACCATGCCGGAATGACGATCAATAGAAACCGGGTGTTGATTTTTGCTTTAGGGGTTTTCAGTCCCGTCCAAAACTATGCACTTTCAGTACATAGTGGTTTAGTCCGTCCCAACGCCCTCCCGTTCAGCGGAACCGCATGTCATGACTGAGGCGCTTCAGCATCAACGAAAGTTGTGGGCGTAAATGAGCTTTTCTATGACGAGATCGTGTATCTTTCCAGCAGTTCTTTAAGCTGTGCCGCCCGCTCCGGGGCGAGTCTTTTGCTCTCCACTGCCAGTTGCCGAGTCTGTTCAGCGAGTTCGAGGTAGAAGGGCAGTCGCTGCGGATTGTGCTCGGCTAACTGTTGCAGATGACCGCGAATGGTGTCGATATCACCGCGGACAATCGGGCCGGTCAGGGCTTGGTGGGGGCCGAGATTCAAGGTGTTGGTGGCTGCGGTCTGGAAAATGGGCGCCAGCACGGTGGCGGCCATGGTCGGATCTTCCAGAGTCTCGGCCATCAGGGTGCTGGCCTGATGAAACAGGGTGGTGACAAAGTTGGAGGCCATGCAGGCTGCGGCATGGTAGCGCTCTTTGTCTTCGGAGCGTAACCGGAAGGGTTGACAGCCGAGTTCGAGAGACAGCTTGGCGCCGAGGGGAAACAGCTCCTCTTTCCCTTCGACGGCGCAAAAGCTGCCCGGCAACGAATCCAGCCCCTGTTCGCCACTGGCAAACGTTTGCAACGGATGGATGCTCATCACCTGCCAGTGCGCGGCGCGCGGGTCTTCCGGGCGCAGAATCGCGGCGCGATGGCGACCGCTGAAATGGATGACGGTCGGTTGGGGGTGATCGGCGAGAACTTCCACCAGGGCTTCTCCCAGCGGGGCCAGTTGATCATCACCGACGCAGCACAAGATCAGATCGGCGCGGCTGCAGCGTTTCAGGTCCGTGGTTGCCATCAGCGCGGCACCGATGAACTGAGCGGCTTCGCGTGCGCGCTGCTGGTCACGACCGACAATGGCGGTGATCGGATACCCCGCCTGCTGCAGCAGGGCACCGACGGCCTGGCCGAGTCGCCCCGGTCCGATCAGGGCGATGCGCTGTTTCATTGAACGTCGACCTGCAGGGTGCCGACGCCTTCAATTTCGGCGATCATCCGGTCGCCGGCAACCACACGACCCACGCCGGCCGGTGTGCCGGTGAGAATCAGATCGCCCGGCTCCAGGGTGAAAGCGCGGGTGATGGCGGCAATGGTTTCCGGAATACGCCGGATCATCAGGCCGGTATTGGCATCCTGGCGCACGTCATCGTTCACCTGCAGGCGGATGGCCAGATCGTGCGGGTCGTTGACCTGGTCAGCCGGGACAAACTCCGACAGCGGGCAGGACGTGTCAAAGCCTTTGGCCAACTCCCACGGATAGCCTTTTTCTTTCAACACCGCCTGAGTGTCGCGCAGGGTCATGTCGATGCCGATGCCGTAACCGGAAACATAGTCCATGGCGTCTTCGGCGGTGACTTTGTGCGCTGTACGACCGATAAGCACCGCCAGTTCCACTTCGTGGTGGCAGTCATCGGAGTAGTCGGGAATCACCATCGTGTCACCGTCTTTGATGATGCTGGTAGCCGGTTTGATGAACAGCACCGGATCGCTGGGCACTTCATTGCCAAGCTCTTCGGCGTGGGCCACGTAATTGCGCGCCAGACAGACAATCTTGCCGACGGCAATCGGGGTGGCTTCTCCTTGCAGGGTGATATGGTGCATGTCATTTCTCCTTGGACGGATAGGTTTTCGGTGGTGCCGTGGGCAGTGCCCAGTTATGACGGATGGCCAACAAACGCAGACCGACCACCACGCCGGCGGCAATCAGCATGACGGAAGGCCGTGACCAGCCCATGTGGTCGAGGATGTAAAACAGCACCCCGCCGACAATACAGGCGGACGCATAAATTTCTTTTTGCAGGATCAGCGGCACCTGATTCGACAGCACGTCGCGCACGACACCGCCTGCCGTGGCCGTCATGACGCCCATGGTCACGGCGCCGATGAACCCGGTGTGAAAATCCAGCGCCTTGCCGGTGCCGATGACGACGAAAGTGCCCAGACCGATGGCATCGAAAAACAACAGCGGATTGCTGTAGCGGTCGAGGACGTGATGACCGAAAAACGTCAGCAGAGCCACGGCAATGGAGATGTACAGATAGGTTTCATCTTTGAGGCAAAAGGGCGGTGTGTCGCCGAGCAGGATGTCGCGCAGGGTGCCGCCGCCGATGGCCGTGACGATACCCAGCACCAGCACGCCGAGCATATCCATCTGGCGCCGTACCCCGGCCAGGGCACCGGAGGCGGCGAAAGCCGCTGTACCGATGAGATCCAAAACGTAAAGTAAGTTCACCGCTGCCTCTGTTTACCGGCTAAGTGGTCGATCTGTTCCGCGTCCGTCGCCGTTGGCGGACTCGGACTGTTCTGTGATTGCCCGTTGGTGTATACTCAAGATTCAACTGTACGTTACGGCGCTGAGCATAGCGGTTTAACCTGTAAAAATCAATCACTTGCCGAGGCGCAGCCGTCAAGCTGACGCCGAAAGGTTGTTCATGTTCATCCCTGTTGGTGATCTTCCCAATCCGCCCGGTCGGGCGTACGTCAACCTGTCGTTGATGGCCGCCAATATCATGCTTTTTGCCCTGATCACTCTGCCGCTTTCCGGGATGAAGGCAGACCCGTACAATCCGGCTTTGATCGAATATCTCCACCATCTCGGAGTGCAAAGCCTCAGCCAGGCGCAACAGGTGGCCGACCGCATCAGCGCCTACGATCTGTTTGTGTTTCAGCATGGTTTTAAACCGGCGGCGCCGCGCCTGGAAGATCTGTTTTTTTCGCTGTTTCTTCATGCCGGTCTGCTGCATCTGGCGGGGAACATGTTGTTTCTGTGGATTTTTGGCGACAACGTTGAATACCGTCTCGGCCCGTGGCGCTATCTGCTGCTCTACCTGTTCGCCGGCGTGATGGCGACGGTGTTTTTTGCCCTGTTCACCCTTGACTCCTACACACCGTTGATCGGTGCCTCCGGGGCGATTTCCGGGGTGCTCGGCTGTTACTTCATCTGGTTCCCACGCAACAAGGTAAAAACCTTTATCTTTTTGTTTCCGTTTATCATGACCACCATTCTGCTGCCGTCTCGGCTGGTTCTCGGCGTGTTTCTGGTGGTCGACAACCTGTTGCCGTTTCTGTTTGTTCACAGCGGCTCAGGAGTGGCTCATGGCGCACATATCGGCGGATTTCTTGCCGGTGGCGGCGTGGCTTATGCCATTGACCGCTGGCCGGGTTTACGCCATGGGCAGCGGTTTCACAAAAAGGTCTCGCCCTGTGAAGACCCGACGGCCAGTGCTGCGGATCGGATTCATTGTCTCATTGATCATGATCAGCTTGAAACCGCTTGCGGGGTGTTTTTTGGACTGAATCAGCGGGAATTGCGTCGGACCATTCCCTCCTATCAGGTTTTGGAAATGGGCCAATACCTTATGTCTGAAAAGCATTTTGATGCGGCACTGACCCTCTATCGGCGCTTCATCAGTGATCGTCCCAACGATGACCAGCTCGATCAGGCCTATCTTGGTGCTGGAATTGCTCTGCTCAACAAGGAAAATTGCCACCCCAGTGCGCACCAGTATTTTCTCTCGGTTCTCGATGTCAGCCACGATCAGGGGCTGCTCAATGAAGCACGCCGTTATCTTGAGATCATCAACAGCCATTGTCAGCAGCGTGACTGGTCCCGCCCTGAAGCGTGATGACGAGGCGTGTCTCTTCGTACCCGGCAAGGTTGCGATGGCAGAGGGTGTCCATGGGGGGGGAAGCCGGGTTATTCCGCTTTCGGCATGAAACTGCGGAAGTTGTTTTTTCCCTGGTGCTTGGCGCGATACATGGCGGTGTCGGCACATTGCAACAACCCTTCGGCCGACGCCGCATCCTGCGGGTAGCAGGCAATGCCGATGCTGGCGTTGATGGACACATCATGGCCATTGATTTCCACGGTGGGATGGAGCTGCTCAAACAGTTTTTTGGCCATAAGTTCACCATCGTTGCCGTTGTGGACCGTGGATAGGAGAACGACAAACTCATCACCGCTCAAGCGAGCAACCGTATCACTTTTACGCACGGCCTGCTCCAGGCGCTGCGCGACCTCACACAGATAATCATCCCCTCCGGAATGCCCAAAACGATCATTGACGGACTTGAACTTGTCCAGGTCAATAAACAACAGTGCCAGGTGTTCGTTGTTGCGTTCCGCGTGTTTGACCGTCTGGTTGAGGCGATCCATAAATAGCCGTCGGTTGGGCAGCCCGGTCAGGGGATCGTAATAGGCGAGCTGTTCGATTTTTTTCTGGGCGCTGTGAAACTCCGTGATATCTTCAATGCTGATAAACACTTCATCCGGTCGCGATTTTCCGCTGAAGAATTGAGGTACGGCATCCACCCGAATCCAGCATTGTCGTTTGTGGCGCGGATGGCTAAAGCCCATGATCACGCCTTTGACAACTTCGCCACGATTCAGGGCGACAACCCCTGGGTACTGTCGCCAGGGGAACTCACTGCCGTCTTCACGGATCAATCGGCCCTTCAGAGAGCGAATGGACAGGCTGATGAGCTGCTCCAACGGCATGCCGGTAATCTCCTCGGCGGCCGGATTGGCCGAAACGACATGCCCGTCGGCCGCAACATAGATCACGCCCTGCGTCAGGTTTTCATACAACGCCCGAAAGCGATTCTGGCTTTGGTGCAGCTGCTTCTCAGAGTAAAGAAACGTGATCAGGAAACGTGAAGCCACCAGGTAGAGAATGGCGCCGCTGACCAGAATGAAGACGCCATCGCGAATCTCTTTGAGGCAGGAGGCGTTGGGAAGGCAGCAGTTGTCCATCAGCCAATTGGAGCCATAGATCCACAACGTGCTGGTCACCAGATAGACGATAGTCACCTGGAGCGCTGTGATTTTGCGGCACATCTTTTTGAATTTGGCATAGGTGGTCATAGTGCGGCAACGGCCTCCCCTGTTTTTCATTGGAGTATAGCATTTCCTGAAAATGTCGCAAAACTGACTCAAACAGGCGGTTGAAAAACTGCCTGTGGAGCCCATGAACGCTGATTGCGAACGCCCCCTGGTTGTTCTTTCGGCTCTTTATCGACAAGATGTTAGATTCATCTTTGACTCCAAGGAATGTGACGGATGTATTATTTTCTCAACTATGAAGAACCGCTGTTTCGGCCACCCTCCGAAGCGCGTTCATTGATTTTACAGGCCACAATCGGTTGCAGCCAGAATCAGTGTCGTTTTTGCGGCATGTATAAAATGAAGCAGTTTCGCATCCGTTCCATCGAAGAGCTGGCGGATGATCTGGCACGCTTGCCCATGGAAATCCGCCAGAGTGTGCAGCGGGTGTTTCTTGCCGATGGAGATGCACTGATTTATCCCTTTGACGGCTTGGTCGACGTTCTCGATTTGTTGCAGCGGCAACTGCCCGCGCTTACCCGGGTTTCCAGTTACGCGTCACCCCGTAGCCTGCTGAGTAAAACACCGGAAGAGTTGCGGCAACTGCGCAGCCGCAAGTTGCGCATTCTCTATTTTGGGCTGGAGAGTGGTGATGATGAAACGTTGCGGTTGGCCAACAAAGGCTACGATGCTCAGACGATGCGTGAGCAGGCGCTCAAGGCGCGGCAGGCCGGGATGAAGTTGTCGGTGACGGCCATCCTTGGACTCGCCGGTCGGAAACGCAGCCATGAGCATGCCCTGGCCACGGCGGCGTGGGTCAATGCCGTATCACCGGAATATTTCTCTTTGCTGACCATGTTTCATCGCCATAACGAGGCATTTTATCGCAGCATTGAACCGCTCAGCCACGGCGAGATTCTTCAGGAAACCGTGGAGATGCTCGAACACCTCGATCCGCAACGCACCATCCTGCGTTCCAATCACGTGTCCAACTTTCTCAATCTCGCCGGCAGTTATCCCAAAGATCGTCAGGCGTTGCTCGATACCGCGCGTCAGGCGCTGGAGCGGGGGCGGCAGAATCCATGCTGGTTTGAGGAGATTCCCGCGTATCAGGAACAGATGTATTGAAAAAAACAGAGTGAAAAGTGCTGAGTTGAAGGCAACAAGGCGAAGTTCGTGGGTGCGAACTTCGCCTTGTTTGTAAGATCAGATCATTCTGTAAGAAAGATCAGGCTTCCGCTTTCCACAGACCGTGCAGGTTGCAATATTCGCGGGCGGTAATTTTTTCTGCTGAAACGCAGAATGTGGCTTGCGGCTTGTCGCCGGGGTTGAGGAAAGCGCGATAGCTCTTGCCGTCGGCAATCAGCTCAATCCACTCAATATAGTGCTCATCGGTCATGGGATGCTCAACACTGCCGACGGTGATGGTGTAGCCGGTGTCGGTTTTTTCGATGACCGGTACGTGTTTTTCCTGTGCGGCATCTGTGGTGTTGGCATCGAGCAGTTTCATATCGCTGCCACAGCAGACCAGAGCACCGGCTCCCGTGTGCAGAACTTCAACGATGTTGCCACAAATTTCACATTTATACACGCCTTGTTGCGATGTCATACATCCTCCTTAACGTTGGTGTGGTTTAATAAGACTAAAAGCTTTTTAACGACAGCGTTCAGTGTATCAAACTGGCCTGATTCCGCAATAGGTCATCGTGGCCGTTTTGTTGTTGGCGGCGGTGCAGTTCGAGAATGATGCCGTCGGCGAGGCCGAATTTCGGCACGAAGATTTTTTCAATCCCCGCCCACTTCATCGCCGACAGATAGATTTTGGCCGCCGGAACAATCACATCCGCCCGACTGGGTTTCAGTTTGAATTGGCTGACCCGTTCATTTTCATCCAGCACTTTGAGTTTCTGATAGATTTTTTTCAGCTGGTCGCGGCTCACGGCCTGTTGCTCCGAGCGCTTGGCCAGACGGTGCAGGCGACCAATGTTGCCGCCACTGCCGATGCCGCACACCTGTTTATCCTGCACATGCTCTTCAATCCAGCGCTGCATGCGACCCCATTCCGATTTATCCACGGCTTTTTCCAGCAGGCGCACCGTGCCGAGGCGGAAGGATTCATTGACCTCCAGTTCACCATCGGTATAGAGATTCAATTCCGTGCTGCCGCCACCGACATCAATATAGAGAAAAGAGCCACAGTCCTGAGGCAGCAGGCGATCCGGGCGGTTGGCAAAAATCAGTTCCGCCTCTTTTTTGCCATTGATGATTTCCAGCTCAATGCCGCACTGTTGGCGAATCTGCTCCACCACATCGAGACCGTTATCCGCTTCGCGCATGGCGCTGGTGGCACAGGCTTTGATGTCAAGAGGCTGAAAGACCGAGATCAGATTGGAAAACGCGTGCAACGTCTGCGTCAGGCAGCGGGCGCTCTCATCGCTGAGGCGGTTGAGGGTGAAAACATCACTGCCGAGGCGCAAAGGCACGCGCAGCAGGAGTTCTTTTTCAGCGACCGGATAGTCGCCTTCCTTAATGCGGGCAATCAGCAGACGAACGGCGTTGGAGCCCACGTCAATGGCCGCATAACAGGGATGCTGTTTCATAAAACGGTCCTTTCCGGCAGTGGTTGCGTCCCAAAACAGATCGGGATGTCACCATCGCGTCATCTTTTATCCTGAATCAGTGAGGTCATGGTGGATAACAGCGTGCACGTGCTTGATCTGCCGCCAATGGTTTCACTGATTCAGGTTTATGAAAGGCGTACTTTGTTTTATTTGTATAAGGCCACAATGAAACACACTGAAATCAAACGATATTGAACGTCATACTAACACATCTGGAAAATATTCGTCGAATCCTGGCTTGATGCTATTTGTTTAGGACGCTAAATATTAATTTGCTTAGATGATTTTTTCTTGTTCCAAACCAGATGTTTTGTCGCTCAAAGCACCGCCATCTTGACCAGGGTGACTTGTTGCACCCGCAGTAGACATGAGAAGAGACATGTTGACACAACAGTTAGGATCGCAAGGGTTGGACGTCTCCACCTTGGCCTCGGTTGTATGGGAATGTCTGATTTTTACGGCCATCGTGACGATGAGGAATCCATTGCCACCCTGCAACGGGCCGTGGGGTTGGGCGTGACATTTTTTGATACTGCCGACATGTATGGGTCCTTTACCAACGAACAACTGGTCGGCAATGTGCTCAAGCCTTACCGCGAAAAAATTATTCTCGCCACCAAATTCGGCATTGCCCGCAGTGACGATCCTAATCATTGGCCTAGTGCCGTACAGTCCGCTCGGGCGCGGCTTCCTTTCCGGCCAGATTCGTTCCGTAGCCGACTTCCCTGAAGGCGACTATCGTCCGATGTCTCCGCGTTTTCAGGGTGAGAATTTCGACAAAAATCTGCAACTGGTTGATGCTGTCAAAGCCATGGCCGAAACAAAGGACGTCACTCCCAGCCAACTTGCTTTGGCCTGGGTGCTGGCTCAAGGAGATGATGTCGTGCCCATCCCCGGCACCAAGCGGCGCCGTTACCTTGAAGAAAACTTGCTTCACTGTCCGTCACGCTGACAGAAGACGACCTGGCGGAACTGGAGGCTCTTCTACCTAAAGGGGCGGCCAGTGGCACACGCTATCCGGGCAGTATGATGGCGTTGGTGAATCGGTAGCCGATATCCCCAGTGGATAAAAATTAAGGAGGAATAAGGCCGATGCCTATCAGCGCATCGGCCTTATTTTATGCAGTGAAACAAATGTCTACTATTTTAATAAAAAATACAAAAATGCTTTTATGTATTGACTTAAATTAACAAATAATTATTATTTGCTGATGTGAATATATCAATGTGTTGATGCTGTCTGTTTACGTGTTAAAAGCCTGTGCCCAGAGGAGTGTGATTCTGACTGAGTTACGCACTTTCTCTATGGTTTGAAAACACATATTCATCCTCTGAGAATGATTCCAGCTAGAGGGGGATATCCTGTCTGAATCGCCACTAGTATACAGGACACTCCTGAGTTATAAAAAGATGACTTCAGGAGGAATCATGAGCAGCAAACGTTACACCGAAGAATTCAAGATTGAAGCCGTCAGGCAAGTCACCGAACGAGGTTATTCTGTTCAAGAAGTTGCCAACCGCCTTGGGACAACAACTCACAGTCTTTATGCTTGGCGTAAGAAATATGGCAACGGCACTCACAACGCCGCAGAACTTGACGCTCACCAAGCCGAGATCAGGCGTCTGCGCCATGAGCTGCAACGTGTCACCGAAGAACGAGATATCCTAAAAAAGGCCACCGCATACTTCGCCAAAGAGTCCCTGTGAGGTATGCCTTTATCCGGGCGCATCAGGGGCAATTTGCCACCCGTAACATGTGCCGCATGATGCGGGTGCATCGTAGCGGTTACTACGCTTGGGTTAAACAGCCGAAATCTGCTCGTCAGCTTGAAGATGAGCGGCTCTTGGGGCTCATCAAGCAGTTCTGGTTAGAGAGTGGCGGCGTCTATGGATATCGAAAAATCCACCTGGATCTGCGAGCAACCGGTGAGAGCTGTGGAGTAAATAGAGTTGCTCGTCTGATGAAGCAGGCAGGACTGCGGGCTCAAGTTGGCTACAAGCGGCCTCGCTACAAAAGCGGTCATCCGGCAGTCTTGGCCGAAAATCATCTGAATCAAGAATTTAATGTCGACACACCCAATCAAGCGTGGGTAACAGATATTACCTATATCCGCACGTACGAAGGCTGGTTGTATCTCGCTGTCGTCATTGATTTGTTTTCAAGGCAAGTTATCGGTTGGTCAATGCAGTCGAGAATTCATGCAGAACTCGTACTTGATGCTTTACTGATGGCAGTTTGGCGTCGAAAACCTAAAGGGAAAGTGCTGATTCATTCCGATCAGGGCAGTCAATATACCAGCACAGTCTGGCAGAGTTTCCTGAAAGCACACAATCTGGAATGTAGTATGAGTAGGCGCGGTAACTGCTACGACAATGCCGTTGCGGAAAGTTTCTTTCAGTTGTTAAAACGAGAGCGGGTCAAGAAAAAGACATATAAGAACCGAGAGGCTGCACGGCAGGACATCTTCAATTACATCGAAATGTTCTACAATCCGGTACGTCGCCACAGCAGCAACGATGGTTTGTCACCTGCGGAGTTCGACAGGCAATATTTTGCGAATGTCAGGGGTGTCTAGAAAACTAGTGGCGATTCACTCTGCTCTTCATGGGCCTGTTCCCAAGGCCCCAGCTTCGATTGCGCCAATGCGAAAATCGCGGTTGAAATGATGGCCAGCACGAATGTTGAACTGGCTGGTTTGGAGCTTTCCCTGGACAAGGCTTGTCCCTCAGCTTTGCAACAGAGCGCTGATCCACAGCGGCTAAAGTGGATAATGGGTGAGCCTTCGGACTGTTGTGAGGTGAAAAATGGGATGTAAGTATGACCACAAAATGACTTCCAGAAAATCGAGATATGTTCAGGGCATCCTAACGACACTTTGCTGTTTAGGCATTGTTTTTGGGCTGTACTACTATTGCTGGGAGTTCAACCCATTGGTGAGCGATGAAGAGATGATTGCTCATTTTCGCGCTCACCGCGCGGAGTTTGAAGAGCTGGTACGACGCTATCGGGAATATCCACGCCCTCCGGATCAGGATACTTCGTTTTGGTACAAGAAAGGCGATACCCAAGAGTTGATGCAGCGGGCCGGTGTGTCTCGTCTCGTTGGCCTTGCGCCAAGTTGGTTTCCTAACCCTTATTCCGCCAAATCTGCAAAATACTTTAGTGAACTGATAAAGAGCGGCCAAGCAGCCAAACGCGGACTGTTTTACAAATATGACACAGTCGGAGTGATCCCTGTTCCTAAGCGCTTACCGTTGCCGTGGAAAAAGGACAAAACCAACCAGTACCGTTTTAATACCTTAGGACATGGCACGATCTGGAAAGACTATTGCCATATTCCAGAAATAGCGCGCATCGAAGATGGCGAACTGCTATGGCCCCTCGGAATCGTGGGCAAAGGGGCACGAGTGCCACATTATCAGGAAATAGATGGAATTCCGGTAGGGCAACGTAGAAAGCGTGTTTTCGCGTCACTAAATGAGTTTCCCGAGCATTGGCGGAATTTTGAGTGTGTTTATCGCCAGATCGAACCGCATTGGTATCTTCGCATGTGTAATGGACATTAATAAGAGTTAGGAGGGTGGAAATGACATCAGTAATTTATTTGACGGATGCAGCTGATGAAACATACAAGGATGAGGCGTTTGGTTATGTTTTTGACTGGAAGCAGGATATATCTGGGGACAAAGGGGACAGGCTACTTTATGAACGACGCTATCATCGGCATTCAGCAGCAGTGGGCATCTCTGGCAGGGGAGATACAAAAGCTCTCAATGGTTCAAGACGATAAGCACTTGTTGACGGTTGCTCGCTATGTCGAGCGAAATCCCGTCACCGCCGGGATGGTTGGGCGTGCTCTTGAATGATCAGCCACAAGCGCCATTCGGCAGCGATGAAAGACAAGGGAAGCTGTTTAGGATGTTTGGACTTGAGACCGAAAGGAAGGCGAGGAAGGCGGAAAAGTAGCCTGTCCCGAATGGCGCTAGTTTAAGCAACATTTGAGTAAAAACAGAACTGTCCATAGGTCTAAATGCGAACACCCCAACTGCCTGAAATTATAACAGCTTGTCCCGGAAAAACTCTGGGACTGCTTGATGTACAGAGCCCTTAACTTTGTTGAGAAATCTCTTAAACTAGCGCCATTCTAGCCTGTCCCCTTTATGTCTGTAATTGGCAATACTTATGTCTGTGTTCTGTTAAATAAATATAAAAATAATTATATTTATTGACACATATTAACAGATTATTATCATCGGCATGTCTATTTTTACTAATTGAGGTTAAAATGATGCCGAAGATTCAAACCGCTACTCTGACGTACCTGCTGTTGTTGCTCTGCTCTTCATGGGCCTGTTCCCAAGGCCCCAGCTTCGATTGCGCCAATGCGAAAATCGCGGTTGAAATGATGCCCGCACGAATGTTGAACTGGCTGGTTTGAAGCTCTCTCCAGGCCAAACTTGTTCTTCAGTTTTGCAACAGAGCACTGATTAACAGCGGCTAAAGTGGATAATGGGTGAGCCTTCGGACTGTTGTGAGGTGAAAAATGGGATGTAAGTATGACCACAAAATGACTTCCAGAAAATCGAGATATGTTCAGGGCATTCTAACGACACTTTGCTGTTTAGGCCTCGTCTTGGGGCTGTACTACTATTCCTGGAAGTTCAACCCGCTGCCGAGCGATGAAGAGATGATTGCAAACTTCAAGGCGCACCGGGCAGAGTTTGAGGAAATCGTGCGCCGCTACCGCGAATACCCTCGCCCTCCAGATAAGGATGCCTCTTTCTGGTTTAAGGATGGCGATACCTTGGAACTCTTCAGGAGGGCGGGGGTTGATAGAGTGAATTACCTTGGATCGACTCCTTGGCTACCTAACCCGTATTCGGTTGAAACGGCAATAAAAATGGATATAGAGACGAAGTCTGCCGTTTCATTTGAACTGTTTTACCGATACGGTGCCCTGCACATTCAAGCTGCAACGACGCCGCTAATTGACCACCCTGAGCGAACTGATCATAGAAGACACTACCGGAATACTATAGTTCATGGTGTGATCTGGAAGGAATACGTCTTCTTTCCTGAAGTTCCCAGAGTCGAGAACGAGACGTTGCTTGGCCCCCTCAGTATAGTTGGCAAGGGTGCTCACGGTGCCGTTTTTCACGAGAAGGAAGGTGTGGCGACTTGGCAATACAGCGCGCGCGTTTTTCCTACCCTCAACCGACTGCCCAGCAACTGGAAAGGCTTCGAATGTGTGTATCGGCAGATTGAACCGCAATGGTTTATCCGCATGTGCAACGGTCGACATTGACCTTTTACCAATTCTTGGAGGACTTGCCCATGGCAACTATCACCTATCTGAACGGCGCCACCAACGAAACCTATAGTGATGCAGCTTTTGATTTCATTGATGCAGCAAAGGAAACTATTAATAGTACTGCAAGCATTCTTGGCATTTCCGCTGGCGCCATTGCCGGGGCGATGGCGGAGGAGAACACCGCCTACAACTGGGAAGATGAAGCACTTGATATCTACGCCAAGTCGGGACTCGATCCTGCCGTGGCCATCGCAACGCTTCCCCTTGCCCTCGCGGGTGGTACGAGCGGGGTTGCTGCATGGCTTGCTGCCAATGCTGCCGAACTGGGCACAACTCGGACGCACGAGCAATGGCAGGCGTATTACAACGCGGCCATCACCTTCGAAGGCAAGCCCGGAGCGACCGATAAGATCATGAATCCGGCACTGATTGATGTCGGGTTGGGTAATTTCAAAATCGCTACTGCCATCGATATCGTTGTGAAGTATGCCAACAAGGCGGAATATGCGGCGCTGGGCCTGACGTCTTACCTTAACGACTATGCGTTACTTGTTGAAGATTTGATGAAGCCTGATGGAGAATTGACCGCCAAGCTTTATGGCATCTATTTAAAGGAAGCGGAGCAATGGTTTATAGACAATGGGGCCTATGGCGACGAATGGGAGAACCTTCCGCAAACTTTTCGTGATGCCCTGCTGATCACATTTACTAATCGGGGGCAGGAGGGTATGGAAGCGGCAAAAGCAGAGCTTTATGATGACAAGGGGTTGCCTTACGAGCCTTTGCCGGGGTTGACAACGTCTGGTGGTACGAATCATCTGGGTAATGCTGAAGCTATTGGAGATGCGATCGGGCTCACTGACTATGGGGATGACGTTGTCAGTGTGTCCAGCATTGCTGATCAGGCATTGCTGGATAATGATTCCGGCTTAGCTGCTCGGTACGCTTTGTTACAGTTACGCTATATGGTTGTGGAAGGCATTGATTATAGTGCACGCAATCTTGGTGGTGAGCTGGACCTGGCCAGCAACGGCGGCCAGCTCAGTGATAACTGGATTGCTGATCGGGCCGAGATGCTGAACTGGAAGATTCATTATGATGTCACGAGCACCGATTATGGTGATGAAATCGATGCTGATATTTCGGGGGACTGGGACTACACCGATCTAGGGAATGGGAGTCCTTTGCTGCTAAAAATCGATGGTGATGGCATAGAGGCGACTAATCACCAAATTGTTTTTGGTAGTGGGGTCGGGGATGCAATTGAGGGGGATAACGTATCTGACCGTCTTTATGGCATGGCCGGCAATGACACCATCTATGGTTATTCCGGTGACGACTATATTGAAGGAGGCGTCGGGGACGATACCCTTTACGGCGGTGACGGCGCTGACACCTACTTTTACAATCCCGGCAGTGGAGGGTGTTCAAAATTCTGTGTCAGCGTCATAGACTGAGGTATTTTTCGAGTCGGTCTGGAAAATGGATCGTCAGCTGAGCCAGAGTCAGATTCCAGTTCTGGATGGGATGCGTCCACCGCTCGCTGGCCTTGAGTATGCCCGCATAGAGCAATTTCAGTAAACTGTTTTCGTTGGCAAATCCGCCTTTGGTTTTGGTCAGTTTGCGAAACTGCCGGTGAACCGCTTCGACGGCATTGGTCGTGTAGATCGCGGTTCTGACGTCAGCTGGATATTTGAAATAGTTGGACAACGTCGGCCATTTACTACGCCAGGACTTGATCACCATTGGATACTTGTCGCCCCATTTGGCGTCCAGTTCATCCAAGGCGATCTCGGCAGCATTGAGGGTTGCAGCCTTATAGACACACTTCAAATCCGCCATAAAGGCTTTCTGGTTTTTAGAGGCCACGTACTTGATGGAATTGCGGATCTGATGAATCACGCAGTGCTGGATTTCCGTATGCGGGTAGATGGTTTCGATGGCTTCGGGAAAGCCCTTGAGTCCATCGACACAGGCGATCAAGATATCCTCCACACCACGATTGTGTAAATCGGTCAGGACGCTCAACCAGTGATGAGCGCCCTCCTGATCGGAAAGATAGAGACCGAGAAGCTCTTTCTTGCCCTCAATGTTCAGAGCCAGAATGGTGTAGACGGCCTTGCTGACATAACGGCCATTCTCCTTGATCTTGTAATGAATTGCGTCGAGCCAAAGAATCGGATAAACCGGCTCCAGATCGCGTTCACGCCAGGCCTGTAGTTCGGGTAACAGCTTATCGGTTACGGCGCTGATGGTGCCGTTGGAGACAGAGATACCGTACATATCGGCAATGTGGCTACGGATGTCCTGATAGCTGGTGCCGAGAGAAAACAGCGCGATGATTTTGCGCTCCAACTCATCGGTTAACTGTGTTTGATGCTTTTTCACCAACTGCGGTTCGAATGTATTCGCGCGATCCCTGGGTGTGTCCAGCTCAAAGCTGCCGGAGACGGATTTG
Source organism: uncultured Desulfuromonas sp. (assembly GCF_963676955.1). Taxonomy (NCBI): domain Bacteria; kingdom Pseudomonadati; phylum Thermodesulfobacteriota; class Desulfuromonadia; order Desulfuromonadales; family Desulfuromonadaceae; genus Desulfuromonas; species uncultured Desulfuromonas sp. The sequence continues at coordinate 209,955 of NZ_OY781461.1, read as the reverse complement.
ACTGTTTTGGAAGATGAGCCATTCTTGCGGTTTGGCGTCTCTTCCTGGTCCAAATGCGCGTCAAGCTCCGCTTGCATGGCTGCTTCGGTGAGTTGCTTGATCAATGGTGTTAAAACGCCATCTTTACCCGTGAGGTCTTTGCCTTCACGCAGAGCCTGTAAGGCGGCGTCCATATCGAAGGGGATGTTTGGCTTAGTCATATGTCATTCCTTTGCTTTTAGCAATAATACCGAAATGACACAGAATTTTGAACACTACCCGGCAGTGGCCAGGACACCATCACCGATACGGAAAACTCCGACGCCGACACCAACCACATCACCGTCGGCAATTTGGATCTGCTCAATACGGCAATTGAATCGTATTACTCAAACACCTCCCAGACGCTTTATACCTTCATCGATTCAACCAACGGTCTTACTTACGCGTGGAATCCGTTGACCGAAACCGTACTGATCACCGGTTCTCTTCTGGATGGGGCAACGACCGGCACCACCAACAGCATCACCATCAACGACATCAGCAACCCGAATCAACTTCTCGAACGCTTCGGTATTAACCTGACCTTTTGTTTCGAAGCCGCGCTGGCTCTCAATACCACCAATCCCTTCACCCTGCAGAACTACATTGCCGAGGATCTCTCATCAACCCTGGCCGAGTGGGGCTCCTTAAGTTTCAGCCTCGGAGTGAACCAGGCGTTATCCGCCGGAGATAAAATCGTCATTCAGGTTTCCGGGGACGTTGATGGCAGTCTATTGACCTTGGTGTACGAAGGGCAACAGCTCGATTTCGTCAATGGTGAAATCACCCTCGACGCCGTCGACGGACAAACCCTTTTTTCTTTTGCTCTGCTTGAGCAGGGCGAACTCTCCGCCGATGGCAACATTGCCGTAACGGCGACGGTCATCACCGTGGACGACGACGGCAACGAAATGGACTACGCCGTCCTCAACACGTTGAATCTCACGGTCGAAGATGACGGCTTTACAACCGCCGCCGAAACGTCGGAAACAACCCGTACCATTGTCGGCGATTTGAGTCCCATCGACGCCGACCCCGAACAAGCTGGCATTCAGTACGGTTACGATGACCTGCTGTTTGATTGGCGTCGCTTTACGGTGAACACCGACAGGGGAGCTCTCTTCCATTGTAATCACCAACGGCGCTAACCGCAGTTTAACACCTCCTTACTTTACCTTCTCCCTCTCCGATTTTTCCCTGGTTGATTTCTTGCGCAATACGCATTTCTGATATCTGTATTCAGTTAAATAAATATAAAAAATAATTATATTTATTGACGCATATTAACAGATTGTTATTATCGGCATGTCTATTTTTTGCCTGATTAACCGAGTGGAACGAGCTTGATAGGTTTGAAGATTTTTTAACAGATAGGCTGCGAGATGGATTATTTTTGTAACAAGCTCCCCTTTTTTTCAAAAAAACGACTCCTCATCAGCGGCGGAACGCTCTTGGTGCTAGCACTAGTCACGCGCGGTGCCGTTCTTCACTTGCTGTGCTCACTGTTTCTTCTTGGCGTGATCATTGCCCTGGCAACAACCTATCTGCTCGTCGGCCTCTACTGCGCAATCTGGTTGATCGCCTTTATTCGCAGCAATACGCGCTTTGTGCCCATGAAAGTAACGCGCCAGCAGATTCGGCAATGCCTCGCCCGGCCCAAAGTGCGTAGTACTTTTATCCTGTTCATTCTTGTATCTCACCTGACCCTCTATACCACACAGTACGCTACCTGGGCTCTTGGCGACAATGCGCACTGGAAAGCTAAGCAGTATTGGGTCGCCGGACAGGTTCTCAATGGGGTGCGGCGGGTCATGACGCTTGTAATCCATCCGCAAATCCCGGTGATGTATCCTGCCGACCTGCTCCAGAAATTGATCTATCGCTGGGGGACACATTACCTTCCCGACAATGACGCCGAGATTGCCGTCTGGCAAAATACTTGGTTTCACTACCACTACACCTTTAAAACCCGCCGTGCCCTGATCTCTCCCAGCCATAAACCCTCACCAGAAACCGTCAAATTGCTCGACCAGTGGTGGTTTTGTCTGGAGACTATGGCCACCAAGCCCTTTGCCGACCACCAGATGGAGGTCGAACACTATTATCGTGATTTTCCCGCCTTGGCCTTCAACTACACACTGCACAAAGGCTTTTACAGCGGCAAAAAAGTGGCCTCAAACCAGCGTATGGCACAACTTCCTGAACATGTTGAACGGTCTCGTCTGCTGGTGCAGTGGCTCACCGAACTGAAGGAGAAATGGCAGCGCGCTCCCTCCTCCAGAACCCTTGTTAACACGCACCCTAAAATTGAGCTCCTACGGCAGGCCACGCTGTTGTTGGAGTTGCCGGATCTGATTCAGGGGGAGATTTATGCAGGCCGTTTCAACTGTGACAATCCATCCGTACGCCAATATCTCGCTGCGCGCCAGGAATTTACGAATCCGCCGGACGGCCGAGCGGTTTACCATCGACTGGGCCATCAGGGACAATATTTATATGAGGCTGTCATAGAAGGAACTGCTGCGCGATCAACCAAATATGTGATTAAGCACTTTTGTGGGCAGATCGCTGCGGGCAAAGAAGATAATCGCTCTTATGAATCACAAGCCACATATCGGGGCCGGACAGTGGAGCAACAAGTAGAACATGAAATGAAAGCGAATTATTGGAAAGAAATTAAAATTTTAGAAGAGCAAATGGAGGGTAACGATGAGTGATATTCTTGAAAATGAAGTGGCGGCAAAAAATCCTGAGCTCTATGAAGAGATTAAAGCCTGGTTGATAGACCATGGTGTCAATGAGATTGATGCGGCAAAATCGGCGACACTCATTGCCGCGTTTGCGGTTAATTTTGGCGAAGTAATTTCAAATGTTGCGGCAGATTCGACGGCATTAAAAATTGTCGTTGGAAAGACAACGATTATTACAGATTCGGTGATGAACTACGCCGAGGATCCGAATCCCGCTAAGGCCATAGCAATGGCTTTAGCCAGTTACTTTGTCGGTAATGCAGCGTCAGGAATCGTTGCATCTATAGCCGCAGGAATGGGTGCTGGGACACTCGCTATTGTCGGCGCTGGAATAGTCGCAGGTTTTTCAGCTGCGCTGACGATGGATTATTTGGTGGATGAAACCTGGGATGTTCTAATTGGACCTACTGTTAAAATGGTTATAGATGAGGATACTGGCCAATATGAATTTACCATTTATGGGGAGCTCAGTTCTTTCCTGAGACCCCGCGATTCCTTTCTGGCGGACTTGGGGTGGGCTGCAAATGTTTGGGAGCAATATGATCTTGCCAATGCCTCGTATTGGAAAGTGGAGTCAACGGAAGATAACCTTATTATCAAGTATGTCAATACTGCAGACGAAAATATCTATTATTTCGATGGGGTCTCATGCTCTGATCTGAAATCCCTGTATGAAACTTCAAGTGAATATAAAGATACCATTGTCTTGATTTTGCAAAATCACGCCCGTGATTTTCAGGTGGTTGTGAATGGGAACACCACCCACGATATTTATAATTATGCCTACTGGACAGCGGAGGAATTGCAGGATGAAGCCCTGAATGGTTCTGAAGAGGAAAGAGTTAGAGTTGTTTCATCATTGGTGAACTTAGTACCTTTTTATGAGGAAAGCGATAATTATCAAGTGGTAGACCCTGAAGGGTACAGCGATAGCTATCTGCAAGACAGAGCTGATTTCTTATATTATCTCTTTACTGAAAACGCAACTTCTGACGAAGATTCCCCTATTTATTATATTGATACAGCAACCGGCACGTCCATCATGGTTGGGGAACGAGAAACTTTATTGGATTTTGCACAGTATATTTTTAGTGATGATGAAGGTCGCTATATCAGTGCAATGGACAACGATGATCACATCTACGGCATGGGAGGCGACGACACTATTTATGCCAAAGGTGGAGATGATTATATCGAAGGAGGCGTCGGGGACGATACCCTCTACGGTGGCGAGGGCGCTGACACCTACTTTTACAATCCCGGCAGTGGCCAGGACACCATCACCGATACGGAAAACTCCGACGCCGACACCAACCACATCACCGTCGGCAATTTGGATCTGCTCAATACGGCAATTGAATCGTATTACTCAAACAGCTCCCAGACGCTCTATACCTTCATCGATTCAACCAACGGTCTTACTTACGCGTGGAATCCGTTGACCGAAACCGTGCTGATCACCGGTTCTCTTCTGGATGGGGCAACGACCGGCACCACCAACAGCATCAGCATCAACGACATCAGTAACCCGAATCAACTTTTCGAACGCTTCGGTATTAACCTGACCTTTTGTTTCGAAGCCGCGCTGGCTCTCAATACCACCAATCCCTTCACCCTGCAGAACTACATCGCCGATGATCTCTCCGCAACCCTGGCCGAGTGGGGCTCCTTAAGTTTCAGCCTCGGAGTGAACCAGGCGTTATCCGCCGGAGATAAAATCGTCATTCAGGTTTCCGGCAACGTTGATGGCAGTCAGTTGACCTTGGTGTACGAAGGACAACAGCTCGATTTCGTCAATGGTGAAATCACCCTCGACGCCGTCGACGGACAAACCCTCTTTTCTTTTGCCCTGCTTGAGCAGGGCGAACTCTCCGCCGATGGCAACATTGCCGTAACGGCGACGGTCATCACCGTGGACGCCGACGGCAACGAAATGGACTACGCCGTCCTCAACACGTTGAATCTCACGGTCGAAGATGACGGCTTTACAACCGCCACCGAAGCACCGCAAACAAGCCGCGATATCCTCGGCGATTTAAGCCCCATTGACGCCGACCCCGAACAAGCTGGCATTCAGTACGGTTACGATGACCTCGGCAATGTCGTTACCGACCCGGACACGCCCCTGTCACGTGACGACACCCTGCTGTTTGATTGGTGTCGCTTTAAGGTGAATACCAACAAGAAAGCTCTCTTCCATTGTAATCACCAACGTTGCTAACCGCAGTTTAACACCTCCTTACTTTACCTTCTCCCTCTCCGATTTTTCCCTGGTTGATTTCTTGCGCAATACGCATTTCTGATATCTGTATTCAGTTAAATAAATATAAAAAATAATTATATTTATTGACGCATATTAACAGATTGTTATTATCAGCATGTCTATTTTACTGATTGAGGTTGAAATGATGCCGAAGATTCAAATCGCCACTCTAGCGTGTCTGCTGTTACTGCTTTGCTCTTCATGGGCCTGTTCCCAAGGGCCCAGTTTCGATTGCTCCAAAGCGACAACTGCGGTTGAGAGAATGATCTGTGCGGATACAGAGCTCTCCCGACTCGATCTTGAGCTTGATCGGCTTTACGAGATTGCGTTAAAGCAGGCCCAAACCGGAAATGCTGCAAGAGCAACAACGCACATGGCTAAAAGAGCGAGAACAATATGCGGATGTTGCCGGTCTTCGCTTGACCTATCAGGATCGAATCGATCAACTCACTTTTTCAGATCCTGCCACCATTGCAGTCACTTACCCCCTTTAACAGTGAAGAGACCTGCCTCGAACCGCATATCAACTGGAGTGATTACCAGTGGGTTCTACTCAGCGGCAAAGGCCAGCCGGCTTGCGAAGCGATGTTGGCTTATCTCACCTCACGGCCGGCAGACGCCCCGCCGCCGGTCTGCCCTGAAGAGCGTTTGCCTCCTAATAGCGACTGGACCCGTCCACCCGGTCGTGACTTGAACGAAACGGAACGACAGAACCTGATTGATGGTTTACCACCATCTCATCGACAGAAACCAGGTGGGCCGGTCAGCGTTGAATCGAACTTTCGTCACGCCAAGCTGTTGCGGGTGTTGCACGCTGATATCAGCCGCGACGGCATTCCTGAGAACCTGCTCGCTTACGCAAGCCATGATTATCGTCAAGAATGCTGGCGCGCTACACACTGCGTGCGAGCTGAAGAACCCTACAACCGTGAAATAGCAATAGTGGGAGGCAGTACCTATAACTATAAGCTGTTGCCCATGAACGATGAAGGCACACAGGTGAACTGGCAGCATCCAAACGCCTCGAACCCTCCCATGCTCAATATTGGAGAGCTGGTTTATTACCAGGGGCGTCCATTCTGGCTTAGTTATCCGGTGTGGATTCAGAAGGCCAGTGGTTTCCCTCGCGAGTCAATTGGCAGTCCTTATTTGGCAATGTTTAAACTAAATGAAATTTTTGTACGGTCTCGTGAAAAAAATGATTTTTATCCGTCTTTTAAAAATATTTCGGGTCTTGGGATAGAACATGATCCGCTTAGTAGCGCCGTTTGTCGGTTTGGTTATTTTCATCGAGAGTACATAAAACGAAATTTGCACAGTGATGGGAATAAACCATGATTGAATTTCACGCACTTGATAATACCATCACCGTTTCTAATGACCAGACAGCTTACGAACAGCTCCGTTTTGATTTGATAAATCTTGTGTGGGCTTAAGATTTAAAGGCATGAAGGGTGTCGATGGAGATGGTGATTGAAATAGGAGTTTAAATGATCGGATTGATGATCCTCGCTGCATTCGCTTTATATCTGGCGCTGAGCTACTGGGTGGTCAGTTGCACGGTGAAGTGGGCAAGACGTACCGGACACGGTGTTAAGCGTTGGGCAGCTGCCGCTATTTTGTTTATGTACCTACTCATGTTTTGGGACCATATCCCGACGTTGCTTATTTATCACTATTATTGTGATACCAAGGCGGGTTTCTGGGTATACAAGACTCCGGAACAGTGGAAAACGGAGAATCCGGGAGTGGCAGAGACGCTGACGTGGAGGGGAAATTCGCCAAGTTATTCAGCAGAAAACATTGATATGGGTTATCGGTTAAACGAACGGTTTGCTTGGGTGTGGCAGAAGTCAAAAACGCCAATATTCCCAGTTGGTTTCACAGCTGAATCCATTGTTGATTTGAAAACAGATACCACAGTAGTCAAACGGGTTAATGTTTGGGCTGGCTACACGGGGAGTAACGAACTTTTCAGGTTTTGGACAGCTCAGTATCCGTATGTACTCAATACGAAAGAGTTTGGAATGTATATAAATGCTTATAAGAAACTTGGGAGGGAAGTAGAATGAGCGATTTGAAAAAGTATTACGATTTTGCTGCTTTGGCCGAGGCAAGTTATGTCCTTTTTGACCAAGCAATAGATTTCTCTGATGTTGCAATTAAAGCTGCGCTTCAACCTAAAGCAGGCTTTAATGGCAATTTTTCCGCCACCCAAGCTGCAGATTTTGTCGACCATTGGGAAGTTGTTTCTCATCAAGGAAGCACAGAAAATGGTTTTTCAGCAACTCTATTTAAAAATAAAGAAACAGGTGAGTATGTTTATGCTTGTCGTGGCACTGAACCATCCCAACTCATTGAAGATCTTATAATTACTGATATTGCAGATATCGTTACAGATGGGTTAGCCATTAAGCAGATTGTCGATATGTATAATAACTGGCAGCAACTAAATGCCTCCCAAGGGCAAGTTTATCAGGTTGCAAGCCTTGACTTGTTGGCCGAAGAGACTGCGCTTCTTCTTCTGGCTCGGGCAGCTGGTGCCGGTAGCGATTATGAACAATATTTGCGATCTCGTTCTGATATCGTCATCGACGATCCTACCGGACAGGTCTATACGATTAATACCGATAATTGGTCAAATCAAATTTATGATTCTGGAGATAGCCGTATTTACGGGTTAGGGGAAGTGACTAGTGGAGACAGCATAACGGTTGTAGGACATAGCTTGGGAGGTCATTTGGCAACAGCATTCACTCGATTGTTTCCTGAAACGGGTGTTGAAGCCATAACAATTAACGGTGCAGGTTTTATGACAGGCCTGGTCGAGGGATTAAGCGGCAATGCTGAAGTGAACATTGCTAATCTTTTTTCGATGCTGGGTGGAGACAATAGTTTTGATTCTTCTAAAGTATTAAATCTCTATGGAGAAAAGGGTTTAGAAGTAACCACCATGGATCAAATTTGGGGGTTGGAGCAACAGGGGCAAACTCTTGGAATTTTTATTGAGGATAGTGTTGGTAATACGTTAGGTCACGGAAAAGAACAAATGACCGATTCTCTAGCCGTTTACAATTTGTTCCTTCAAATTGATTCAACGCTCTCAATGGCAGATATCACGGCAATTTTGAACAGCTCATCATATGTTGCTGAAAACAGTCTCGAATCAGCTGTTTCAGACATTGGACAACTTCTGCAGACAGGTTTAGCTGTAAGGGCTGGCAGTGAATATGATGGCTCACGAGATTTGCTGTATACGGATATTGAACAAATTGAATTAACTCTTGCTGGCCGCTCAGATCTCACTGTGGAGTTGCTGGGAATTGTCGGAAGTGATGGAATCTTTGACTCCTTTTCATCTAACGAAATTTTATCATATGCGCAAAACGATATCGCCTATCGCTACGCTTTGGTGAGCCTTAATCCTTTTGTCATTACTGGCGATGATAACATCTATAACGATTTCAATCAGAACGGTGAGCTTGACCTATATGATTCAGCAACTGGTGAAGGAGAACTGAGCAGCAATTACCTTCAAGACCGTGCCGAAATGCTTTTCAATCTGATTACGGCCAATATCAGCGATTCGCCGGAATCCGACACAGCCGTGATCTATGAAGATGTTGCGCTGAACATCACGCTCAATGAGCCGGGATTACTGAATCCCAACCCTGAGTATACGATCACCTTTGGCGGTGACGGCACGGATACCGTGCGCGGTACCTCACCAAACTGGTCCGGTGACCATAATGATCGCCTTTACGGTATGGCCGGCAATGACACCATCTATGGTTATTCCGGTGATGACTATATCGAAGGAGGCGTCGGGGACGATACCCTCTACGGCGGCGACGGCGCTGACACCTACTTTTACAATCCCGGCAGTGGCCAGGACACCATCACCGATACGGAAAACTCCGACGCCGACACCAACCACATCACCGTCGGCAATTTGGATCTCCTCAATACGGCGATTGAATCATATTACTCAAATACCTCCCAGACGCTCTATACCTTCATCGATTCAACCAACGGTCTCACTTACGCGTGGAATCCGTTGACCGAAACCGTACTGATCACCGGGACTCTTCTGGATGGGGCAACGACCGGCACCACCAACAGCATCACCATCAACGACATCAGCAACCCGAATCAACTTCTCGAACGCTTCGGTATTAACCTGACCTTTTGCTTCGAAGCCGCGCTGGCTCTCAATACCACCAATCCCTTCACCCTGCAAAACTACATCGCCGATGATCTCTCCGCAACCCTGGCCGAGTGGGGCTCTTTAAGTTTCAGCCTCGGAGTAAACCAAGCGTTATCCGCCGGTGATAAAATCGTCATTCAGGTTTCCGGGAGCGTTGATGGCAGTCTATTGACCTTGGTGTACGAAGGACAACAGCTCGATTTCGTCAATGGTGAAATCACCCTCGACGCCGTCGACGGACAAACCCTCTTTTCTTTTGCTCTGCTTGAGCAGGGCGAACTCATTATCGACGGCAACATCTCCCTTAGCGCAACAATCATCACCGTGGATGAAGACGGCAACGAAATGGACTACGCCGTCCTCAACACGTTGAATCTCACGGTCGAAGATGACGGCTTTACAACCGCCACCGAAGCACCGCAAACAAGCCGCGATATCCTCGGCGATTTAAGCCCCATTGACGCCGACCCCGAACAAGCTGGCATTCAGTTCGGTTACGATGACCTGCTGTTTGATTGGCGTCGCTTTACGGTGAACACCGACAGGGGAGCTCTTTTCCATTGTAATCACCAACGTCGCTAACCGCAGTTTAACACCTCCTTAACGCACCTTCTCCCTCTCCGATTTTTCTCTAGTTGATTTCTTGAAAAATACGTATTTCCGATGTCTGTATTTGGTTAATCAAATATAAAAAATAATTATATGTGTTGACGCATATTAACATATTGTTATTATCGGCATGTCTATTTTCCCTTTGAGATGGAATGGTGAGCTCTGATGCATGTTTTTTTCGGCTATTTATTTGTCTGCCTTACGATCCTCCTGCTTTTGACATATTTAGTTTTGCCCTGTCTGCTGTTGCCTCTGCTTCAACGAGTGGTGGCATTTTTTAAGCAAAAGGGTGATGTGGATTGCCAACCTTTCCTGTGGTTTTTGCTGCCGGAAAAACGAAGAGCCACTATCGGCGTTGCCTTAATGATGGCTCTGTTTGTTTTTTCGATTTATGGCTATCAGCGCTTTATCTGGATGGGGAAAGACAACGCCAATTATACGGCGAAAGAGTATTTTGTCGCCGGTCAGCCCTTGTGTGGTGTGCGCTGGGTTCTTTGCACTTATCTCAACCCTGAAAATCCAGTTGTTGTGCCATTAAATGCATTGCAGCGGCTGATCTACAAGCAAGGCGTGAAATATCTTCCGGAAGATGATGGCGAGCGCGGTGTTTGGGAAGAGTTATGGTTCCTTAAGCCGTATACCCAAAGGATGCATCGGCCCTATGGGACAAACAGCTATAAGCCTTCCTTCGGTATGCGCCGTTTGCTCGATCATATGTATGACGCCATAACCGTCATAGCAACGCACCCCATGGCAGATCAGCAGATGGAGCGGGAAAAAGCTCTGATCGATTTCCCTGAACTCGTTTTTTATTTTCACGTCCACAAAGGTTTTTATGAAGATAAGCGGTTCGGGTCGGCAAAGCCCCTCTTGCAGAAAACTCAAAGAGTTCAACAAATACGTGAACTTTATCACTGGATTGTTGAACTGCGCAGCAAGTGGATTGCTGCGGGTCTTTACGACAAGATCAAACGAGAACAACCCGACGTCGAGGCTTTAAGGCAGATGTTGGCGGTTAATCTTGCCAGCGATCTGCTTTACGCATCGATTTTCATCGGAGAGTTCAATTGTTACCATCCTCTGATACCGGATTATCTCAACGCACGTCGGGAATTTGCCGATCCCAAGGCTGCTAATTATGTATGGGATCGATTGTATCGCCAACAATCCAGTCTGGCGGAAGATTTCTACGCTATGACCATTGACAGTTACGATGCCAGTTTTCACAAATATGTTTTGGAAAACTATTGTGGTTTTGAGGTGTCGGGTGAAGAGCGCTATTACGGAAAAGCTGATAAACAGTTTAGTAAAAAGGATCGTATCCCAGCATTAAAAAGCATTTTTCACGAAGAATTTAAACTGATAGAGGAGGGAATCGATGAGTAATGATTTAGGGAGCTATCGCATAATAGCCGATGAATCACAGGCAACGGGATCGCAGAAAGACTGGTTTGAACAAACCAAAGACAACAACTCGTCCGTTGTCAATGATGTCGTGGCAGCTCTTGAGGCAAACGATATCACTCCGGATAACACGGCTGATTTTGCCAATCTGGTCATTACTCTGACGGCAGCTGCGGTCAGCTACGCGGAGGGGACCCTGCCCGACGGCAGTCTTATCCCGGAAGGGAGCACCCTAAAATATATCAAACTGTTTGGCGGGCCGGCTGGCAGTCTTATCACTGTGCCGATGGAAACAGCTATTGACGTTGCTGCGGGGGAATCGCCTGAGCGAGCTTTTACGGAAGCAGTCATCGGGCTTGCCGGTGGAGCTCTGGCAGCCGCGGGACTAGCCGCAATTGGTCTTGGCAGCGGGAGTTTCGTTATCCCCTTGGTTGCCACGGCGGCAGTTACAAAAATTCTGCAAGAGGGTGTAGACCTTTATATCACACCGGAAGTCAAGCAGGGATATAATGAACAGAGACAGGTTTATGAAGTGGTTACTCGCCTTGACTTAGATGATTACTTGAGGATGTACTGGGACGATTATTATGGGGATATCCGACTGGCAGGTAAGGATGAATGGGAGCTGTCCTCCACGGAATCTGATTTGATCATCAGATACAGAAACAATAATTCGGAAAATTTATTCAAGTTCAACCAAAACCAAATCACCGAAGCAGTGTTTTATCAATTGCTTGCTCATACCACCGACAGTTTCAACGTCGAATGGGCGGACGGTACGGCTGACACTGTCCTCAACTATTACAACGACAGCATCGCGGAATTAAAAGCAGGCGCGCAATCCTCCGACGAAGCTCTTTATGCTCTGGTCAGTTTACGGCCTTTTGTTTTGCAAAACGAACAGGCGGTCAATTATAACGCCCTGGATCGTTCGGATTACAGCGACAGCTATCTACAAGATAGAGCTGCTTTCTTATATTACCTTTTTGCTGGAAATGCATCCTCAGGCGAAGGTTCTCCTATTTATTATATTGATAAAGCTACCGGCACGTCCATCATGGTTGGGGAACGAGAAACTTTATTGGATTTTGCACAGTATATTTTTAGTGATGATGAAGGTCGCTATATCAGTGCAATGGACAACGATGATCACATCTACGGCATGGGAGGCGACGACACTATTTATGCCAAAGGTGGCGATGATTATGTTGAAGGCGGTAAGGGGGATGATAATCTCCATGGCGGTGAGGGCGCTGACACCTACTTTTACAATCCCGGCAGTGGCCAGGACACCATCACCGATACGGAAATCTCCGACGCCGACACCAACCACATCACCGTCGGCGACTTGGATCTGCTCAATACGGCAATTGAATCATATTACTCAAACACCTCCCAGACGCTTTATACCTTCATCGATTCAACCAACGGTCTTACTTACGCGTGGAATCCGTTGACCGAAACCGTACTGATCACCGGTTCTCTTCTGGATGGGGCAACGACCGGCACCACCAACAGCATCACCATCAACGACATCAGCAACCCGAATCAACTTCTCGAACGCTTCGGTATTAACCTGACCTTTTGTTTCGAAGCCGCGCTGGCTCTCAATACCACCAATCCCTTCACCCTGCAGAACTACATTGCCGAGGATCTCTCATCAACCCTGGCCGAGTGGGGCTCCTTAAGTTTCAGCCTCGGAGTGAACCAGGCGTTATCCGCCGGAGATAAAATCGTCATTCAGGTTTCCGGGGACGTTGATGGCAGTCTATTGACCTTGGTGTACGAAGGACAACAGCTCGATTTCGTCAATGGTGAAATCACCCTCGACGCCGTCGACGGACAAACCCTTTTTTCTTTTGCTCTGCTTGAGCAGGGCGAACTCTCCGCCGATGGCAACATTGCCGTAACGGCGACGGTCATCACCGTGGACGACGACGGCAACGAAATGGACTACGCCGTCCTCAACACGTTGAATCTCACGGTCGAAGATGACGGCTTTACAACCGCCGCCGAAACGTCGGAAACAACCCGTACCATTGTCGGCGATTTGAGTCCCATCGACGCCGACCCCGAACAAGCTGGCATTCAGTACGGTTACGATGACCTCGGCAATGTCGTTACCGACCCGGACACGCCCCTGTCACGTGACGACACCCTGTATGACAGTATGGAAAATGACACGATCATCAGTGGCGACGGCGACGATACGGTTCTGCTCGGTCGGGGCGGGGACGATGTTGTTGAACTCGGCGATGGCGATGATTTGGTCGATGCCGATGGCGACAATGTCGGGCAGGTCTTTGCCGACGGCGGCGCTGGCCGGGATTATGTCGGCGGAGGTGAGAATGCCGATGTGTTAATCGGAGGCGCCGGCGCGGATTTGCTGCATGGCGACAGTGGTGATGATCTGCTGTTCGGTGAGACCCAAGGCGTGTTAAGTGATTTTATCGCCACGGGAGCAACGGAAACGGCCAGCGGCGTTCAAGGCGATTTGATTGATGCGTCGGCCGGCAATGATCAGGTTTTTTCCGGCGCCGGGGATGATTTTATCGCCGGGGGAGACGGTGACGATTTGATTGTCAGCGGCGGCGGCGATGATTTTATTCGTGGCGATCAGAATATCTATTCCCTTGACTGGAAGAACTGGGACGTCGTGGAAACGATTACCACTGATGAAAACGGCAGCTCAACCTACATGTACACTTATGAAAATCTCGACATTGAAGATGTGACTGGGACAGGCAATGATACCGTTTATGCAGGAGCCGGTGATGATGTCGTTCTTGGTGAAAATGGCGATGACACCCTCTATCTGGAAGCCGGAGCGGATAAAAGCTGGGGCGGCGCCGGAGCGGATATCATCCTGGGGGGAGAGGGTGACGACGTCATCAATGGCGATAACGGGATCTCACAGCTCTCGGAAGACCAGCACGGTGATGACTTTTTAGACGGTGGTGCGGGCAATGATCGGCTTTATGGAGTCGGCGGTTCGGATACCCTTTATGGCGGCGACGGGGATGACACCCTTGTCGGAGATGATTTGGATCAGGAGCTGGGCGGCAGCGATTATCTCAATGGTGAAGCCGGAGACGATATTTTGTTGGGCGGCGCCGGAGATGACACGATTTTAGGCGGCGTCGGCAATGATGTGTTGCTCGGGGAGGATGATAATGATGTCCTTTACGGCGGTGCGGGCGAGGACGAATTGCAGGGCGGCGATGGAGCGGATTACCTCTTCGGCGATGAAGACGATGATTTGCTGTTTGGCCAGGAGGATGATGATCAGCTTTATGGCGGAAGCGGTGATGATGAATTGCAGGGCGGCGATGGGGCGGATTACCTCTTCGGCGATGAAGGCAATGATTTGCTGTTTGGCCAGGAGGAGGATGATCATCTTTATGGCGGAAGCGGTGATGATGAATTGCAGGGCGACGATGGAGCGGATTATCTCTTCGGCGAGGAAGACAATGATGTTTTGTATGGAGAAGAGGGCGATGATGTACTGCATGGAGGCACGGGCGACGATCAGCTTGATGGTGGAGTTGGCCAGGATATCCTCTATGGTGACGAGGATAACGACCACTTGTACGGTGGTCTAGGTGACGACATTTTGTACGGCGGCAGTGGGGCGGATTATCTGTACGGCAATGCGGGGGCGGATATTCTGATGGGAGGGGATGGAAATGATATCTTGCTGCCCGGCTCCGGCGAGGACACCATGAACGGCGGCGAAGGAAATGATATCTATTATTTCGCATTGGGAAACGGCATCAAACATTTGGAGGATGACGGCGGCTTCGACACGCTGGTTTTACGGGGCGGGATCTCGTTGGGCACTATCCGCTTGACGTTGGGCTCGTTGATGATCAGCACCGGGGTTGCCGGTGACGAACTGCATCTGGATGGGGTCGACTATGATGACTTGCTCAACACCGCCCCCATCGACAGCATTGAATTCTCCGACGGGACGACCATGACGTTGGCCGAGGTGGTTGAAGCCATCGGCATTGGTTATGAAACCACGGAGGATGCCGACACGGTGACCGGGACGTCGGCGCGAGACAATATTGACGCTCTGGCCGGAGATGATGTCGTCGATACGGGGGCCGGTAATGACATCATCGCCCTCGGCGCCGGCGATGACACCGCTGACGCCGGAGCCGGGGACGATACCGTTTTTGGCGGCGACGGCACGGACACGATTGTGGCCGGTGACGGCGCGGACACGGTGAATGGCGACGCCGGAGAGGATTTCCTCCAGGGCGATGCCGGAGACGATCTGCTCTATGGCGGCGGCGACAACGACAGCCTGAGCGGCGGAGAAGACGACGACCAGCTCTACGGTGAACTCGGCGATGATACCCTATACGGCGGTTCGGGCAACGACTTGCTCGACGGCGGCAGCGGCAGAGACATCCTGTACGGTGAAGCCGGTGACGATACCTATGTGATCGACAGTCTTGAGGACACCTTGGTCGAGTTGGCGGATGAAGGCAGCGATACCGTCGAAAGTTCCGTGGACTACACTCTGATTGACCATATCGAAAACCTGGTGTTGACGGGTAGTGCCACAACCGCCGTCGGCAATGCACTAGATAATCGTCTGACCGGCAACGATCTGGACAATTCTCTGGATGGCGGGAGTGGCGACGATGTTTTGTCCGGTGGCGATGGCGACGATACCTATTTCACTGATGCAAGCGGAGACCAGATTATTGAAGACGCCTATGCCGGGGACGATACGGAAATCCGCGGCTATGAGTCAACTGCAGCCCTTGCCGACAACGTTGAAAATCTGACGTTGGCCGATGGCATTCTCACTGGGGTCGGCAATGCGCTGGACAATGTGCTGACCGGCAATGACGAAGACAATACGCTATCTGGAGGGGCAGGAGATGACTATCTGGTCGGCGGCGCGGGCAGCGATGTTCTCGAAGGGGGCGACGGCAACGACATCTATGTGATCAATGATGGCGATACCATCACCGAATATGCCGACGAAGGCAACGACACGGTAGAAAGCGCCAACGATATCACTTTGGGGGATAATCTGGAAAATGCCGTATTAACCGGAGAAGCCTCGGTCAATGCCACGGGGAACGACCTCGACAATACCTTGACCGGTAACAGTGCCGCCAATGTTCTGGATGGCGGGCTGGGTGATGATTGGCTGAGTGGCGGCGGGGGAGACGATATCTATTATACCGACTCCGCGGCAGATACGCTTTATGAGTATCTCGACCAAGGGACAGACACGGAAATCCGCAGCCACGAGTCCCTTTATCTGCTCAGCGACAACGTTGAAAACCTCATCCTGACCGGCACGGTTTATCGCGGCAATGGCAATGAACTCGACAACATCATTGAAGGCAATGACAGCGACAATAACCTGTGGGGCCGCGAAGGTCACGACACTTTGTACGGCAACGGCGGCGATGACCAGTTGATTGGCGCGGACGGCAATGATGTGCTTTACGGCGGTACCGGCAGTGATCTGATGAGCGGCGGCGAAGGCGATGATGCCCTGGTTGGTGGCGATGGCGCGGATCAGCTCGATGGCGGTGGCGGAACAAACACACTGCGCGGCGGTCTCGGCGACGACATTTATGTCTATGGTGCGGATGGTGGGATTTCCATTGTTGACAACAGCGACGGCGGCACGGACTGGTTGATTTTTACCGATGACATCACCAGTGACCGTCTGGCCTATCTGCGTGACGGCGACGATCTGATCGTCCGGGTGGATGCCGATGCCGCCACCCAAGTTGTCATTACCAACTGGTTTTTAGGCGAGGACTATCAGGTCGACTACATCCAACCGGCCAATGCAAGCGGCATCAGTGCCTGGACGATTAATCGGATGTTCCCACCGGAAAATCCCGAAGCGGATGGCATCACAACGCCGGATAGCAGCTCCTTCGACATGCTGTGGTATGGCACCTCCTCCGCAGAGCAATTAATCGGCACGGACGGGGCCGATCTTATCCGTACCTATCAGGAGAAGATAGCCTGTTTGGCCTGGCCGGCGATGACTGGTTGCTGGGTGGTTCGGATGCCGACTATCTCGACGGTGGCGAAGGCAACGACATGCTCTTTGGTGGTGATGGTAACGACCAGCTCGGCGGTGATGCCGGTAATGACACCCTGATCGGTGGCGCAGGAGACGACATTTACGTCTATGGCGACGGCAGCGGTGCCGATACCATTGACAACAGTGGCGGTGGTACGGATTGGTTGATTTTTACCGACGGCATCACCAGCGATCGCCTGACCTATTTGCAGGATGGTGACGATCTGATTGTCCGGGTGGACGGTGATGAAACCACCCAGGTGACGATCAGTAATTGGTTTTTAGACAGTGCTTACACGATCGACTACATTCAGCCGGATGGTGAATACGGCATTCCGGCGGCACAAATTGAAACCCTGCTTGCCGGCGAATCCTCGGATTTTGATAGCATTGTTGAAGGTACGGACTCCGCCGAACAACTGGTGGGCACTTCAGGCAGTGACCAACTCAACGCCTATGCCGGGGATGATCAATTATTCGGTCTGGCCGGAGCCGATGAGCTCAACGGCGGCGACGGTGCGGATTACCTCGATGGCGGTGCCGGCGATGACATTCAGTCGGGCGGAGCAGGCGACGATCAGCTCGGCGGTGATGCCGGTAACGACACGTTGATCGGTGGGACCGGCAACGATATTTATGTCTATGCGTCAGGCAGTGGCGCCGACACCATCAATAACAGTGACGGTGGAACCGACTGGTTGATTTTTACCGACGATATCACCAGTGATCGGTTGACTTATCTGCAGGACGGCAATGACCTGATCGTGCGGATTGATGGCGATGCCGCCACGCAAGTGACGATTCGTGACTGGTTTGTCGGCACGGAGTATCAACTGGCCTACATTCAGCCTTCCGGAGAAAGTGCGATTACCGCTGCCGCGATTAACGAGCTGTTTGCAGAATCGGACGGTGGAGATAATGGCGGTCTTCCGGCGGAAAGCGAATTTGACAGCGTTACCACCGGCACTGACAGTGCCGAACAGCTGGTTGGCACCAGTGGCATGGATCTGTTGCAAGGCCTGGCCGGGGACGATCAGCTTTTTGGCTTGTCCGGTGATGACTGGCTGGTGGCCGGTGACGGTTCTGACTACCTCGACGGCGGCGACGGCAACGATGTTCAGCTCGGCGAAGCCGGTGCCGATCAGCTCGGTGGTGATGCCGGTAATGACCTCCTGATCGGTGGGGCTGATGATGATATTTATGTCTATCGCGCAGGTAGCGGAGCTGACACCATCGACAATAGTGGCGGCGGCACCGATTGGCTGATCTTTACCGATGATATCACTGAAGACCGGCTCAGTTATCACCGTTCGGGAGACGATCTCCTGGTGAAAATTGATGGTGATGAGACAACCATGGTGACTGTGAAGCATTGGTTTGACGGCGATGACTACAAGCTTTCCTACATCCAGCCCTCTGGTGGTTACGGCATTTCCGCGACGACCATCGAAAGCCTGTTGTCGACCGCTGCGGACAGTGGTTTTGATGCACTAGTTGCGGGGACGGATGGTGCCGATACGCTGACCGGTGGTTCAACGGCAGACCAATTGCGTGGCTATGACGGCGATGATCAACTCTCCGGGTTGGATGGTAACGATGAATTGAGTGGCGATGACGGTAACGACCTGCTCTATGGCGGTGCGGGGGATGATACCTACCTGTTCAATCTAGGCGACGGCAGTGACAGTCTGTATGATGAATCGGGTACAGATTCTATCCTGTTCGGTGATGAAGTCACTGCGGATGGCTTCGCCTTTTTCATGGACGGAGATACGTTGCAAATTGGCTACGGAACGGATGATGTCGTCACTCTAGCGAGCTACAGTGACTCCACAACCGGGAACCGTATCGAAACCCTGTCTTTGGCAGATGGACGTTATCTCAATGATAGCGACATCACTCAGATTATCCAGGATATGAGCGCTTATGCCACTGCTGAAGGAATTGCGGTAACCAGTCTGGAGGATGTGCGGCAGAATGACGCGCTGCTGGCGATTGTTGCCAATGCTTGGGAAAAGGCGGCTTGATGTGAGTCCCCCCAGAGCGGAAAGAGGCCCGTTGGTTGTTAACGGGCCTCTTTTTCGGCAATGGTGATTGATTTTTGGGTTGTCTGATTCTTATTGGATTTTTGATGTTTTTATGTGAAAGCAAGGTGGTGGTCAAGCGTCATCACATCTGGATGAGCCTTGTCTCTTTGGTGTTGTTCTGCGTCATTCCGTGGCAAAGCAAAGCGGAAACGTTGGAGTTCAACCGCCTGCGCCGGCAGGTTTTGACGCAGGCGGTTGAAATGAAATTGGCGGCAAAGGAAGTTGATATCAGCAGGCAACGCATCCGTGAGGCACGTGCAGCCTATTATCCCGCGCTCTCCTTTCGTTACAGCAATGAATGGTTCAAGGATTTTACCGAATCGAGCGGCAGTCTTGATTCCGTCGGCGGCACGGTGATCAGCTCCACCGGCAGCAAATGGAAAAACGTCGCCACCCTGGCGCTCAACTATAGCCTGTATGATTTTGGCACTCGCGCGCTGCGCGTCAACAGCGCCGAGCTGGAGATGGAACAAACCCGTCGGCAAAAAGAGCAGCGGGAGCAGGACCTGTCGTTGCAATTGCTTGATCTGTTCTCGCGCGGCTGGCGCTTGCAAACGCAACAGGAGATTCAGCAGCAGCGCCTTGATCTGGCGGAAGAGCGTTATGCCTTGGGCCAACGTTTGTACCGGGCCGGTACTGTAGACCGGATCAAAGTCGGTGAGTTGGCGATTGACGTGGCGGAAACCCGGTTACTTGTCGAGCAACTGGAGCACCAATTCTCGGATGTTCTGTGGGCCTTGACGGAATTGAGTGGCCGACGTTACGAGCCGACAGCAACTTCTTTTGTACCACTGGGCTCTACCGATGCTTCTTACGTCACCATTGCCCTTTTGCCCGAAGTTCAGGCGCTGGATTTGGCCATTGAAGCCAAGCAGAATGAAGCCGATATGGCACTACGCCGCTTTCTACCTACCCTGAATCTTTATTCCTCCTATACTTTTTACGGCCGTGATTCCAGCGACTGGTCACAGGCGTTCAGCGATTTGGATGACACCAACTTTTCCTGTGGTATCACCTTGGACGTCAATCTTTTCGATGGCTTCGGCGACCTCGCTCAGTTTGAGCGGCTCAAGCTCGAAAAAGAGCACCTGCAATTGCAACGCGAAAAAAAGGTTGCCGAACTAACCACGCGCTATCAGACGTTGAAGTACCGCGCTGATCAATCCCTTCACAAGGAGAAACACTGGTCGCACACGCGCGGCACCCTGGAAGAGCAGCGCGACATGATGACGCGGTTATCCCGGCAGCAACTGCGCGATCAGGTGACCCAGATCGGTCAGCAGCTCGACCTTCTCGAACAGCAGCTCCAGATACGGCTGGACGAGATCGACCAGATGAACGCACTGAACCAACTGACCCTGTTATCCGCCTACCAATCCCGACGGGATTTCTGAATCCCACCATGGTTCGATAAGGCCGTAACTATACTTGGTAAGGACTGAAGCATATGGAAGAAACCGCCATTCACAGTGGCTTGTTGTGTTTTAACGTCGTGGCCCGCATCAATAATGTCGATGTCGACATGCGGGCTATTGCCAGAGAATTCGCCGTGCAGCCGGAAACCCTGTCTCCGGAGGAATTGCTGCGCATTGCCCGCAAACATCAGTTCAAGGCCAAACGCAAAACCGTGGACCCGGCAAAACTGGCCGAACACTACCCGCTACCCGCCATCGCCTGTTGTGGGGACGGCGACTATCTGGCGGTGTTGCGTCTCGATACGGAACACGAAAAAGCCCTGGTGTTTGTGCCCGAAGCGCGCAAAACCGAGGAGCTGTCGTTTGCTGAGCTCAAAGAGCGTTGCAACAACGATTTCATCATCATTCGCCACAAAATGCTCAGCGGCCAGGTGGCGTTCGGTTTCAAGTGGTTCTTGGCTGAGCTGGCCAACTTCAAGCGCATCATCGGCGAAGTGCTGTTGGGCTCGTTCGTCGTGCAGTTGTTCGGTCTGGTCACGCCGCTGTTCACCCAGGTAATTCTCGACAAGGTCATTGTCCATCGCTCCATGACCACCCTCGATATCCTGGCGGTGGCGTTTCTGGCAGTGACAGTGTTTGAGCTGCTGCTCAACATTGCCCGCAACTACATCTTCGTCCACACCGCCAGTAAGTTGGATGCAAAACTCGGTGCCAAACTGTTTCATCATCTGTTGGCGCTGCCGTTCATGTATTTCGAGAACCGCAAAGTCGGCAATATCGCCGCCAGGGTGCGCGAGCTGGACACCATCCGCGAATTCATCACCAATAAAGCCGTCTCCGTGGTGATTGACTCTTTTTTCTCTCTGGTTTTCGTCGCCGTCATGCTGGTGTACAGCGTCAAACTGACCCTGATCGTCATCGGATTTGTCGCCGTGATCGGCCTGATCTACTTCTTTATCACCCCGGAGCTGCGGCGACGCCTTGAAGACAAATTTCAGATGGCCGCCTCTTCAAATTCCTATCTGGTCGAGTCGATCACCGGCGTGCAGACGGTCAAATCCCTGGCCGTGGAAGGCTCGATGCAAAAGCGTTGGGAAGACCATCTCGGCAACTACGTGCGCTCCAGCTTCAAGCTCGGCAACATGGCCAATATCTCCAGCGCCGTGGCCGGGGCGTTGCAGAAGCTGATGACCATCTCCATTCTGTTCTTCGGCGTCAAGGCGGTGCTGGTCGGCGATCTGTCCATCGGCCAGCTGATCGCCTTTCAGATGTTTGCCGGGCAGTTCTCCGGGCCGGTGTTGCGGCTGGTCAATCTGTGGAACGAATTTCAGCAGGCGCTGCTGTCCGTGGACCGGCTGGCCGATATCCTCAACCATCCCAAGGAAAACACCAGCGACAAAGCCATCACCTTACCCAAGGTCAAAGGACAAATTCGCTTTGACCAGGTTTCCTTTCGTTACCACCCAGCTGGAGCGGATGTGGTCGATCAGGTCAGTTTCGACATCAAGCCGGGCATGAGCATCGGCCTGGTCGGACGCAGCGGCAGCGGCAAATCCACCGTGGCCAAGTTGCTGCAGAATCTCTATCTGCCGAGCAACGGCGCCATTTATCTCGACGGCATCGACATCCGCCATCTCAACCCGGTGTGGATGCGCAACCAGATCGGCGTGGTCTTACAGGAGAACTACCTGTTTTCCGGCACTATCCGTGAAAACATCGCCCTGCCGCAACAGGATGCGCCCATGGAACGGATCATCCAGGCCGCTACCCTGGCCGGTGCCCACGAATTCGTCAGCCAACTGCCCGAAGGCTATGACACCGTGGTCGGCGAGCGCGGCTCCAGCCTGTCCGGCGGCCAGCGCCAGCGTATCGCCATTGCCCGGGCTTTGATCACCGGACCACGCATTTTAATTTTCGACGAAGCGACTTCGGCGCTGGATTACGAGTCCGAGCAGGTGATCAACCGCAATCTGATGGAGATCAAAAAAGGACGCACCACCTTTATCGTTGCCCACCGCCTGTCCACCATTGCCCATTGTGACCTGATTCTGGCCATGGACCACGGAAAGATCGTGGAGATGGGCTCTCATGACCAGCTCTTGCAACGCAATGGCTACTATCATCACCTCCATTCACTGCAACAAGGAGCCGCCTGATGACATTGTGGAAAAAGCGCGACGACAGTCACGAATTCCAACCCCTGCTCGTCGAAATCAACGATGCACCGCTCAACCCGCTGGGGCGCTTTATTTTTTGGACCATCCTTGCGGCGTTTCTGTTTTTCGGCCTGTGGAGCTATTTCGGTGAGGTGGATGTGGTGGTCACCGCCCATGGAAAAGTCATTCCCCGCGGCGAAGTGAAAATGGTCCAGCCGTTGACGGCCGGGGTGGTGCGCAATATCCTCGTCAGCGAAGGGCAGCTGGTCAAGCAAGGGCAGGTGTTGATGGAGATTGACCCGTCCCAGACCGAGCCTGAACTGGAATCCATGCGCGGCCAACTGCTGCAGCTCAATCTGGAACTGGAACGTCTCCAGGCCACCGTGGATAATCAACCGTTCAACCCCGTCGGAACCTATGACCCGACCCTGGTGGACATCCAGCGCCAAATCGATCAGTCCACCCGTCAGCGTCTGATCGAGCAGGTCCAGGTCAAACAGGAGCAGATTCGCCAGACCGACGAAAAGATTGCTTCCTTACACAAAAGTCTGGCGCGGGAGCAGTATCTGGCCGACAAGTCCGGCGACATGCTCGAACGTCTTAAGGCCGTGCGCGACATCATCAGCCGCAACGAATACGACACCACGGAAAAAGCCTGGCAAGACGCCCAAAGCAACATCGCCATCCTCGGCCATCAACTTGAAGAGGCCCATGCCTCCCGAGAGCAACTGAGCCGTGAAATCGCTCTGATCCGAGAAGATGAGCGCAACAATCTGCTGGCGGAATTGGCGCAAAAACGCCAACAGCAACTCCAACTGCAGGCCGGCATTCAACAATCCTCCTTTGTCACGGCCCGCCAGCAAATCGTGTCGCCGGTGGATGGCACCATCAACAAGATGTTTTTCCACACCATCGGCGGCGTGGTCACCCCGGCGGAAAAACTGATCAGCATCGTGCCCTATAACTGCCCTCTGGTAATCAAAGCCCTGGTCGAGAGTAAAGATATCGGTTTCGTCAGCGCAGCCATGGACGCTACGGTCAAGATCGACACCTTCAATTTTCAGAAATACGGTACCCTTGAAGGCCAAGTGGAGCAGGTGGCCGCCGACAGTATCGAGGATGAACGGCTCGGCCTGGTTTACGAAGTCTACATCAATCCACTGCAAACCACGTTACAGGTAGATGGCGAAGAGATGCCCATCAGCACCGGTATGAGCACCACTGTTGAGATCAAAACCGGGATGCGGCGCATCATCGAGTTTTTTATCTACCCGATGATCAAGTATCTCGATGAGGGGATGAGTGTGCGGTAGATGGAAAATGAAATGAGGATCGCCGTCTATCAATCCTTCAGAACAGACAATGTGCCGAACTGGATTGTTTTATGCTTGGATTCCGTCAAGCAATGGGCTGGCCGCAAGAACTATGATTATGTGTTTTACGGTGACGAGTTTCTTGATTGATGCCCGGATTGGTATCGAAAAAAAGTCACTAACCAGATTCATTTAGTTGCTGATCTGTCACGCTTGATTCTGGCCAAAGAGCTCTTAAACCAAGGATACGATAAAGTTATTTGGGTCGATGCCGATGTCGTTGTTTTTGATGATGAGAGCTTTGACTTGCCCCTTGAATATGAGTATGCCTTTTGCAAGGAACTCTGGGTTGACCTGGACCTTTGCGGTAAATTGAGATTTCGCAGAGCCGTCAACAATGCCGTTTGTCTCTTCACGAAAAAATCGGCCTTTCTTGATGGCTATATTGATGTATGTAAAAAAGTCGTTGCCGATGGCAATCCCCTGACACATGCAACGATCGGTACGGAGTTTCTTACCTCAATCAATAAAAAAGAAAGGTTGGACTTTATTGGCAATGTCGGGCTGTTTAGCCCGTATGTTTTGATCGCTATCTATAAAAATAATTCTTTATTTCTCTGTAACTATTTAAAATTATTTGGCAATAAGATGGGGGCTGCGAACGTCTGTACAACCTTTGTCAATCGTGATTTTTTAGGCAGCAAGCTGACCAATGACTTTTACGAACATATTGTCAGCGCTCTTTTGTCCTCCAAAGGGGCGATTGTGAATAAATTTTTTCCCACACGAAGTTAGGGGGCGTTCTCAATCAGTTTTCATGACCGGAATAAAATAGAATATCCCTTTCGTTGCGCCACGGGATATGAAAAAAGTTAAGCAAACCATCTGAATGGTCGATAAGATCCCAAGGAATGAAATGCCAAAGCTTGTAAGCGAAGACAGGTTTGACGATTGGGAGAGCCGTTTATGACCATTGATGCCTTGACGACTGACAGACTGCAATCCATCACTTCCCAAGAGGTGGGCAAAACCTTTTCCGCTTCCACGTCGTTCGCCAACTGCTTGGCACAGCTACAGCAGGATGATACCTCTTCTAGCGACCAGGCCCGAGAGGTCCTGCGGATGATTCAAGACGCCATGCTTGGTCTGTTAATCGAAAATCAGCACGACAGCGACCTGCTGTCATCCTACGACTTGATCCAACCTTTTACCGGGGCACATCGCACTTCCTATCATGATCGCTATAATGATCGAAGTTATCAGGTGAGTCGCTATCAGGAACAGGCCGCTTTGTCGCGCGCTGTTGATGCGCCCGAACCAAAGGTTGAGGGAACAGTGGCTGTTGAGGAGTCGTCTTCGCAGCCCCTTTCCCTGAAAGAACGGATTGAACAGCTGATTGAGCGTGTTGCCCAACAAGTGGAGCTGCCTTCCTGGTTGATTCACTCCGTGGTCAGCGCAGAAAGCTCATATCAACCGGATGCCGTCTCCCCGGCTGGTGCCCAGGGGCTGATGCAGTTAATGCCTGAAACCGCCAGAGAGATGGGGGTGGACAACAGTTTTGATCCTCAGCAGAATCTGGTTGGCGGCAGCCGTTATCTTAAGCGTTTGCTGAATAAATACGATGGTGATCTGGATCACGCTCTGGCGGCGTACAACTGGGGACAGGGCAATGTAGATCGTAAAGGGTTAGAGCAGATGCCGACGGAAACCCGAAATTATATCGCCAGGATTCGACAAACGATTAAATTGGCGAGTTGATTGGATTTCTCGTTTCAGCCCGCTGGTTTAAAACCATGGACTTTAGGGGGCGTTCTCAATCAGCGTTCATGGCCCTATTTTGGATCTTTTCCGCGTCAGCAGCGTTACACGTCGTTGCCATAGAATAACTATGGTGCCTTCGTGTGCCTTGCTGACACGAAAAATCTTTCAAAATATGACTCATTCTTCTAATTGAGAACGCCCCCTAAGTCCAAGCCTTCCAAGTGCTACTCATTTTATCCGTCATCCCTGTGAAGGCAGGGATCCAGGGGGGTTGAAAGTCTCTGGATTCCGGCTTAAACCATGCCGGAATGACGATCAATAGAAACCGGGTCTTGATTTTTGTTTTAGGGACTTTCAGTCCCGTCCAAACCTATGCACTTTCAGTGCATAGTGGTTTAGTCTGGAGGTGCAACAACGATGCGACCTGTTGCAATGACTCCGCCGAAGACTGATTTCTGAATTTAAAAAAGGCCGATGCTGTTACGCGCATCGGCCTTTTGGTCTTTGTGGCATTATTCCGCTAACACCGACGCCATCACCGGAAACAGATCGATATTGTCCACATACGGGCCACGGACCTGATCGTTGTTGGTGGCGCGAGCGGCCAGTTGGTCGGCATGGGCGCCGCGGGCAAGCAGCGGTACCAGCGAATTGGTGTGGCTGGTGTGATGCCATTCGATACCGGGCAGCTTGCCGGTACCGTTGTTGATAACCGGGTTCCAACTCGGGTTGGAGCCCGAGCCGGTGAGGTAGCCGCATTCGTGGTCAGCGGTGACCAGAACCAGGGTATCCTGCCAGGAGCTGTGTTGTTCGACCCAGTCACAGACCGCGGCCACGGTGCGGTCGAAGTCGACCTGTTCTTCAATGAGACGGTCTGACTGGTTATCGTGGCTGGCCCAGTCGATGGCACCGCCTTCGATCATCAGGAAGAAGCCTTGTTCATTGTTGTCGAGGACGTTGAGGGCGGCACGGCTCATCTCGACCAGAGTGGGCACGGTGGCAATCAACGGCACGGTGTAAGGCTCAACAACCTCTGTGGTGACGTGACTGCCGTAGTCGCCACCGCCTTCGAGCTTGCGTTCCTGCTGCAGGGTCTTGGCGATGCGCGGCACACCGAGCAGACGGCTGGGCGTCGGACCGGTCGCCAGGTTGTGAAACGCTTCGCGGCTCTCAATCAGGGTCCAGGGATCATCCATACCGTCGCCATCGGCATCACCACCGACCGCGGCTTCCTGCAGCTGATGCCACAGTTTTTCACCACCGACATACTGGTAGCTTTGCGGTGTTGCCAGCAGCCGGCCATCGTTGTCGTACCACGGATGGCCGCCACCCATTAAGACGTCCACACCACTGTCGAGAATCATCTCACGGGCGATCTCTTCGTAGTTACGACGGCTGACGTTATGCACAACGAAACTGGCCGGAGTGGCGTGACTCAACGGCACGCTGGTGACAATCCCGGTAGATTTCCCACGCTTTTCCGCGATTTCCACAATGTTATCCACAGGCTGACGTTGACAATCCATGCCGAGTCCGGCGCGATAGGTTTTGATGCCGCAGGCCAGGGCTGTTCCCGCGGCCGCAGAGTCGGTAGCGCCTTGCTTGACGTTGTCAAAAGTGCTCCAGGCCTGAGCGGTATCGTAGGTCCCGCCATAAAGGTAGGTACTCATGGCCAGCTTGACGTTAAAATCACGGTAGGGCGGGGCGTCACTCTCACCGGTGCGGTAGAGGCTGCCGGCCGTCAGGTGATTAAAGCCCATGCCGTCGCCGATGAGCAGGATGACGTTTTTGGCATGGGACGCGGGCGCTGCGTCAACCTGTTGAGGCTGCGCTGTCGCGGTGGCTGTCATGGCAGCGTGTGCGTCTGACGTGTGCGTCTGCTGCTCGCTGTGCGCTGCGGCATGGTGGGTGGTTTCGGGTTCACACTGATTGTTGCAGCCGCTCAGCCAGGGCAGAGCGGCGACGGTCAGAATCATCAGGGCATCGCGTAACGGGCGATGACTTTTATGCAGAGAGATCATCATGGTCCTATCCTATAAATGCGTCGTGGAGGAATTCAAGGGTGTTTTTCCGATTAAAGATCGTCACCGGCAATCTGCTCCCATTTATAAATCTGGAAGGTGCAGTTATCGGACATGGCAACAAACATCCCTTTGGGGAAACCTTTGCCCAAAGGTGTTGAGGTCACTTCCGAGCCGTCACTTTCGCAGGTGGCCAGTTCCACCACTTTGATCAGCGGGTGATGGTGAGGATCGTCGGCCGTACCCTGACGCGGGAAGATGTGAAACTCGTTGGCCTGCTGGTCCGACACCAGAATGTAGCCCCGGCCATCAGGTTGCGTATAGATGGAGATGCCTTCGTGGTCACCGGCAAAGCCCTTGGTCGCGAACAGGGCCAATTCCTTGTTACCCTGCGATGGGTCGGCGTAGTACTTGCGCACGCCAACCCCTTCGTCGGAATAGTAGATGTATCCCAGCGCGTCATCCACGGCAATGGCTTCGATTTCATTGAGGCCGCTGAAGGTGCCGAAACGGCGTACCAGGGTGGCGCTGAGTTGACCGTTGCCGTCATCGTGGAGCAGATACTGCCACAGATAACTGCCTGAAGGGCCGTTTTTTCGACCGACAATGGCGAAAATGGCGCCATCGGCAGGGCGTTTGTACAGGGAAATACCCATCAGGGCACGTTGATCTTCGCCCTGCTCGCCGACAAACATGTCGAGGCCACCGCCGTCAATGGCGGTCATGTCCGGCAGGCTGAAC
This sequence comes from uncultured Desulfuromonas sp., assembly GCF_963676955.1. Taxonomy (NCBI): domain Bacteria; kingdom Pseudomonadati; phylum Thermodesulfobacteriota; class Desulfuromonadia; order Desulfuromonadales; family Desulfuromonadaceae; genus Desulfuromonas; species uncultured Desulfuromonas sp. The sequence continues at coordinate 181,131 of NZ_OY781461.1, read as the reverse complement.
ACACGCAGCTTGCTGGTCAGGCGCTCGGTGGCTACGGCAATATCCACGGCTTTGCCGTTGAGCATCAGGCCGTATTCAATGTCAACGTTGTTGGGGCGCATCAAAGGGACGGTCTTGTCCTTGAGCATGTGGCCTTTGAGGTCGAACACATACAAGCCGCCGTCACGTTTTTTATCGGTGCCGACGATGAGACTTTTGCTCGCATCGTGGGGGTTGATCCAGATGGCCGGATCATCGGTGTCGTTGGGGGTCATGTCGGTGACCCGCTTGGGGTGGATGATCGGGGTGTCGCAGTTGCGCTGGTAGGGGGCTTCATCGGCCCCGGCCAGAGTCGCCATGGCCGGCAGACCGAGAGCGGTCACCAGCGTGGCAACGGTCAGGGTGCGGGTGAACTGTGTAAACAACGAATGCATTGAAGTCTCCTTTGTTGTTTCATCTCGTTAGTTTGAAACGATGGATTTTAGTCCAAGTTTTCACGTGTTCCTCAAGTTTTTGACGTCATCCTCGTGCAGGCGGGGATTCATGCTCCATCAGTGAGACTGGATTCCGCCTGCGCGGGAATGACGGCTTACTTATTTTGCTGAGATCAGGGTTAATTAATGGCAAAGCGAATCGGCACGGTGATCCAGGTGGCCACAGCCGACTGGTCGAGCATGCCGGGTTTGAAGCGCCAGCTGCTCACCGCCTGCAAGGCCGAATCGTCAAAGACGCCGGGTGGATTGGCCTGTACCACGGACGCTTGATGCACCGAGCCATCGGTGGCGACGAGAAATTTGACCATGACCACACCGCTGACTTTCTGCTCGCGCGCTTTGTACGGATACACGGGTTCGCGGCGGCTGATCACTTGCGGCATGGTGTCCACCTGGCTGATGTCAAACTCGCTCTGCGGTGCGCTGACCGGATTGAACGCCATGCCGCCCAGTTTCATATCGCTGACCGCCGCTTCAAACTGCGGTTGCGGCATCTGCATCGGCGGCGCTTGGGGCGGTGGTTGCTGACTGCGAGTCGGCAGCGCCGGCGGTGTCTTCGGCAACTCCTTGGGCGGAGGCGGCTGCTTGTGTTGCTCTTCAGGCGGCGGAGGCGGCGGTGCCTGACGCAGGTTGTTGAAAGTGAAGGCGCTGCGGGTTGATTCTTTGTCCGCGTTGCCGTCGATCTGCGACAATAACGGGATCAACAGAAACAGCACCAGGTTGGTGGCCACGGCGGCGGCCAGGGCAGTGACGAGCAGGGAACGCTGTTGTGCCATATCAGGCCCCTTTTTTCGCCGCAACGCTGAGGTTTTTCACCCCGGCCAGACGGCAGGCATCCAACACCTGGATCACCAGCCCGGAGCGGCTGCTGCGATCGGCCGCCAACACCACCGAACCGTTGGGGTTCTGCATCAGAAAACGCTCCATGTACGATTGCACCGAGCGCACGTCGATGGGCTTGCTCTCGACCACCACCAGATTCTCCGCGGTGATGGCTATAACGATATTGGTGCTGTCGCGCGTTTCAGCGGTCTGGGCGATGGGACGTTGTACGTCAACACCGGCTTCGCGAACGAAGGAGGTGGTGACGACAAAGAAGATCAGCAGAATAAAGATCATGTCGATCAACGGCGACATGTTGAGTTCCGCGGGCTTGCGCCTCTGGCGGCGACTGAGTGAAACACGAGCCATAATAACAGCCCTCCTTATTGCAGCAGACGCAGGCTGAAGCGCTGCATCCGCTCTTTCATCTGTTCGGCGCGGCGGTAGAGCAGGGCGCCGAGGATCAGCCCCGGCACCGCCACTACCAGACCGGCCTGGGTGGTGATCAGTGCCTCGGAAATTCCGGCGGCCATGGCGCGGGCATTGCCGGTGCCGAACACGGAAATGACATTAAACGTGGTGATCATGCCGCTGACCGTGCCGAGCAGGCCCATCAATGGGGCGGCGCTGGCCAGCACCAGAATGGTGCCGATGAAGCGGTCCACCTCGTTGCTTTGGCGTTGCTGCAATTGCAGCAGATGATCGCGGTCCAGGCATTGGTGCTCGCGCAACCACCGAAACTGGCGCAGGATATTCTGCTGCCAGAAGGCACCGACATAACGCTGCTCTTCCATGGCCTGACGGCATTGTTTCAGGCTGACTTCATCGCGTCGTGCCTGAAAAAACTGCAGCCACTTGTAGAAGATCATCAGCCACATCACCAGCGAACTGACCAGCAGCGGCCACATGACCAGGCCGCCGTGGCGGATCATGTCGAGGCTTTCGCCAAGCAGGTTACTCATGGTCGCTATCCTGCGCTTGCGGCGTGATGCGGCCGGTTTTCAGCAGGGTGATCTTGAACGCCGTGCCTTTTTCTTCCATGTCGCCAATCAGCACATCCACGCGCCGTTCAAACAGGTGATGGAGCAGCATGATGGGGATGGCCACGGCCAGACCAACCTGAGTGGTGATCAATGCCTCGGAGATACCGCCCGACATCATCTTCGGGTCGCCGGTGCCGAACACGGTGATGACTTGAAACGTACTGATCATGCCGGTCACCGTCCCCAGCAGACCGAGCAGCGGGGAGATGGCGGCAAACATGGCCATAGTCGGCAGGAACTTTTCAAAGCGCGGCATCTGCTTCATCAAGGCTTCTTCGAGGGCGTTGTCGAGCACCTCCTGCGTCTGGCCGATCTGTTTCAGGCAACTGGCGAGGATCTGGCAGGTGGGGGCGTTCTTTTTCTCACGGCAGAACATCTCGCCCTCCTTGATCTGATCCATCTCCACATAGCGGGTGACCTGGTGGAGGATGGTGTCGGAGTTGGCGCGAATCCGCAGGAAGAACACCAGCCGTTCAATCGCCAGCAGCAGGGCAATGGCACCGATGGCCAGGATCGGCCACACCAGAAAGCCGCCCGATTCAAGCCATTCACCAAAGCTCTTGCTCTGGGTCATTTGCAGGAAGACCGCACCGCCGGAAATATCCACCGGCAGATGGTTATCCTCGCCACTGAAAAAGCGATCAATGGCACTCAAGGCCGGACCGGGGATTTCACCGGCCACGGCCACCAGTTCACGGCCGTCGCTGTTGGCCTGCAGGTAGCCGGCGGCGTCGCGGTCACGATAGACCGCGCCCAACGCGCCGATGCGGGCGATCTCGCCGCGGATGACATTGCCGTCAGCAGCAAAAAATTCACCATTGCCCAGAGTGACCTGGCCGCCGGCCGTGGTGTAGGCACGGCACAGTGCGGTTAGGGCGCGGATCTCATCCATGCCGGGGAAGGCTTTTTTCTCCAGAATGGTGTCCACGGTCTGGCGGTCGTGGGCAAATTCAGGACCGAGAGCGCTGTGTTCAAACAGATCGTTGACCCGTTTGGCCGCGCCAAGCACCGTGCCCTGAATGCCTTCAATCTCTTCCTGCTCGGCGGCCAGCTCCTGATTCAGTTGCAGCTCGACCTTGCTCAGTTTTTCCAGGTCTTTTTGAGCGACACTGAGCTGTTGTTTCTGCTCTTTGACCTGACTGCGCAGTTGGCTGAGGGCCTTTTTCAGGTCGGCTTCATCCTGTTGCATCAGCTGTTCGATCATAGCCGCGCGCGACAGACCCTGCTGATTCATGGTGGTCAAAGAATCGCTGATCTCCTGCCAGGTGGCGGCAAAGGAGCTGTGGGCAACGAGCAGCAGTGCTGCAATGAGTAAAGTTTTCAACGTTTTCATCACACGCCCTCCGTCGTCCGAACCGCTTCGGGCAGCGGCAGATCGATCAGTTCCGCGGCACGTTTCTGTTCTATGATGTCAATGGTGACACGCACGGTATCTCTGTATTCCTCCGGAAGCGGTTTCCACACCCGTTCCTGCTGATCCCACTGGCCGACTTTGTCGCCGTTGGGGCTGAGGTAAAACAGGCCGACACGTCCCAAGCGCAGCACCTGGACCATGGTGTCGCCGCCGGCCAGAGACAGGGTTTGTTCTGTGACTTCGACCGTGTTGCCATAATCGGCTTCGACCTGCAACGCTTCAAGCACCCGACGCAGCTTTTCACTCAACGTCAGATCGGGGTTGGTGAGGGATTGATCGAGAAACGCCAGCCGCTCGCTGCGTTCCTGAGCGAGAAACGGCAGGTCGTTGGCGACATCGTTATGCAGGGTTTCCACGCTGCTATCAAGAAACGGTTCCAGTTCTTTACGCAGCAGGGTCATCTGCTCTTTCTGCCGTTTAAGGTCGGCAATGGTAGCCTGCTTGTGGTCAACGTATTGGCGATATTTTTTGGTCTGAAAGCGATTCCATTCCAACTGGGTTTTCTGGTCGAGCAGATCGTTGACCAGTGCCTGACGCTCTTCGGACCACTGTTCCACCTTGTCCTGGGTGGCGATCTCCCGCTTGAGGGCGGTGGTGCTTTGTTGTTGAATCTGTGCCGGATCGGCGGCCAGAGCCTTCATGGGCAGGCAGCTGATGGCCAGGGTCAGGCACAGGGTTTTCCATGCTGTGTTCATCATCGGTACTCCATCGTGTGGCTGTCTCAGGACGGGTTGCATCCTGATAAAAATATGGACGGTTGTTGCGTGTTAGATTTCGGCATGACTTTCCCGCTCCGCCTGGGCGAGCAGGTCAAGAACATCGAGCGCATTGCGGGCCTGTGAGCGGAAGCGCCGGTCGCTCAACGCCTGTTTGAAATGGCTGCGCGCCGTTTGCCACTGGCCCAATTGCCAGGCGGCATAGCCCTGCAACAGGTGACGGCGCGGCGTTGCCGACGTTGCCGACAAAGACAGCAGTTGCTGATAGCTGCCGCGGTCGTAGAGCAATTGCGCCTTGAAGCTGTGCAGCTCTTCGTCCTTGGGCGTGCGTTGCAACGCGGAGTCGACAACGTTTAGCGCTTGATCATAGGCATAGCCCTGGTGGTAAAGACGGGCGATTTCCAGGCTCTGTTGCGCGGCTGGAGCAGTGCCGTAAGCGCGCGTGAGAAGATCCGCGGCGCGTAATGGTGCCTGTAAATAGCGGTAGAGCCCGGCCAGTTGGGTGAGATCCTCGCGGTTGTCGCCGTGCAGACGCAGCGTTACCTCCATGGCCGAGGCGGCCTCCGGATAATGCTCCTGTTGCAGGGCGATTTGCGCTTTGAGGCGCCAATAGGGTTCGTGCTCGGGGTGCTGGTGCAGCAGACGGTCGAGGAGCTTCTGCCCCTGCCGCCATTCTTTGAGTTCGATGTGGCAGGAGAGCAGCAGTTCGTACCAGTTGGCCTTGGCGGCAACGCCACTGTTGAGCAGGGTCGTCAGGCTGTGTTTGGCCTGCGGATACTGCTGCCCTTGAATAAAGGCGATGGCGGACTGATACAGCAGTTCAGGGTCTTTGGTCTGTTGCAATTGATAACTGTGGGCAAACTGGCGTCCTGCCAAGTCATAATGGTTATCAAGGTAATAACAGGTGGCCAGGTTGATCGACAGTTGGGCATCGTCCGGTTGCAGCTCCAGGGCCTTGGCAAACGCCTGGGTGGCCTTGGGCGTGTCGTTGAGTCGGTGGTAGCTGGTACCGAGCAAGGTGTAAAACGGAGCCGGGATGTCGTCGGGATACTCTGCCATGTAGCTGTGAATCATGGTCACGCATTGCTGCGCATCGCCGACCTGCAGGGCTTTTTGCGCCTGATACAAATGCTTGTTCTGGCGGAAGGTCAGTTTGGCATCGACCTGAGAGGCCAGACAACACAGGATCGCCAGGCACAGGCAGAGCGTCCTGGCGATCCTTGTGTACGTGTCGTATGTGGGGGAAAAGAGAGTCACGTGTCTATCCATGGTTATGCCTGATGGCAAAACAACCCGACCCCTGACGAGCAGGGGTCGGGAAGGTCTGAATGAAACCGTGTGTCGCTGATACGGTTTAGAAGTTGAACTTGAGACCGAAGCGTGCCGACCAGCCGTACTCTTCGTATTGGCTGTTGCGGCCCGACTGATCGTAGTACGCATCAAGCGGTTCGTCGGTCAGGTTGATGAAGTTGGCGTACAGGGTGTATTTGTCCATGAAGGTGTAAGCCGTGGACAGATCCACCTGGAAGTGATCGTCGATATAACGATCTTCAAACTTCTCTTCGCCCAGATCATCCAGGTACTCGCTGCGGTAAGTACCGCTGAGGCGGACAAACAAACCGTATTTCTCGTAGGACAATGCCACGCTGCCGACGGTGTCGGAGTGACGCATCATGTCGACGGTGCGACCTTCGCCGCCCTCTTCGACCGGCAGCACATCCACTTCACTGTCGGACAGGGTCAGGTTACCCTCGATGGACAAGCCGTCGAGCGCGCCGGGCAGGAAGCTGAGTTTTTGCTGGTAAGCCAGCTCAATACCGTAGACTTCCCCTTCGTCGCCGTTGCGGAAGGTGGTCAGCTCGTAATCGCCCATGTCGGCGGTTTGCTCGTAGATGAAGTTGTCGATGTCTTTGTAGAACACGCCGATGGACGCCATGCCGAGAGAGTCGGGCATGTAGTAAGTCAGGGTGGCATCCCAGTTCATCGCTTCGTAGGGATCGAGGTCGGGGTTACCGATTTCAATATTGCCGTCGTCATCGGTGAACTTGCCGTAGTACATCTGGTCCCACTGGGGACGGGAGATGGTGTTGGTCCAGGCCAGATACAGGATCAGGTCGTCGCTGAAACGCACCTTGCTGTGCAGGCTGGGCAAGATGTTGGTGTAGTCGTTGCTCTTTTTCTGTGCGCTGTAGGTCTCGCTGTCTTCATCAAAGGCGTTGCCCCGGCATTCCAGGTCGGTGTATTCAACGCGCACGCCGGGCAGCAGGGTGAAGCGACCGAAATCGGCTTCGCCCATGATGTAACCGGCGTAGACATCTTCATCCGTCTCGTAATCTTCAGCAACAGAGTCTTCAAGGGCGTATTCAACACTGAACTGGTCTTTCAGGCTGTCAAACAGATCGTCCACGTCCTTGCTGATCAGTGGGAAGTCACTGTTTTTCTTACGGCCACTGGTGGTTAACCCTTCAAGAGTTTCCATGGCGGCCGGTGCATCTTCGTAGACCAGCATTTCCAGATCATTGGTCTTGTTACGCAGAGTAACGTGGATACCGGTTTTCAGATAAGACTGAAACGAGGTGTTGAGTTCTTTCTTGACGTTGGCGGCAAAGATCCAGGCCTCTTCTTCGACCAGTTGCTCGCTACGCTCAACCGCGTCGAGTTCGTAGATGCTCAGATCGTTCAGATCACCACTGTTGACCGTGACGTTGGGCGTGTCGCCATCCGCATCACTGTAGATATAGTTGAGGTCGCCGGTTTCATAAAGGTATTGATTGTCGTACGGCGTATCCTGTTCAGCGTAGGAATACGCCACTTTGTAATCGACGGTCCAGGTGTCGAGTTTGTTTTCGCCACCAACGGACACCGCCCAGTTCATCTGGGTTTCTTCACGGTCTTTGAGCTGGAGTTCCGTGGTCGGATACAGCTCGTCGGCATCGTCTTCGTAGTCCTCTCCGACGATCAGGCCGGTGGACGAGGTATCCGGCAGCATCATCATGTCGGAAACAATGCTGCGGCGACGGTATTCGTGATCGGTAAACTCGCTGTACAGGCCGCGCAAAAAGTAACTGTTGTTGTCGTTCGGCTTGTATTCGAGGTTGGTGGTAAAGCCAAGGCGCTCACGGGTCAGATCGTATTCACGATATTGCAGTTCTTCCGTGACCCATTCGTTATCGTCGTTGAGCTCCCAAGGGTCTGCTTCGACGTCATCGGAACCGAATTCGCGCTTGTCATAGCTGATGGAGAACAGGGCGCCGAATTGATCGTTGGCACCGAACACGTCGCCAAAGGTCAGTTCGCCGTTTTCGGTCAGCTCTTCGGAAATGTCGCTGTAGTTGCCGCCGACAGAGCCGCGGATGGTGCGTTCGTTACGGTCGTAAGCACTGGGAGAGACGATTTCAATATGGCCACCGATACTGTCTGCCGGCATGTCGGCGGTCAGGGCTTTGGTGACCACCAGAGAGCCCATGACGTTGGTCGGCAGGACGTCGAGCAGAACGGCGCGGGTACCGGACTCGGCCGAAGCCAGGCTGATGCCGTCAATCGAAGCACTGTTAAGGTGCGGATCGATACCGCGAACGATAACAAAACGACCTTCGCCCATGTCACGTTCAATGGACACACCGGGGATGCGGTCAAGCGCTTCCGCGGCATTCTGGTCGGGGAAACGACCGATGGCGTCAGAAGCGACAATGTTCTGCAGGTTGGGGGCATTTTTCTGCTGGTTGAGAGCACGGGCCTGGCCAACGGCCTGACCACTGACCACCATCTCATCCATCTGCATCCCTTCACTGCCGAAGTCGATATTCAAAGTGCTGGTGCTGCCTTCGGCCACCGTTACCTGACGGCTGACGGTGCTGTAACCGAGGTAGCTGAAGTCCAAAGTATGGTTGCCGGCACCCAGGCTGATGCTGTAGTTACCGGCACGGTCCGTCACGGTTTTCACTTGGCCGTTGTCAGCACTGACGAGCACGCCCATCAGGTTGATGTTGTTTACGGAATCTTGCACCTGGCCGGCCACACGTCCATTGGCCGCCAGGACGGTCTCAGCCATTGTGATCAGTAGTAAGAGAGTCATCACCAGATAAGTGATGACGCGTGTCTGTCGTGGCATCATGGGGTTCTCCTTGTTGTGTCGTTGCACATGTCGTGAGGGAATTCTGCGTTCTCGTGCTCTGTCCCTGCTAAAAATTCGTGTGTATGGCGTGTGTATGGCACAGCATCGTGCCGTTCGCACAAGGCGCGAAACCGCCGAAGTGGTCATTCCACTTCAACGTTTGGCAACGCCGTGGCAATGATGCGAAGCGAAGCCTGGTCCGAAAATTTAGAGTTGAGCGAGCACTCGGTTGTGTCTCTTTGTTCTTCGCTGAACCTGTGGCAGAGAGTCGTTGGCTAACAACGCGAACCGGTATCATTAATGGTGAATATTATCTGCATGTCATCGTTGTGTTTCTTTTTTGTTAAGCCGGATTTAGGTAGATTTGATTTGATTGAGCCGCATATGACTCTATTGAGTACTTAACTGTGTTTGTTTTGCTGTTCTGTTTTTGTTTATTTTTTATGCAATCTATCTTTTTTAGGGGGGTTATGTGTTTGGCATTGATTTTGTAGAGAATGGAATGTGCTTTTATTGGATATGTGATGAAATTTTAAACAATCTCTGGAAGGAAAAATCATGTCACCCACTTTTGATGAAAAAATCGAACCCATCTATCAGGAAGTGTTGTCCCGTAATCCCGGTGAGACGGAATTTCACCAGGCGGTGCGAGAAGTTCTCGAATCCTTTGGCCCGGTGATGGTCAAGTATCCGGAATTTCTTGACCAGCGCATTATTGAGCGCATCTGCGAACCGGAACGTCAGATCATCTTCCGGGTGCCCTGGCAGGATGATCAGGGCCGTATCCAGATCAATCGCGGTTTCCGCGTCGAGTTCAACAGCTCTCTTGGTCCTTATAAAGGCGGCTTGCGCTTCCATCCTTCGGTATACCTCGGCATCATCAAATTCCTCGGTTTTGAACAGATCTTTAAAAATGCCCTGACCGGCCTGCCCATCGGCGGCGGCAAGGGTGGCTCCGACTTTGACCCCAAAGGCAAGTCCGATGGCGAGATTATGCGTTTTTGTCAGAGTTTCATGACCGAGCTGGCGCGGCATATCGGTGAGCATACCGATGTTCCGGCTGGTGACATTGGTGTCGGCGGCCGCGAAATCGGTTATCTGTTCGGCCAGTACAAACGCATCACCAACCGCTGGGAAGCCGGTGTGCTGACCGGTAAAGGCCTGGATTGGGGCGGTTCGCTGGTGCGCACTGAGGCGACCGGTTACGGGGCGACTTTCTTCGTTGAAGAGATGCTCAAGGTGCGTGGTGATTCCCTGGACGGCAAAACCTGCGTTGTTTCCGGCAGCGGTAATGTCGCTATCTACACCATCGAAAAAATCCACCAACTCGGCGGCAAGGTTGTCGCCTGTTCCGATTCCGGTGGCTACATCTACGACGAAGCCGGACTCGACCTGGAACTCATCCAGCAACTCAAGGAGATCGAGCGTCGGCGGATCAAGGACTATCTCAACTACCGCAAAGACGCCAAATATGTGGCCAAAGGCAATATCTGGGAAGTGCCCTGTCAGGTGGCCATGCCGTCAGCTACCCAGAACGAAATTAACGGCAAGGATGCCGCCATGCTGGTGAAAAACGGCTGCATCGCCGTCGGCGAAGGTGCCAACATGCCGACAACGCCGGAGGGGGTGCGGGTGTTCCTGGAAGCCGGCATCGCCTATGGTCCGGGCAAGGCGGCCAATGCCGGTGGCGTGGCCACCAGTGCTCTGGAAATGCAGCAGAATGCCTGTCGTGATTCGTGGACCTTTGAATATACTGAAGAGCGTTTGCAACAGATCATGCGCAACATCCACCAGTTGTGCTACGAGACGGCTGAGGAGTTCGGCACACCGGGCAACTATGTGAATGGTGCCAACATTGCCGGCTTTATCAAAGTCGCTAAATCGATGACGGCGTTAGGCCTGATTTGATTTTTGAGCAATCGTGATATGCTTTGGCTCCGATCCCTCAAGCTGGGATCGGAGCCATTTGTGCATTCAGGAAAATTGATCGCGTATCTCCCAAGCTCTCCCGTTCAGCAGCGCCGAACGAAGAGAACGGTCACCGCGATGGTCGTCGGCAACCTGTTTGAGGACTGATGCAGATAGGGCGAGTTTTGCCGACATCGAGGTGTAAGTGAACGTAGAGAGGGAACCCGCAGGGTGCCGGGGTTGTTGTCAATCCGATGAGCGGGAGATGTTGTGAGAGATTTTTTGAGTCAGCAAGGCAGAGGGAGGAGCCATAGTTATTCTATGGCGACGACGGATAACGCAGCGGACACGAAAAAGATCCGCAACAGCACCGTGAGATCTGATTGATACCAACCCCCCTGTCGGGAGTCGATTTTGCGGTACTTTTGTCGACGCAAAAGTGCCCTGATGAGATGGTCTCCCCCCGCTTTCAAAATACGGCATCTATGTGCCAGGATGGGTTATCACTATCCATCAACGAAATGCGAGGAGGAGACCACCATGAAGATTAGTACAGTCGGGCTGGACTTGGCAAAGAATGTTTTCCATGTTGTCGGCTTTGATCACGCTGGCAAGCAGGTCATGAAACGGATGTTGCGCCGTCATCAAGTCGCTGAGTTTTTTGTTAAGCTGCCAATCTGTACTATCGCCATGGAAGCTTGTGCCGGTTGTCACTACTGGGCGCGTAAGCTGATGGAGATGGGACACGAGGTTAAAGTGATCCCACCTCAGTATGTCAAACCCTACTTGCGGGGCAACAAGAATGACTATAACGATGCCTGTGCCATTGCCGAAGCGGCGACTCGGCCGACCATGCCTAACGTTGCGGTGAAGACAGTGCAACAACAGGAGATGCAGGCGCTGCATAGGTTGCGCTCCAGAATGGTCAAGGAACGTACAGCATTGGGCAACAGTCTTCGCGGGCTCTTGGCTGAGTTCGGATTGATCATACCTCAAGGGGTCAGTGCGCTTCGCCGTGGTATTCCTGCCATACTGGAAGACGCTGACAACGGTTTGAGTGATTCGTTTCGGTCGGTCGTGGCGCGCAGCTATGAGCACTTTGTCGCTTTGGATGATCAGATCGATTTTTACACCCAGCAGCTCAGTCAACTCAGTCGAAGCGATGAAGCCTGTGTCCGGCTGCAAACGGTTCCAGGATTTGGTCCCATTGTCGCCAGTGCCTTTCGTAGCGCAGTCGGAGACGGCCGAGACTACAAACGAGGCCGAGATGTCTCCGCATCGTTGGGTCTGGTGCCACGGCAACATAGCAGCGGCGGCAAACAGAATTTACTCGGCATCAGCAAGCGCGGAGATCGCTACTTACGCAGTTTGCTTGTGCATGGCGCCCGAGCCGTTGTGGCCTATGCCGCAGGAAAGGATGATCCGTTAAGTCGCTGGATCAATCGAATACGCTTAGAACGCGGTGCCAACAAGGCCGCAGTGGCTTTGGCCAATAAGATGGCCCGCATCGGGTGGGCGATCCTGAAAAATGGCAGTCGTTACCAATCCAGTCAAGCGGCAAGCTAACAGCGAGAAAAAACAGGAGTAAAAAATAGATTCACCCCGCCAGACAGTGCGACAGCTTACTAACGAGCGATGACAAAACAGGTTAGACCGGCGCATTTAAAACCAGACCACACGTCAGGCACTCAATGCCGATGGCCCGATAAGGAGAATGCGCGCGGACTTCATCAAGGCCCGAGAGAATAGAATCTCTCACCATGAGGCCGGATATACGACCGCAACCCTGCCTTTGTCATCAACGTTACTTTGCTGTTGCAAAATGGGGGGAGACCATATACGACGTGCGGGCGCGGAAGCCCGCGTCATGTGGGCACCAAGTAACATGAACGGATGATGTTAGCCGGTGCGAGCTTCCCCGCAGTACAAACCACAAAACACCAAACAAGCTACAGAGGAATTTCAATGGATTCAGCATTACGCGTCACCTCCGGCTACGACAGCCTCGACCAGATTCTCGACGGACTCCGCATAGGCGATAATGTGGTGTGGGAAGTCGACAGCATTGACGACTACCGCTATTTCATCGGTCCGTATGTCGACCATGCCCTCAAAGAGAATCGCCGGGTGATCTACATGCGTTTCGGCGAGCACGAGCCGCTGCTCGGTTCATCGCCGCATATCCGTGTGTGCTCCATTGATCCCCGTCAGGGCTTTGAGCATTTCGCCACCCGCATCCATGAAATCCTCCGCGACGAAGGCACCGGCGCCTTCTACGTGTTCGATTGCCTGTCGGAACTTCTTTCCGCCTGGACCACCGATCACATGGTCGGCAACTTTTTCTGGGTCACCTGTCCCTACCTGTTTGAGCTGGATACCGTGGCCTACTTTGCCCTGATCCGCCATAGCCACTCGTTTGAAACCCTCGACCGCATTCGCCAGACGACTCAGGTGCTGATTGATGTCTACCAGGCCGACGGCCATTTCTACGTCCATCCGCGCAAGGTCTGGCAGCGCCATTCACCGACCATGTTTTTGCCGCACCGTAAGCACGGCGACCGGTTCATCCCCATCACCAACAGTTGGGAAGCGACCACCCTGCTGCGCACCCACGGACGCCGCGAAGGGTACGGCACCCGTTATCTGGATCACTGGCATCAGCTGTTCCTCGAAGCGGAGCGCCTGGATCAGGAGCAGGCCGAACCCCGCGAACAGCTGACCATGATCCGCCATATCTGCCGCCACATGATCGGCCGCGATGAGCGGGTGCTGGCCCTGGCCGAGCGCTATTTCTCCCTGGCCGATTTGATCAAAATCCGCTCGCGCATCATCGGCACCGGCTTTATCGGTGGTAAAGCGGTCGGCATGTTGCTCGCCAACCATATTCTCAGCAAAGAGCTGTCGTTCACTTGGCGCGATGCCCTGGAACCTCATGATTCCTTCTACGTCGGCTCTAACGTCTACTACAGCTACATTGTTCATAACGGCTGGTGGAAGCTGTTCATGGCGCAGAAAACCACTGACGGCTATTTTTCGGCGGCGGAGTCGTTGCGTGAGTGCATGCTGCAAGGCGTGTTCCCCGAATCGATCCGCGAAGGGTTCCGGCGTATGCTGGAATATTTCGGCCAGTATCCGATCATTGTCCGCTCCAGTTCTTTGCTGGAAGACGGTTTCGGCAATGCCTTTGCCGGTAAGTACGACAGTTTTTTCCGCACCAACCAGGGCACGCCGGAAGAGCGGCTGGAAATGTTTGAGGATGCGGTACGGCGTATTTTTGCCAGTGCCATGAGTGAAGAGGCCCTGGCCTACCGGTTGCAACGCGGCCTTGACCAGAGCGACGAGCAGATGGCGCTGCTGGTGCAGCGGGTGTCCGGCAGCTATCACGAGCGTTATTACTTCCCGGAACTGGCCGGGGTCGGCGTGTCGTACAACAGTTTTGTCTGGGATCGCGACATGGAGCCCACCGCCGGGATGTTGCGACTGGTGCTTGGCCTCGGCACCCGCGCCGTGGATCGGGTGGATGGTGACTATCCGTGTATTGTCGCCTTGGATGCGCCGATGAAGCGCCCGGTCAAAGGCGTGGAAGATGTGCGCAAGTTTTCCCAGCGCGATGTCGATGTGCTCAATGTCGAGGAGAACAGTCTGCAGACCGTCTCCACCCTGCGGTTGTCCGGGGCATTGCCGGAAATGCCGTGGTCTCTGTACGGTGTGCGCGATACCGAAACCAGCAGTCTCATCCGCAGTCGCACCCGGCAAAAGGAAGAGGTGTGGCTGCTCACCTTTGAGCGCTTCCTGTCACAGACCGATTTCTGTGCCATGATGCAGAATGCCCTGAAGACGTTGGAGCAGGCCTATGACTATCCGGTGGATATCGAGTTCACCGCCAGTGTCGATGCCCAACAGACCATCCGCCTGTGCGTGGTGCAGTGCCGTCCTCTGCAGACCAAGGGCATTCAGACGCTGGGCCGGTTGCCGACCGATCTCGATGAGGACCAGGTGATTTTCCGCAACGAGGGTAATTTCATGGGCGGCAACGTCGCCCATCGCTTGAGCTGGATTATCTGGGTGGAGCCGGACGAATATGCCCGTCTCGGCAATGCGGACAAGTTTGAGGTGGCCCGCCTGATCGGTCGCCTCAACAAGCGCATTGCCGATCGTCAGGACAACAAAACCATGCTGCTCGGTCCGGGGCGCTGGGGCACGTCAACACCGAGCCTGGGTGTGCCCATCGCTTTCAACGAAATCAACAACATGACCATTGTCGGTGAAGTCGCTTTTGAAAGCGGCGGCATGATGCCGGAGCTCTCCTACGGTTCCCACTTCTTCCAGGATCTGGTCGAGAGTGAAATCTTTTACCTGGCCCTGTATCCGGAGCGCCGCGATTGCCTGTTTAATCGTCAGCACCTGATGAGTTTCCACAATGTGTTTGAGGGCTTGATGCCGGCGAGCAGCCGTTTTAAGAAAGTGGTGAAGGTGTTCCAGGTAGCGGATGCTGAACTCTATGTCCGTTCCGATGTGGTCAGTCAGCAATTGGTGTGCTACAGCGAAAACGGTGGTTTTGCGGAATTGCCGGTT
Source organism: uncultured Desulfuromonas sp. (assembly GCF_963676955.1). NCBI lineage: Bacteria > Pseudomonadati > Thermodesulfobacteriota > Desulfuromonadia > Desulfuromonadales > Desulfuromonadaceae > Desulfuromonas > uncultured Desulfuromonas sp. The sequence goes on along the minus strand of NZ_OY781461.1, from coordinate 166,066 downwards.
TAGGCGGAGGGGTCAGATGATCGGCCCCTGGATGTCAAGGGTTGCCCAGTAATAGCCGAGGGCGCCGAAAGCCACAGTGACGCCAAGCAGGACGACGGCGATCAGGCTCATCACCATGCCGTTGCGGTATTCTTTTCGGCGGATGAAATACCAGGCCAGGTAGAAAAATAGCAGGCTGGCCGGGGCGGACAGAAACATCATCATGGTGAAACAGGGCTCCTTGGTTGGGGCGTTTGCGAAACGGCTCCTGTTATAGCGAATTTTCGACATGGGTTCAAGGGGGGGGGGGAGGTTTTGTGGCTTGTGTTTTTACCACGGAGGCACGGAGACACGGAGAAGGTCAAAATCTTTTCGCTTCACGATGACTTCACGATCAAATCGGATAAAGGCCAAGATTTTTTTCAAATCAAAAGATAAAGACATAAAGGCTTTCCAGAAACTTTTTCTGAGGCTTATAGGAGAGTATTTAGTCGCGAATGTCTGTCGTCATAAAAGCCTTCAAAACATTCGTTCTTACAAATATGGTTTCACGATTTTAAGATTTTATCCGAAGTTATCGAGGCCTTTATCGTGAGGCTAAGAAAAAAGGTCTGCCTTGAGGTTTTCTCCGTGCCTCAGTGTCTCCGTGGTAAAAAATCATTCAAGTTGCCTGCCGCATATGCGCATAGGCATCCAACGCCTGCTGCCGCGACACCTTGAGATCAACCATCGGCTCAGGATAGGTTTCACCCAGAGATATCCCGCACTCCTGTAACAATGACTTCGGTGCCTGCCACGGGCAGAACAGATAGCGATCCGGCAATTTGGCCAGTTCCGGCACGAAGAGGCGGGTATAGTCACCGTGTTGATCAAACTTCTGCCCTTGGGTGACCGGATTGAAAATGCGAAAGTAGGGCGCGGCATCCGCACCGCAGCCCGCGATCCACTGCCACCCGGCACTGTTGTTGGCCAGGTCGGCATCGAGCAGGCAGTCCCAGAACCAGTCGGCACCGTGGTGCCAATGGATGCCGAGATTTTTTACCAGAAACGACCCCACCACCATGCGCAGTCGATTATGCATGGTGCCGGTCTGCCACAGTTCGCGCATACCGGCATCGACAAACGGGATGCCGGTCCGGCCCTGTTGCCAGCGGCTCAGTTGATCGGCATCATCGCGCCAGGGAAAGGCGTCGAAGCGGCGATTCAGGTTAACGCGATCCATGTCATGGTGATGATAAAGCTGGCCATAGGAAAATTCCCGCCACGCCAGCTGGCGTTGAAACGCCAGGGCATCTTCGTGGCCAATGGTCTGGGCGTCATGCCAGAGCTGATGTACGGAAATTTCTCCAAAATGGATCGCCGGTGACAGACGCGACACATGGGGCTCAGCCGGAAAATCCCGTCCCTGTTCATAGCCGAGGAAGTCCTCCTCCCGAAAGGTTTGCCAGCGTTGCTGAGCACCGGCTTCACCGGGGTGCCAGTCGTAGAGAATGTTGTCCGCCCATGGCTGGTTGGGACGCAGTTTGAGGTCGTCCAGTTGCAAGGCGCTGTAGGGAGTCACCTCGGCCAGAGCAATTTCGGCAGGTCGCGGCAGGGGCGATCGGATCGGGACACTGTCACGGGCGTGGCGGTAAAATGGCGTAAATACCTGGTAGGGTGTCTGGTCTCTTTTCAGCACCTGCCACGGCTCCCACAACAGTGAACCGTTGTCACTGTGGACGGTGATGCCCAGCCCTTGAAGTTTCTCTTTAATCATCCTGTCGCGGCGGATGCGCCATGGCTCATAGCAGCGGTTCCAGGTCACGGTCCGACAGTTATAGTGCTGAACCAGTTGCTCAAGAAGAATATCGGCCGGACCACGAAACAGTTGCAGGCGTCCGTTGAGCTGCTGATTGAGGGCATCCAGACTGCGGTGCAGCCAACAACGGCTGGCCGCGCCCATGCGGTGCGCTGCGGCATGCTCATCGTCGAGAATGTAAATAGGGATGATCGGGCCAAGGCGCAGGGCTGTGAGCAGAGCCGGGTTGTCGCTAAGGCGCAAATCCTGACGGAACCACACAACGACTGGGGACGATGACGTAGTCATAAAAAGAGGTTTCCTATTTCAGACGCATGCCGCGCCAGGTCAACAGCCCGGCGATAGCGAGGGCAATCCATGAGGTACTTTGCGCCCAAGGTTGCGGGGCACGTTGCAGATAAAAGGCTACGGCCAGCCAGAACAGAATTACAGCCAGGGTGCGCAATAATTTGGCCAGATGGTGCAGCAGATACTGACGGTCGGCATTGGCCATGCGTACCACCAGATCGCCCTGTTCAGCGAGTTCCGTCACCCGCCGCGCCCGGCTCAGGGTCAGGGGCAGTTGCGCGGCTTCCTTGATCAGTTTGTCGATGCCGAGGGAATCTTCGCCCAGCGCTCTTGGCAGATTCCTTTTAAGGATCGGCAGGATATCTTTGACGCCGTTGAAGTTGGTGACGTACTGAGTGCCCAAGCCCTCAATGAGCGAGCTGACGCGCATGACGTAGATCACATCCTGCGGCAGCTTGAACGGCTGATCGTGGAGCACATCAAGCACGCCGAAGGCCAGCTCCTGCATGCTTGAGGCGTCGAGCTGCTCGCTGTCGAAAATGTCAAACAGCCGCTCGGCCACCTCGCTCATGTGGCGCGGGTCCGACTCCTCGGTGAGGATACCGAGACGTCGGGTGGCGCTGACCAGCAGATCGTAGTCGCGCTCATAAGCGGCCTTGACCGCATAAATCATCGCCTGACGCATGGCCTGAGGAATGCGGCTGACCATGCCGAAGTCGAGAAATACCAGCTGCCCCTGTTCGGTGACCAGCAGATTGCCGGGATGCGGATCGGCGTGAAAGATTCCTTTGACCAGCATCTGCTCGGTGTAGAACATCACCAGATGCTGCATTAATTCCTCAAACGACACCGGCAGTTTTTTGACCGCTTCTACATCGTCGATGCGGAAGCCCTCCTCAAAGCTCATCACCAGAGCGAACTCGCTGCAATAGGCCGGGTAGGGGGTGGGGAAGCGGATCGCTTCGGGCTGATGATCGTGGTAGATCTGGCGGAACTGCTCGAGGTTGGCCAGCTCGCGACTCATGTTGACCTCTTCGAGCACCACCTGGGTAAAGGCACGCAGTACCGATTCGATGGAGTGGCGGGTCTGGTCGGTGAACAGCGGCTGGAACAGGCGCATGAACAGGTTGAGCAGCACGATGTCGATGCGCACGATCCAGCGGATGTCGGCACGCAGCAGTTTGACCGCCACCCAATCGCCCTCTTTCTTGAGGCGTGCGCGATGTACCTGGCCGATGGAGGCGCTGGCAATGGGTTGTTCGTCAAAGGCGTTGAAGAACTCCCGATCACCAAACGCCCTCTGCATCATGTGGCGGCGCTGGGCATCGCTCATCGGCGGCATCTGGTCGTGGAGCTGGCGCAGGGCCGTCAGGTAGTCGTCGTCGAAAAAGTCCGCACGGGTGGCGAGGACCTGAGCCAGCTTGACGAAGCTGGTACCCAGGGTGCGGATGGTGGTTACGAGTTCCTGCGGCGGTAGCGGCTGCCACAGCAGCCAGCGTTGCTTGCGGCGAAACAGCAGGAACACCGTGACCAGAAAGCGGAAGATGCGATAGCTGCGCTGTGGCCGGCACTGGCGCAGGATCAGCAGAATCAGGTGGCCCACTTAGCGGTCTCCCAGCTCCTTTTTCAGCTGTTCGAGATCTTCTTTGGTGGCCAGACCCAGCTCGTCGATCACCTCTTTGAGCAAACCCTTGAGTGTCTGACGCAGGCTTTCGCGCTCTTCGGCGCCTTTTTCAGCCAGATCATCGAGGAAGGTGCGGGCGGTGTTTTCTGCTTTGCCCTGCCACTCTTTGAGCTCTTCGCTGTTTTTCTCAATCTGCTCTTTCGCGGCCAGGGCACCGCCGAGGGCAACATAAAAAAGTTGTTCCAGCTTGTTTTCCATCACATCCTCCATGTAATATTATAATTGTTCTTGATCGTGTTTCCTTATAGTATTCAAGTCTCTTTTTATTTTGTCCAGGACAAACTATGCTCACGGTTCAACAACTCAGTCAAGAGCTTGGCATCAGTGTCGATACGTTGCGCGTCTGGGAACGGCGCTACGGATTTCCACAGCCGCGGCGTGATCGCCGCGGCCATCGCCGTTATTCTGAGGATCAGGTGGCGCAATTGCAGATCGTACGCAAATTGCAATCTCTGGGCTACCGTCCCAACAACCTGTTCGGCATGTCGGCTAATGAGCGCCATCAGCTGCTTGAGTCCTCTCTGGCCGAGGAGGATAATCTCCGCCCTCACGGATTACAGTCCTTGGTGGTATCGGCGTCTCTCGATGAACTGGAGCAGATGCTGCGCCATCAGCTGGCCACGACAACCGTCGAGCAGTTTATTCTTCATTGTAGCGCAGAGGTGCTGGCCTGTCTCGATCGCGGCTGGATGTCGGGAGAATTGACCATTGCCCGCGAGCACGCCGTCTCTGATCGGGTGCAGAAGATCTTGCTTGAAATCCTTGGCCGACAACAGGATACCGAAGTGGCATCGCCCCTGATGCTGTTTGTCACCATTAACGGCGAGCGTCATCACCTGGCCCTGCTGATGGCGGCCGTGTTGTTCTCTTGTCAGGGCGTGCGTTGTCAGTGGCTGCTGGACGATCTGCCCATGTCGGAGTTGCCGGATCTTGTTTATGCCACGGCCTGTCATGGAGTAGCGCTTTCATTCAGTAGCCACTATTCATCGCTTCAGGCGCGCAGCGATCTGATGACATTGCGACGTCTGTTACCCGACAGCTGTCATCTTGTCGCCGGGGGGCGTGGGATCGCCGGTGCCTATGAGATTCCCGGAACGACCGTGGCCGATGATCTTGGTCAGGTTGAGGCGATCAGCCGTACATTCTTTCAGCGCAGGTGTTGATTCTTCCCGAGAGGTGTTTTATGGAAAGCCGCATTCGTCTTGGTATCAGCTCGTGTCTGTTGGGAGCCAAAGTCCGTTTTGACGGTGGCCATAAACAGGACCGCTATCTCATGGATGTGCTTGGTGCGTATGTCGATTACCTGCCGGTGTGCCCGGAGGTAGAGGTCGGACTCGCCACTCCCCGTCCGGCATTGCGGCTGGTGCGTGATAACGATCAGCAGGTACGGCTGCGTTTTAGCAAAACCGGTGAGGATATCACCGATAAAATGCAGCTTTGGGCGCAGCAGCGGGTCAAAGGCTTGGAAGCGGAGCAGCTCGACGGCTTCATTTTTAAAGCTAAATCGCCGAGCAGCGGCATGGAACGGGTGAAAATCTATCCTGAAGGCGGCGGGATGCCGGACCATCACGGGGTTGGTGTGTTTGCGCGCATCTTCATGGAACATTTTCCGTTGCTGCCGGTGGAAGAGGAAGGGCGGTTGCATGATCCCACGTTGCGTGAAAACTTCATCACCCGCATTTTCACCTTGAAGCGGCTGCGCGAAACCCTGGCCGGAGAGGCCGGCTATGGCGGCATGGTGGAGTTTCATAGCCGCCACAAATTGTTGATTCTTGCCCACAGTGAAAAGATTTATCGCGAAATGGGGCGCCTGGTCGCCCATGGCAAAAACCAGCCCTTTGAGACATTTCTCGACCAGTACCGCACGCTGCTGTTAAAAGCCCTGTCTTTAAAAACCACAGAGAAAAAACAGGTCAATGTGTTGCAGCATATTCTCGGCTATTTCAAAAAACAGCTGAGTGCGGATGAAAAATCTGAAGTTCTTGAGAAAATAGAGGATTATCGTAACGGCCTGGTTCCCCTCATCGTTCCCATTACCCTGCTCAACCATTATGTGCGTAAATACGATCAAACGTATCTGCACACACAAGTCTACCTGAATCCCCATCCCAAGGAACTCAAACTTCTCAATCATGTCTGATCTGTCGTTGGCGAGGACAAACGGTTCGGCCAACGCAGCGACGAACTCTCTTTAGCAGGCTGTTGAAAAACAGCCTGTGGAGCCCATAGCCGGGCGGAAAAAATTCTCAACTACTTGATTTTGTAAGCAAGATGGATATCGCATTTTCGGCTTGCGTCGTTGAAAAGCCCTCGGAAGGGACTTTTTCAACTTCCTGCTGGGAGGACTTTACCTGTTTGAAAATTGAGATAGAGTTATTAGAGTATGGTTTAACGGTTCTTTCGTTTTTAATAATCAAGGGAGTGGCACGCGATGAGACGAAAACCCATTACCACATCAGCCCTGGGGTGGATCGTTTTTTTCTCCATCGCCTTTTGTCCGCATGGTGTGTGGTCCTCTTCTCTGGTTTTCGGCGTTCATCCCTATCTGTCGTCCACGGAACTTTCAGCACGATTTACACCGCTGTGCGATTACCTCTCCACGCAGCTTGGCCAGGAGGTCAAGCTGAAAATTGCCGTGACCTTTGATGCGTTGATCGATCAACTGATTGCCGGAAAAGTGGATGTGGCCTTCATGGGGTCATCGAATTATGTTCTGTTGAAACAACGCTGTGATCACATTACTTTGCTCGGTAAACTGAAAGGCCGGCAGCCCTATTTACGTGGTGCTCTGGTTGTCCGGCATGACAGCGGAATTAAGACTGTGGCCCAGTTGGCCGGAAAACGGCTGGCTTTTGTCAGCCCCAATTCCACCATGGGCTATGGTGTCACCACCTATGTACTGGTTGAGGCGGGAATTTATGCGCAAGATCTGGCGGCCCGGCAATTTTTGAAAAATCATGAAAATGTCGCCTATGCGGTGCTGGCGGGTTTTTTTGATGCCGGGTCGGTGAAACAGGAGATCGTCATGCAACCCTGTTTCAAAGAGCTGCGGGTTCTGGCGCCGCTGCCTGAAGTGGCCGATCATCTGTTTGTGGCCGGACCTTCCGTCTCGCCGTCGCTGGCCAAAGCTGTCAGCCAGGCATTGCTGACACTGGATGAACAAAACGAACATGGCCTCTTGCAGCGGATCCGCGATGATGTGGTGGCCATTGTCCCCGTGGAAGATTGGGAATACGACCCCTTGCGAAACTATCAACGAGCGATCAGGCGTTTTGAGGCAGGACCATGATCCGTCGATTTCAGCCACAATGGCAAAAAAAATCGTATCGCTCGGTGGCGCAGGTAGTGACCGGCGTGTTCCTGTTTATGCTGTTGCTGAGCATCTTCTTTGTGGTGCGCGGGAAACAGCATGTGGTTGACCAGTTGGCGGAGCGGAGTTTTGCCACTGAACAGCACTTGCTCCAGGCGCTATTGCACGAGCCTTTGTTGCGGTACGATTTTGCCCAGATGAATGCCACTCTGAAGCAGTTTTTTGAGCGTAATCCGGCCTATGTCGCCATCTGTTTAACTGGTCCCAATAAAACGGAGCTGTATTCGCTCTCCCGTCCGGTTGAGAAAAAAAGGAAGATCCGCCAGGCGCAAATCACCATTGGAGATGGCGAGCATTACGTTGTCCTGTCTCTGCAAAAAAAACAGACGGTGGCCGCACCATGGTGGCCTGATAACAACTGGGGAACCATCGTGGCATTGATCTTTGGCTGTGTGGTGCTCAGTCAATTGCTGTGGTTTTTTATCAAGCGGTTCGGCATGGATCCGCTCTATGCCGGGGTTGTCCGGGAACAGCGCTACTATCAGTCGCTGTTCGACCAGGCTCAGGAAGCGATTTTTATCCTCGAGCAGGATGGGGAACTGGTGCGTCTCAATCAGGCGGCACGTCGACTGTTCGGCTTGCCTGAAAAAATGCCTCAGCACAATTTGCGCCAGTTTCATTCCGAGGAAAATTGGCGCAAAGTGACGGCTTTCATCGATAAAATCCTCGCGCAGGGCGTTCACAAGGAAGAGCTTTTTCTGCCGGTAAGAGATCTCTATGTTGAGATCATCGGCAGCCAGATCCATATTGAGAATCGAACCCTGATTCAGCTGGTCGTGCTCAATGTGACGGAACAGCATCAGGCCGAAGTCGAACTCAAAGCCCTCCAGAACGAGCTCGAACGCAGCCTGAATGAATATCGCACCCTGTTTGACCACAGTGTGGACGGATTGACCGTGCGCAATGAACGGGAAGAATTATTGCTGTGCAACAAACCTTATGAAGCCATGCTGGGCCGCAGTTTTGAGGAATTGAAACTGCAGAGTTTCACCCGGCTGTGTCGCAAGGATGAACGCCTTGACCTGGAGGATCTGTACGCCAAAGCACTGGCTGGAGAGCCCATCCTGTTCGAATTTATCTATACACACAAAGACGGCCATACGTTTCCCGTGGAGATTCGCAGTATCGTCATTGAATTCCGCGGACAGAAATGCGTGCTCAGCGCGGTACGCGACATCAGTCTGCGTCGTGAACAGGAACAGCGTCTGCGCCAGTTGTCCGCTGTGGTTGATCACAGCAATGACGCTGTGCTGCTTGCCGATGAAACCGGCACGGTGCTGGCCGTCAACAAAACATTCTGCACCGTCAGCGGCTATGCTGAAGACGAGATGCTGGAGCGAATCCCGCTGTTTTTGAAATCGGAAATGCACGATGAGGCTTTTTATGGCCAGTTATTCAAACAACTGCGTGGCGAAGGCTCCTGGCAGGGTGAGGTCTGGATGCGCCATAAAGAAGGGCACAATCTGCCGCAATGGCTGACCATCGAAACCGTGGTTAACCCTGAAGACCAGACGACACGCTATATCGCGGTCAGTGCGGATCTGAGTGAGGAAAAAGCCTGGGAGCAGAAGATGCTGCACTTGGCCCAGACCGATCCTTTGACCGATTCGGCCAACCGCATCCTGTTTCGCGACCGTCTGCAGCAGGCCATCAAACGGGCCCAGAATCGTGCCGGAGTGCAGGTCCAGGTGTTCTCGCTGGATCTGGATTATTTTAAACGGATCAACGATTCCCTCGGCCAGGTGGCCGGTGACCGGATGCTGATCGAAGTCGCCGCACGGCTGAAACGTGTTGGCCGTGAGCAGGACACCATCTCGCGGCTCAGCGGCGATGAGTTCGCCATTCTGGTCACCTGCCTTAACGATGAGGTGGATGCCACGCGCATGGCGCAACGGATGTTGCAGGCGATCGCCGAACCCATGAACATTGATGGCTCGGAACTGATCATTACCGCCAGTGTCGGGGTGGCGCTGTACCCGGAGGACGGTGAGGACGACGTGACGTTGATGGCCAACGCTGACAACGCCATGCATCAGGCCAAACGCGAAGGGCGCAACCGGTTGTGTTATTTCTCCGCGGAGTTGGCAGAGAAGGCTCAGGAATACCTGATCATTGAGTCGCGGTTGCGTCACGCTCTGGAAAACGATGAGCTGCAACTCTATTACCAGCCGCAGGTTGATCTGGACAACGGCGAGATCGTCGCGGCCGAAGCGTTGCTGCGCTGGCATAATGACGAACTGGGCTGGGTCTCGCCGGACCGCATGATTCCGGTCGCCGAAGAGGGCGGTCTGATCATTCCCCTCGGCCGGTGGATTATTGAACAATGCTGCCAAACCATTCGCGACTATCATCACAGCCGTGGTGAGTGGTTCCACATCGCGGTCAATGTGTCGGCCCGCCAGTTTCTTGAAGAGGGCTTTGCCGACGAAGTCGCTGACGTCGTGGCCCGACATGGCATTCCGCCTTCGGTGCTGGAGCTGGAGTTGACGGAGAGCATGATGCTCGACGACGTGGAAAAAGCCATCGCCACCATGCATGAGTTGCATGGCAAAGGCTTTAAAATGGCTCTGGACGATTTTGGCACCGGCTATACCTCTCTCGCCTACCTCAAGCAATTTCCGGTCGATAAGCTCAAACTGGATCGTGCTTTTGTCACGGACGTGCATCACGATATCAACGATGCCGCTCTTGCCGAAGCCCTGGTCACCTTTACCCGGGTCATGGGCTTGAATCTGGTGGCCGAAGGCATTGAGGAAAAGGTGCAGCAGCAATGTCTCAACCTCATGGGCTTTCGCTATGGCCAGGGCTTCCTGTTTTCCAAACCCCTGCCGAAAAACGAATTTATTGCCCTGCTGAATGAAAAACACTGAGATGGGTCAGGCGGCTGCGCGCCTGATTTTTCCCGGACTCTTCCAACAGGCGGGGCTGCTGATCCATGGCTTTTTCATGCACGGCCGGTGGCACGCCGTCATCGGCATAAAAAGAGGGAAGCGACGACAAAGGGATTGATCCGGACGGCAGGGGATGGTTTTATGGAACGGAACGTTTCCCCGGGGCCTCGTGCACGACGGAGCTGACCGGGAGCGAAAATTTCTAGTGCTCTGTCAATCCTGAACGAAGACGACTGGACCATATGCCATCCACCCAAGCCATCCCCGATCATCAGAACCTTCATCACTATGTTCCCCTGACCGGCCGTGAGATTACCCGGATTCGGCGCAGCAGTCTGTTGCGCAGTTTCAGTAGCTTTCTCGGCGCGTTGCTGCCGGTACTGGGGTTGTGCGTCGTCGCCGTACTGGTGCCGCTGCTGTTTGGCCAGCCTGTGTGGCAGGGGCTTTTGTTGCTGGTTGCCATGCTGCTGGTCGCCGACATGATTCTCGGGCGGCGTCGCATTGGCTGGCTGAGGCGCAATCTGACCATGATGCTGACCGGCGTTGCGGCCTATTTTATCACCATGCCGTGGCACCGTGACGTTCTGCCGGAGACCTGGTCGTCCGTCGATGTTCAGGCCACGGCCGCCACCTTTTTCCTGCTGTGCGGCGTCCTGTTCCTTATGATGGTTCAACGCTTGGCGTACAGCGGCATTCAGCACGCGCAGCGGGCCTTTCTGTTTAAAAAAGACAAACTCTCACCGCAAAAGCTCCACGATGATCTCAACCAACAAGGCGTCACCGCCTTTGATCCGTTCTTCGCGGCTCTGGAGCAGAGTGGCCGCCCTTACATGACCCGCGCCGAAGTGTTGGCTATTGTTGCGGTGCTTAACCAGTTACAGGCCTACATAAAAGATAAAGAGTAATCTCTGCCGGATTCAGCCCTTGATGTTGATGATCGGCTTGACATGGCTGTGGACGATCACCAGGTCTTTCTGCTGTTCCATGACGGCAAAGATATCTTTGTAGGCCGATGGCGATTCATCGAGGGTTTTCGTGGTGACCTGCGCGACAATACCGTCCATGCTGCGGCTGAACGCCTTCATGCTCAACTGCTCCTTGGCCGCCCTGCGGCTCAATATCCGCCCCGCGCCATGGGAACTTGACCACAGCGACAGGGGATTCCCCTTCCCCTCGATAATGAACGAGCCGTCACGCATGTTGCCGGGGATTACCCCCATCATACCGGCTTCGGCATGGGTCGCGCCCTTGCGGTGAATCCACACGCCGTCTTTTTCCTCGGCATGATTATGGTTGCGATTGATCAGCTCAGCCCACTGCGCCTCGCCGGGACAACAGCGCTGAATCTGTTGCACCACCCGGCGGATCATCTCATGGCGGTTTTCCAGAGCAAAGGCCAGACAGAATGTCAGGTCCTTCAGGTAGTCGCGTCCGGTGGCGCAATCCACGGCCAGACCATCGTGCCCCTGGCGCGCTTTCGTGCTCCCGGCGGCCAGTTTCATGTAATGACTCGCCACGGAATGGCCCAGATTGCGTGACCCGGAATGAACGATGATCCACACCCGGTCATTGTCATCACTGCCGATCTCAATGAAATGATTGCCATTGCCCAGCGAGCCCAGTTGCCGCAGGCCGTTTTCGGCAAACAATGTGCCCAGAAACGGACTGCACGGGTAGTGTTCATGGTGCCAGGCGGTCTCGTGGCGGTTGTGATGATAGCCCACCGGCACCACGCGGTAGATGGCGTTGAAAATCGCTTCGGCCTGCCTGCGAATCTCCTGCGCCGCAAAGGTTGTCGGTACCGCGCACATGCCGCAGCCGATATCGTATCCCACCCAGGCCGGGACAATGACGTCCTGAGTGGCGACCACGCCACCGATAGGCAGAGCATAGCCGAGATGGGCGTCGGGCATCAATGCACCGCGCACGGTAAACTCCTGCTTGAGAGCGGTGTAAAACTGGTCGAGGGTGGCGCCATCGGGAGCGTCGGCAAAGATGTGATGTGGTTTCATGACGAAGTGCGCTTTTTGTTTCAGTAGCGGCGTGTCACCATCAGATGGCTGGTAAACTGCGACACTTCCGCACTGTAACCGTGATGGCAGAACAGACCGTTATCGCCGTAGGCTTTTTTCTTTAACGCCCACTCCAGGGCAAGGTCAACCTGCCACTTCTGCCATTTCAATCCGGCACCTGTGGTGACATGGTCGGTGGCGATGGCGGGGAAAAAGGGGAAAAGGTTTTTCCCCGGTATGGGATCGTTACCGTGATTATACCCCAATCGCAAGCACAGGCTGTCCGTACAGCGGTATTCCAATCCCACGGCGATCACCCATTGGTCCCGCCATGACATGGGGTATGCGTAGGTCAGTGACGAGGGTACCTGGTCGTTGTCGCTCTGATCAAGTTTCAAACGGACATTCTTGACGGCATTCGACCAGTTGATCCAGTCGACATCCATGGCCACTTTCACGGTGTCGCCAATCCGGTAACTGAAGCCCAGACCGGCTTGGCGTGGCCAGTTGAATCCGGACAACTCGGCATCGTAATCGACCAACCCTTCACCCAGTGCGGAGTAATTGATACGTACATTGCCGTCTTTATAGGTGAGTTTCGATTCGGTGAGATAAGCACCACCTACCGTGAGATTGCCCCACTGGTATTGAAATCCAAAACGCAGCCCCGTTGCCCAGGCGCGACTGTCTTTCAATCTCATGCCGAAAAAAGAGAACTCATTGTTGCCGTCGCCACCCTCATCAATCGCCAGACTGGTATGGGGGAACAGATCCATTTCAGCGGTGGCATAGCCGCCCTGTAAACAGATTCCCAATTTCAGGCGGCGGTCTTCACTGCGCCAGGCCAGCGTCGGTGTGGCTTTCATGTAACTGATGTTACTGGACAGCTCATCGTACTCGCGGGTCATGGCCACCCGGTCGGCAAACGGCATACGCAGGTGTTCATAGCGCAAGCCCATGCCGCCCTGAGCAAAAAATCCAAGACCGAAGATAAAGGGGGAGTCTTTGATGGGCTGGGCCCAGGCCAGCAGCGGCAGGTGAAAGAGTTGTTCCTCGGCCAGGACATCGTTGCCATGCTGATCCTGATGATGATTGCGGGGCTGCAGCATACTGTCGCCGACACTGATTTCGCTACCACAGCAGCCGCAGAGTCCGGCAGGGTTGATATTCATGGCCGTGACATTATCAACCAATGCCAGGTCCGCTCCCCCCATGGCGCTGGATACGGCACCATAACCGATCATATTCATGCCGTTCGTCGCCCAGGCTGTGGCGGAAAAGCCCATGAGCATGACAAACAGAAGCATTAAAATACGCATGTCTGTCCCTGCGGAGTGATAACAATCCGGGTCCTCTCTTTTCAAGGCAGCCGGGTTGGGAGGGGTGGTTGTCAGTGAGATTGAGATTGAATTGTAAAAAAGTCTTAAACACAACGTTGAACGTGTTGAAAACTTTTAACCCCTGGACTCTTTGTAGCATTTTTACACTGTAAATGTGAAGGTTTACCTTTTGAGATAATTTTTTATCTCATCGCATGATGGTGAATCCGTTAACGGATGCCTCCCCGATTTTCAGGACGCTCTTCTTGCCTTTTGAGGTTTCGCCCTCTGTTGGAAGGCCTGGACAATCATGTCTGTTATCTGATCCAAGCCGAAAAATGAACTTTCAACGCTCAGGTTGTACTGTCCGGCCTGACCCCATTGGCGACCGGTAAAGTGCCGGCAATAGTTGGTGCGTTTTCGATCCGAATCCTCCAGCATGTTAACAGCATCATTTTTGCCGACGTGATCGCGTTTCATGATCCTCTGCGTGCGAAAAGAACGATCCGCATGAATAAAAACACTTAAACAATTTGCGCTGTCTTTGAGAACAAAATCAGCACATCGGCCGACAATCACACAGGATTCCCTGTCGGCAATGTCGCGGATGATTTTGCTCTGCACCATGAACAGGGCGTCAAGCGGCGGCAGTTGCTCATCGACATAGGCATAATTCTGTTCGTAGAGGGTATAAAACAGCGAGTGCGCCAGCTGCTGTTCATGGTCGCGGATGTAGTCGAGGGTAAAGCCGCCCTGCTCGGCCGAGAGCTTAATCAACTGTTGATCATAAAACGGCACGCCCAATCGTTGCGCCACCCTTTTGCCGATCTCGTGGCCGCCGCTGCCGAGTTCACGCGAAATGGTGATCACGGTTGTGGCGCTTGTTGCGCATGGCTGCGGTTGGGGGGTGACGCTCTGCTCACCATGAGGTTCGCGGGGCAAAATCGCCTGGGGCAGGGTGATGATTCTGTTAAAAAAGCGGACAAAATAGCCCACCAGAAGGGCCGCGACTACGGTGCCTTCGCGGATGCCCTGAACCGTGCCCATAAACACCAGCGAACTGATGATTCCGGCGATGACCAGCGAACTGTCGACGCCGATTTTTGCTTTGCCGAACTCAAATCCGAAGCGACGGCACAGCGCCATGGCAACCCCTTCGCCGGGCAGGTAGGTGACTTTTGCCTTCACCTCAAAAAACACGCCTAAAGCGAGAATGGCACAGCTTAACAGGCAGTAGCCGCTCTGACTCGCGTAGTGGGTGGGTTCAATCCATGCCATCAGGGGCATGGTCATATCGATAAACCAGCCAAACAGCACAACGACCGGAATCTGCACCAGTTGAAGCCAGTGATACTCTTTTTGCAACAGCAGGATCTGCAGGCCAATGAGCAGGATATTGAGAATGATGGTTGTTTCCCCCATGGTCAGGGGGAATTTGAGGCTGTAGACATAGGGAATGCTGGAGATCGGCGAAACGCCCAGGTTGGCTTTGACCGACAGATCCACGCCGATGGCCATAATAAACAGACCAAAAATAAATAACAAAGAGCGTTGCAACAACGCATTGTCAAAAAGCAACAAACGAATAGAAGTCATGGCGTCCGGTTTCCTGAGGGGTGATTCGTAACTCTCTTCGTTCAGATCATCAGGTCAGCGAAGGGATGAAACAAGAAAAGCTTCGTGGTCTATCTTACGCCTGTCACAACCATTCGACAATTGGCAACTGACGATCCTTTCCGCCAACAGGGCCGGAACCAGCGTTGGTTGTCGCCAAGGTCATGGAGCTGATAGGGCAGGCCGAACAGAGTCGATAAATCGCAGGCTGTCAGCTGTTGGGTCGGGATGTGGCGCAACGGGCGTCCTTCATGGAGCAACAGAACACGATCAGCCCACTGCAAAGCGAGGTTGATATCGTGCATGCTGAAAATCACGGTGGTGCCGTGCTCGTGGCTGACGGTGCGCAATTTGTCCATCAGCTGCACCTGATGTTTGGGATCAAGGTTGTTGGTCGGTTCGTCGAGCAGCAGGATCGCCGGTTGCTGGGCCAGGGCGCGGGCAATCACCGCCATCTGCACCTGGCCACCGCTCAGTTTTGTCATGGGTGTGTGGGCCAGATCGATAAGTTCCATCTGGGCGAGACTCTGTTCGACCCGCTCTAAATCAGCCGATGATGGTCGGGCCGACCAGCCGTGCTGGTGGGGCAGGCGGCCGAGCAGCACGTAGTCAAACACCGTCAGGGTCGGCGGCTGGGTGTTCTGAGCGACGTAGGCGCAGTGATGGGCGATGCGCCGCGGGCCGAGCTGACGCAGGGACTTCTCCAGCGGCGCACCGAGGACGATATCGCCACGGTCCGGCGTCAGAATCCCGGCCATCAGCTTGAGCAGGGTCGATTTCCCCGAGCCGTTGACGCCGAGCAGGGCGGTGAGTTGGCCGTCGGCCAGGGTGGCGTCCAGACCGGTGAGCACCGGTCGGCCCCCGCGATAGGCGAAATGCAGTTGGTGCAGTTTCAGGTCCATGGCTGCTCCCGGCTGAACAGCAACACCAGGAACAATGGCGCACCGAGAAACGCAGTGACCACTCCGGCGGGAAAGGTCAGTGGCGCCAGCAGCGTGCGGCCGATGAGGTCGGCGAGCAGCAGCAACATGGCACCGCTCAGGGCGCACAACGGCAGGCGTGCCGCCACGTTGTCACCGACCAGCAGCCGCACCAAGTGGGGGGCGACCAAGCCGATAAAGCTGATGACGCCGAGCAGGGTAACGGTGGTGGCGGTCATCAGCGCTACCAGAGTGACTCCGGCCAGCCTCAGGCGGGTGACATGCAGGCCGAGGCTGGTGGCGGTGTCGTGGCCGCACAGCAGGGCGTTGAAGGTGCGCCGTTGGCTCCATAGCGCGATCAAGCCAATCAACGTGACCAGACCCAGCAGACGCAGATCGCGCCAGTCGGCGCGACCGACATCGCCGAAACTCCAGTGGACGATGGCGGCCAGCTGGGTGTCGTCGGCCAGATATTGCAGCAGGGTGGTAGCGGCAACGAACAGGGCGCTGAGCGCCACCCCGGCGAGGATGATGGTTTCGCGGCCGCAGTTGCGCCACAGACTCAAAGCGAGGATCAGCAGGGTGGTGGCCATGGCGCCGCCAAACGCCAGGCCGGTGACCAGCCACGGCGACACGGTCAGTGCCGGACCGGACGACAACAACCAGATGCCGCATGCCGCGCCGAATGACGCGCCCTGGGAGATGCCGAGAGTGGAGGGCGAGGCCAGCGGATTGTTGAGTAGCACCTGGAGAATAAGTCCGGCCGTGGCCAGGGCCGCGCCGCCGAGAATGGCGCTGCAGGCGCGCGGCAGGCGGATGTGCAGCAGGACGCGTTGCGATGCGCTGAGGGCCTGGCCGTCGCCGGACCACAGTTGACGCCAGTCGACATCCATGGCGCCGCTGGTCAGGGCGAGCAGGGTGATCAATCCCAACACCAGCAGGGTG
This sequence comes from uncultured Desulfuromonas sp., assembly GCF_963676955.1. Lineage (NCBI taxonomy): Bacteria > Pseudomonadati > Thermodesulfobacteriota > Desulfuromonadia > Desulfuromonadales > Desulfuromonadaceae > Desulfuromonas > uncultured Desulfuromonas sp. The sequence continues at coordinate 149,246 of NZ_OY781461.1, read as the reverse complement.
GCCAGCCAACCCACGGTTAAGCGGTGCTGACGCTGGTGATAGGCGCGGCGCAGGCTCATGATGCCGGGCCACCTGCGGTGGTGGCGCTCAACGGCGCGAACGGGCCGAACAGTTCCGCCATCTCCCGGTAAAGCGGTGCGCCGACAAAAAAGCGGTAAAAGCGGTCGGCCGTGGCCGCGATATCGACATCGGCGAACGCCTCGGGATAGAGAATGGTGCCCATGTAGTAGGTTTCGGCCAGCACCGTGTCGGGACTGGCCGCGTAGTAATGCGGAATAATGCGATACAGGCGCTGGTTGCGTACCGCACTGAGGGCGGCAAACGCCGGATGGTTCAGGTCGTTGCGCACCAGAGACTCACCGCCGGCACAGATGAAGATCACTTCGGGATCGGCCTTGAGCAAACTTTCGTCAGCCATGGAGAAGCGTCCTTTGATCAGGTTTTTCGGTGGCGTGATCTGGTCAGAGATGTTGTGGGCGTTCAACAGTACAAAAGGCGGATAGTCGCGGCTGGTGCCGAGCAAGCCGTGGGCGACGCGGAAATTGAGGCCGCCGATGTAGGTTGTCATGGTTGACTGCCGACCCTTAATACGCCGGTGCAGATCGTCCAGACTGGCGTTGAGGAAGGCTTTGATCTGCCCGGCGCGCTCTTGGCGATCACACACCGTGGCGATCAGGTCGAGGGAGTGTTCGAATCGCTGGCGTTGGCTGGTCAAATTGCCGTTATGCACCATCACCACCGGGATGCCGGTCTGCTGCTGCAACCGGTCGGCGGCCTGCGGCGTGCCCCAGCCCATGAAGATGACGTCGGGCTGCAGCGCGACCAGTGCCTCGGCATCGATCTGACGTCGTGAGCCGATGCCGGGCAGTTCACCGAGTTGGGGATAAGCCAGACGGTAGGAGCGGCCGGTGCCGCCCACCCACTGACGCGGGTCTTTCTCCTCCTGCTCCACGCCGACCACCTGAGGCGCCAGGTTCATATAGCACAACAGGCTCAGGGCGGAATGGATGCCCACCAGACGTCGGACCGGCGTGGTTATTTCAACCTGCCGCCCAGCCAGATCCGTCACCGTGCGCGGGCCACCGCAATCGGTGGCCGCGCCGACGAACGAACTTGTGATGGCGAGCAACAGCCCGGTGACAAGGAGGCTGGCAATGTGTCGCAAAGGCATCATCGTGTTATCCTCGTTTGATTGTTCCATGCCGTTGGTACAAACCATCGACGTTCGTCCAAGTCTTTTGGATACTACTCATAGTCACGTCATTCCCGCGCAGGCGGGAATCTAATTTCAATGATGGAGCATGGATCCCCGCCTGCGCGGGGATGACGGTTGAATTGACGGTTTTGTTTTTAAGTGGGCTGTCGAATTCAACAGAAACCCTATCCGTTAAAAGGTGCATTGCAGCCCCACCACGATGTTGCGGCCCGGCTCATAGATCCAGTCCGTCTGGCTGGAGCGCAAATGGCTGCGGTAGCCGCGATCGAGGAGGTTCTTCACGCTGACGTTCAGGTCGATGGCCTCAAACATCCCCCAGGCACCTAGGTTGAGCCCGGCGTGCAGGTCAACTGTCGTATAGCCCGGCGTTTCCTCTTCGCTGTCCGATACATTGCGCTGGCGGTCGTAGAGGGTGGCCTGGGCGCGCAGGGTGTAGCGCATGGTGGTGGTTAGTGGCGCGGCGTAGCGCAGACCGATGCGGCCGTTGAGCGGGGCAATGGCGCTGAGATGCTCGTTGGTGTCACGGTCCTTGCCTTCCACCCAGGCGATGGCCGTTTCCAGATCGAGGCGCGACGTCAGTTGGAGGGTGGACTCGGCATCGACGCCGTACAGTTCCGCGTCCTCGACATTGACATAGCCATAGGTGGGGATGTTGGCGAGAAACGAACTGTCCTGCTTGACCAGATCGATGTAATCATCAACGCGGTTATAAAATACGCTGACATAGCCTTTGACGCGTGGCGACAGGTACTTGAGGCCGAGGTCGGCGTTGTAGGTGTATTCGGCGTCAAGGTCCGGATTGCCGATAATCACCTGGCTGCCGCCGCCACGGGTCGAATAGCGCTCAAACAGATCCGGAGCGCGAAACGCCGTGGCCAGGTTGGCCGTCAGGTGCAGGGTATTGCTCAGGGCATAGAGTGAGCCGAGGCTGAAGGTCACGGCCTGGTCCGTCTCGCGGGAAAATTCGTTGATGGACTGGACTGTAGCGGCGCCACCGGCACCGTAGCTGGTCTGGCTCATGGTAACGTCGTCGGCATCGGCTGCAAAGTAATCGTAGCGGCCGCCGAGAGTCAGGCTCCAATCTTCGCTGACCATGATTTCGTTCTGGGCAAACAGACCCAAATGGTCGCGCTCGCCGTCGGGTAACGGCTGAAAGGTGAGCAGTTTTTTCAGCGACTCGTTGGTGGTGCTGAAGATCTGCTGCGATTCATCGGAATCCGTGGTTTCATGGACGATCTCCAGGCCGGTGGTCCACTGTTGATTCCGGCCCGGTGCAAAGGTGGCCTGCAGCGAGCCACCGGTGGCCGTGGTGTCGATGGTGTTCTGCTTCAGGTTGTGGACCTGCTTGGCCGTGTTGGGAAAATCGCCGACAAAGCGCCGTTTCTGATCGACATGGAACAGGCGGGTTTCCAGACGCTGTATCGCGCCGAGATCGGTGCCGACATACGCCAGTTTGTAGCTGCGGGTGTTGTAGAGAGTGAAGTGGGATTCCGGTGCATTCGGGTCTTTTTGCGCGACACCCATGTCGTTGATGTCGTTGATGCGCAACTCGGCCTTGACGGTGTGGTGATCGTTGAAATTGTAGAGGGTCTTCAAATCGAGGCTTTTGTTTTCAAACTGACTGTGGGGCAGCTCGTCGCCGTCGCCCACTTCGTAGTCGTCGTGATCCTCGGCCGCCACGTTGAGGCGGATGCCGAGACCGTGACCGCCGGCGTTGACCGTATAGTTGCCGACCAGGCCGTCATCCACCGAGGAATAGCGCGCGCCGATGCGCTGTTGCGCCTGCCAGGTGTCGCCGTCGGCCAGAGCCACCTCCTTGGTGATGACATTGATGACACCACCGAGCGCGTCGCTGCCGTAGAGCACGGAGGACGGTCCTTTGACCACTTCGATCCGCTCGATATCGCTGCTGTCGATAAACGGTGTCAACGGCGCGCGTCCCGCCCACAGGTTGGTTTCGCGGTCGCCGTCGAAGAGTACCAGCACCCGGTTGGTGCCCATGCCGCGAATGGTCGGCGTGGTTTCCCACGGCCCGGCGCCGCTCAAGGTGACCCCGGCGACGCCGTCGAGCAGGTCGGTGAAGGTGGTGGCATTCTGTTCCTGAATCTCTTGCTGGCCGACGACACTGATCGTCACCGGTGTGGCAAAGGCGGAATTTTCCGAGCGGGTGGCTGTGACCACCATGTCATCAAGCAGGATGCTGTCAGTCGTCTCCTCGGCAAATGCACTGGGTAGACTCAGTGCCAGACTGAACAGGCACAGAATAAGGCCATAAAGAATGGTGTGACAAGTTTTCATAGTGAAGCACTCCCTGGTCAATTACAAAACATTGATGGCATCGCAAAAATTCACCAACTGCTGCGTTGCTGTAATTGTCTCGCCGCTTCGACGTACGGAAGTACGCCTCATTGCTCGACGATTACGCGCCTTGCATTTGGCGCTTTTTGCTTAGCCATTCAAATTGCTGCTTTTGTAAAAGCAGCAATTTGGATAAAAACGGGGAAGTTTCAGACCAGTTCAAGCGGGGCGGAAAACAAAAAGAGCCCGTAACCAAACGGTTACGGGCTCCCATTATGACCCTTGACCTTGCGCATGTCGACCGAACCATCCCCTTCGGTTTTGTGACATCCAAACCACGCCAGCAGGTCTTCTGACTTCCGGATCATCCTTCACTCGCGCCTTCCCGAACGGTGGCTCAGTGGCATCGTGCGATTGTTGTCCCCGGTTACAGCGGTGGGTCCGTTCCCGATTTTCACGGGATTCCCTTTTCAGCAGCCGTCGGGCTTGATAGGCCCTATGGCTGAACACTGTCGTGGTGATCGATTTAATTGTCGTGTGCTACGACCTGTTCTCAGTATGTGGAGAAGCCATAGCGGACATAGGTATAGCTGATTTGCGACGACAGCCGCAACTGCTTTCTTGTTTTTTGGAAAAAATTAATCCCCAAACAATTGGCTTGCGCAAACCCGCATCATGCGGAAATGGTCAGGCGCAAGCCACCGTCTGGTCCTGTTGGGCCACCAGGTAACTCGCGTGACCTTCCCGGCCCATGTAACGCTGTAACTGCTTGCGTTCAGTCTGATGCAGATCAACCAGCAATAAACCGTCGATGACATTGCCGAAATCCGGGTCGAGGTTGAAGGCCAGCAGTTTACCGCCCAGGCTCAGGTAGTGTCGCAGCAGTACCGGAATGCCGCGATTATCGCTTTCCAGGTCGGCGACCAGCGCCGAGATCTCTTCCATATCGCGCAGCAGCGGGTCGCTCTGCTGGGCAGAGATTCCCTGAATCTTCAATGGCGTTACCGGCACCGGCAGGCGCGGTGACACCAGCCCGGACCATTCCTTAACCATGAAATAACGGGTCAGGGTGTCGACCATCAAACGGCGGGAGTTGGTGCTGTAATCGTTTGAGATACTCACCGGACCAAACAGGTAGCGATACTCGGGATTGTTGACCAGGTAGTGACCGATCCCTTTCCACAGCAACAGCAGAGGTGCATAGGAGCGCTGGTATTCCGGACGGATAAATGAGCGGCCCAATTCCAGGGCGTTGTGCATCCGCTCCAGCAGTTGCGGTTGAAAATCGAACAGTGTCGAGGTGTACAGTCCGTCGGCGCCGTAGCGGCCGAGCAGCTCATCCACCCGTCCGATGCGGTAGGCGCCGACCAGCTCGCGTTGTTTATGGTTCCACAGACACAGGTGGGTATAGGCCTCGTCAAAACGGTCCAGGTCAATGCTGTGACCGGTGCCTTCCCCCACCTGGCGAAAGGTGACTTCACGCAGCCGACCGATTTCATTGAGCAGCCCCGGGGCCTGCGCTGCGGTGAACACGACGACGTCAAATTCACCACTTTGCACCAGCCGTTGGTGTTGGGGCAGGGCGGCCATTTCGCTCTCCAACGTTGCAGCGGGCAGCGCCGCGCAGATGGGTTGGCCTTTTTCCGTCACTGGTTCGGGAGTGGTACCCTCGCTGGTTTCACCCGCCAGATTCAAGCTGTAGGTGCGCAGACGCAGGTAGTCGTTTAACGCCTGATTGGAGGAGAAGGCGGCGAGCTTTTTGGCCGATAGCAGATTACCGATGCGCAGCGGCAAGGTTTGCCCGGTTTTGTTCAGCACCATGCGCGGCAGTAAAGCGGTGCGCAGGCGTGGGTGGATGCGTCCGGCCCATTGAAACAGGGCCCCGTTTTCGCCGGGAAAAAACACCGGCAGTACCGGCGCTTTGCTGCGCCGTACCAGACGGGGCAGGGTTGAGCTCCAGGTCGGGTCGGTTATTTCTCCTGAGCTCTGTCGGGAGGCCACCTCTCCGGCGGGAAAAATCACCAGCACACCGCCCTGTTTCAGCCAGTTCAACGACTGGCGCAACGGCGTCAGATTGGTGCGGGCGGCATCGGAGCCGCCAAAGGGATCGACATTGATCAGCCGGTCACGCAATTGTGGAATACGGCTGAGCAGGGCGTTTGCCATCACCTTGAAATCCGGTCGCTGCTTTTCGAGCAGTTCCATGAGGATTAACCCTTCAATGCCACCGAACGGATGATTGGCAATCAGGATACACGGCCCGGACACGGGGATGCGCGCCCGCTCATGGCTATTTAATTGATAACCGACGTTGAGCGTCTTTAACGCCTGCTCAGCAAAAGGGAGCTCCGAGTACTCCGCACTGACCCGGTCATAGAGTTGTTGGCAACGCCGCAAACCCAGCAGCTGTTCCACCAGAATCCACAGTGGTTTTTTCAACCGGGCCGTGACACTGGAAACGGGTTGTCGCGAAAGAAGAAAAGGACTCACCAACGTATTGTCTGTTCCGATCATGTCGCTCCATCCTGCTGTTTGGGTGATCAGTCATAGAAGCAGCATCGTGTTGGAAACGGGTTGTGATTGGATGAGAGTTTCTTGAGTGTGCGATGGTGACCTGTTGACCGGCGAAGATTGCCACGTGTTCTCGCGATCTTGATGGTGTGGAGATGATACGCAATGTCTCTGTGCGTGATTCGGCATTATAGAGGGATTTTGTGCGATGAGAGCGTGTGCGCTGCCGTGTTCTAATTGCAAACTGACACGTTGCTTATGCAGATTCTTACAATTCAAATATTTTCATAATGTTGCTCCCTGATAACTAACCAGCTGCGTGGTGCAGTGGAACTCTTGTTTGTACCTGTGAAAAGAAAAAGGGGGAAAAAATGCACAAAAGATGGGGGAAGTTTGCACGAATTGGGGTCATCGCCGGATGCCTCGCCTTGGCTGCCAACAGTGCCATGGCTGGACATGGTAATCTTTTTCGGAGTAACGATGAAAATGTCATTATTATGATTCCTGATGGTTGTGATGAGACCGTTCAAACCGTCGCGCGCTGGTATAAAAGGGACGATCTTGCCGTTGACGGAATGCAACAGGGCGCCGTTAAAACGCATATGGCCGATTCAATCATCACCGATTCAGCGGCTGCATCCAGCGCCTTTGCCACGGGTTATAAAACATCCAACGGTTTTGTCAGCGTTGGCGCACGTAGCGACACTCTGTTGACTGGTTATGATTCCGCAGTAACACCTTATGCGCCGCTCGCTTCTGTTCTTGAAGCGGCTAAACGTGAAGGAAAATCCGTTGGCATTGTCGCCACCAGCCGCGTTACCCACGCCACTCCGGCCGGTTTCACCGCTCATAATGGAAGCCGCAATAACACCAATGAGATTATGGAACATATTGTTTACAATAATCTCGACGTCGTGTTTGGTGGTGGTCTGCGCCACTTGATTCCTGAAGATGAGACCTACACCACCAGCTTTGGTACGGTGTATGGCGGCAAACGAACTGATGGCGAAAATCTGTTGGACGTTCTTGAGGATCGTGGCTATCAGTTTGTTGACAGCAAAGAGCAGATGGCAGAGATCACTTCCGGTAAAGTTTGGGGCCTGTTCGATGACAGCCATATGCAACCGGATATTGATCGCCAGTTCTTTGCGACCCATGAGCCTTCTTTGGCCGAAATGGTTGAAAAAGCCATTGAAATCCTTTCTCAAGACCCCGATGGCTTCCTGCTGATGGTGGAAGGATCGCAGGTTGACTGGGCCGGTCACGCGAATGATCCGATCTACATGGTCACGGACTTTCTGGCCTTTGATGATGCCGTTCAGGTCGCTAACGATTTTGCCGATGAAAACGGTCGCACCGTGGTCATGGCCTTTCCGGACCACAACACCGGTGGGATGAAAATCGGCCATTACAATACGGCGATGGGTTACACCGAGACCAAGATTGAGGATCTGGTTGATCCTCTGCTGGGCATGAAGATGTCCTCTAACGGTGTTGTTGCCTTGATGGCTGATGACTCCGATGGCGCATTGAGCGACAGCGTCTACACGAACTGGGGGATCACTTTGACCTCGGATGATCTGGCTGAAATCAGGGAGCTGGAGAGCTCTGTCGGCCTGAGTTATGCTCTGTCTCGGGTTGTGAGCAAGAATCATACGGTCATCGGCTGGACCACTCATGGTCATACGGGTGAGACTGTGCCTCTGTGGATGATTGGTGATCAAGCACCGGCACATGTTGTCGATAACACGGATCTGGCCTTTATCGCAGCCGATGTGATTGGTGTTAATCTGGATAAAACCACTGAAAAACTCTATGTCGACCTGAACACGATCACCAGTGACTACGAGATTGATATGAACGATGCAGAGAATCCGGTTCTCGTTGTTGGTGGTGCTGAGCTGCCGATTGACAAGGATTATATGGTTAAAGACGGCAAAACCTATCAAATGCCTGGTTTGACAGTTTATGCTCCTGCCACCGGTAAGGTGTACATTTCGGAAGTTGCCATCCGTCAACTGCGTTTGCGCTAAGCGGATCAGAAAAAAAGGGGGGAGGCGAAATTCGCCTCCCCCCTTTTGCTTTTAAAGCAACGCATCGTACGACTTATCAAGCCATCGTATAAAAAACCGCCTCTCTTTTTTTTGTTCGTCGTCTCACCTTTTTAAGGTCTTGTCCCTCCCTCTTGACATGCAGCGTTGGGGATGATGTACACGTTATGTGGGGTTCATGCCACGTAAACGGACGAAACTCGACTCGAATCTGTTGGAGACGTGCTCCTTGGGGAAGGCCGATTCAAATGTGCTGATGCCTCAGCGGCGAGTGCGCCAAACTCAAGGACGGGTTTAAATCCTCAGAGCATCTATTTTGCATCCCACCAGTGTGAAAACGTCATGGGATAAATAAATTCCGTATCCTCGTCATGACGTTGCCAGGGGGTAAAGTCGGCCTGCAGGATCATTGCTCTGACTCGGCGGAGGAATTCCTCTGATTGAATGTCGGACGTAATAACCCTGACATCATACACTTCGCCGGTATATTCCACCCGCACCCGGAATGTCACGGTTCCGGCTGAAACCTTTTCTCCAGCCTCATTCATCAGTTTCATCAGCACCTGGCCATTGCAATAGATTGGGTGCATATCGAGGGCAATGCTCTGAGGCGTTCTCGGGCCTTGCAGGATCTGTAAACCTGCGGGGTGGCGTGGAGATTCTTCAAGACAGGTCTTCGGATTAAATTTGCTGGAAAGTGAACCGCTGGAGCATGCTGTCAAACTCAAGGCAATGATAGCCAAAAGAATTTTTGCTGCAGAAGAAAATTTTGCAAAAGGCTCAGAAAAAAAACACTTAAAATCCATTGGTCCGTTCTCCCGTGATTGTTGTTGAGGCCACTGCTCGTTAAAATTTAAATGCCATGGCCGTGTTAGCCGCGGATTAAATAGCCGGGAAATGGCCTGGGGAGGGCGGGAGGCTCCAAGTGTGGGGCGTTATTCTGCTTGCTCCCTGTCGCTGTGTGTCAAATAAAAAAGCGGGCTGCCCGGAGAGGGCAGCCCGCTTCATTAGTTGATAACGTTTTTGTGGTTAGCCGTTGCGACGTCGTACCAAAGCCAATGCAACCAGACCGGCTCCAAAAAGAAGCCATGTGCCCGGCTCGGGAACAACCACGCCATGTCCCATCAGGTTGTCATTGCCGCAGCCCATGGTGAAGTGGGAATAGAATTCCGTATCATGGCCGAGAAAGGACAGGTCAAAACCGGTGAGGAGATAATGATCATCCCCCACAAAATCGGTCAATACATCCTCAGAAAACGAGAATGAACCCGTCAGCAGGGCAATGTCGTCACTGTTGTCATCGTCGTTATATTGCCAGGGGCTGGAGCCCTCATTTTGCTCATAGTAGGCTGTTTGCAACACGCTTGAACTGTCCAGTTGATAGACCGTATAGGTAAACGTTTCAAAGTCGAGATCGAGAACATAGTCGTAGCCGTAACTGTTGGTAATGCTGGTGTTTCCATCAACACCATCAATGTTGCCGTAAATAGGACTGTCCCCTTCTGAGTTGATGGTGGAAATAAAAATATCGCCGGAAGAAAACGCTTCGTTCCCGGCAACGCCATCGACAAAATCAAAGCCGCCCACAAGGGAGAGGACATTGTCACTGTCGAGGAAAAATCCTTCAAGATCCCATGCCTGGCTACCGACCATCCCTGGCTCAACTTCCTGATCTTCCCCCGTGCCATACCAGGTTCCGCTGGATGCATTGCCATCGTCAATCGTAATGTTCGTGCCATAAGAGAAGGCTGATGCGGGGGCAGCAGCCAAACCAGCCAGTAGGAGAATCAAAGCAAGGATGCACAGGTTTTTCATGGTTCAACGTTCCTTAAGAAGTTAAGTGGGCTGCTGTGTCGATCGCTAACGATGCCGATGGAACTTATTTTTCCGTCAGTGTCTTATAAAGAGCCCAGCTGTAATGAATAATGCTATTACCTGTTTTTGCAATATCCATTCCGGTTATTTTGCCGAATTCTGAATGACGCGTGCCTAGATGCTTTTCTTGAGATATCTCTCTTTGATTTTAAATGGTTACATTGGCAGGATGAGATGTTCTTTGTTTGTTGTTCAAGAAGCGAGTGTGAGTTGCTAACGGAATTTAAGCGCGGTGTCGAATCTCTTTACAGGATTCTCTGCAGAAAATAGGATTTTTTGCGTTTTAGTGTGGACGTATTCGTCTAGACACGCGTGTCTTTGGGGTGTGAGGAGTGTAAGGTTTTCCGACGGTGGCGATTGGTGTTGGGACTGTTAAAAACGCACTACCAATATCGGAGAGTGATTCCCAGCCATAGTGTCGCTAACAGTATCCAGTAGACTCGTTGGTATTTGGTGTAGCGGACCAGATACGCTAATGATGCAAGACCCAGAGACAAAAACGCCAGACCCAGCATGACGGCATTGTTGCTGGTAGCCGTGTGGATGATGCCTGTTCTCGGGTCGCCGGTTGTGATGGCTTTTTTGTCGAGGGCAATATAGCTCAAGTTGAGAAAGACGATGGCAAAAGCCACACTGCCAAAGATTTCTATGCCACAGAGCTTCTTCATGGGGGCACTTATAACGAATTTTTTGAATCGATATTTTTCTGGATTGATGGGCTAGGCATGTTAATCGTGGATTTGCCTTGTGTCTTCATACCAAAATCGTTCTTAAAGGAAAACTCTTTAGCGGCATATTTAGCAGCCTGTGGAATGTGGATATTACGTTGTGTAACTGGAGCGATTGTGTTTATGAGGCTGCCGGCACATCGTGGTGCCTTCAAGTGAGTTATCCAACCTCAAATCTTTATAAATAAATGCAAAAGTGGGGTCATTCGTGACCCCACTTAGATGTGCAAAAAGTCTACCTACATCTGTATTCTTCTAGTTTTTTTTCGTTTTCGACTAAAGAAACTAAGTCCTGCAAGGCCACATCCTAAGAGTAGGAAGGTAGAAGGTTCCGGGACTGCGTTGGGACTTACCGACTCATCAAAACCAGAATATCTGACATAAGATTGAGATAAGTTGTAAAATCCAAATTTCCCAGTGTCGAATGTTCCAGAAATATCGAAAATTACAGCGTCGTTAATAGAAATAAGAATACTGGAATTTGTATAATCAAGAGAAAAATTATAAATAGTATTATCCGCCCAACCTGTACCGTAGTCGGAGTCTAGTACCTCAATATTATCTCCAGTATGTCCCGAATGGCGCTAGTTTAAGCCTGTGTAGCACGATATTGGTTACGATGAGGAATCACCTCTATTTCGTGTCTTGGTGCCGTCATTCGTTGGTAATTTTTAGGTCGTCGTTTTATACATCGAGGTTCACTCCTGCCCGGCCTTTGCCTAATTGGGACATTGGTCATTGCAGCGTACAAATCACTAACGAGCCGGTAGCGTTCCATCTTGCTGATTTGCACCTGATTCAGGTGCGATTCCCAGCTACGTAAAGCCTGTAAACTCCCTTTAAAGCTGACAACGCGAACATCAATATCGGCCTCTTCTGCCGCCTCATACATCAACCTGCGGATGCAGTTGTAGGCGATAAAATACATCATGATCTCTTTGCGGATCATCTCAGGCGTTCGGCAACGCAAAACATCCATGCCCATAGTTGTTTTTATGTCACGGAAAAACAGTTCAACATCCCATCGCTTGTAATAGAGTTTCGCGATCGATTGCGCTGGGTATTTTATGGGGTCAAGCAAAGTCGTGATGATGTAAAAGCTCTGCGTTCTAAATCCTGGATATTGGACCGCCACCTTGATTTGACGCAACATTAGCTCATCAGGCAAGAGTTCCCACTGCTCTCTTGAGTAGGATAATCTCTTCATATATTTTGGTCGTTCCCATGTGATCAAGCGATCATTTTCCCCAAATTCTTTAAGGCATTTTGTTGCCCTGACGGGTGCTCTTCGCGCCAGCGTGAGAACGCTGTCCACCTTCTGTTTCCTCAACTCGGCGATATCGAAATAGCTACAAAATCCTTTGTCTCCTAGGAAAATATCTCCGGGTCTGAATGTTCTCCACTGCTTACGTAACAGGGGCAGTTCATTTGTCTTTTTGTTGCCAATCTCATAGCTGAGCAACGCTCCGCTTTGCAATGAAAAGCAGGCGCAGATGCGGGCTGATGGGAAGCTGCAGCCTGCTTTGAGCAGAGAAGACTGAGGCCATAAGTGCTGATTAGCCTGGGTATCCGGCATACTCACACCCGTTCCATCAACAACAATCACGCGCCGATTTGCAAGCAGGCCGGATTCTGGGAACTGATCAAGTTGATTAGCTGTATGCTCAAATATCTCACAGAGCATGTCTTCATCGAGCTTTTTGCGAGCCGTACAATACGAAGCTGTCGACGACGAGGGGATCTTGCTACCCTTTATGGAAGCATAGGACTGCAACTTCCGAATCACTTCTTTGCAACCACCGTCTGAATCCAACACTTGGCTAAAAAAAGCCCAGAATGTGTTCTCTTTGGAGAAAAGCCTTCTGCGACTCATGACACCGGATCTTGCAGGTTTTAGCAGGTTATAGGGGATAAATCGTTCAAAGATTTCACCAACCTGCTTAAACGACTTTTCTTTTAATACAGCTAACTCAGCAGCAAGTTTCTGTTGTGGTGTGCGTGGTTTACGTCGTAATGTTTGCAGGTGAAATCCAGGGAATATAGGCGTTGAATTCTTCATGGCTTATTATGCCATATTTGCCAAATTAATCTGGAATTTCACCATGGTAGAACTCTTAAACTAGCGCCATTCCCAGTATGTCCCCATAATTCAGCAAAAGTTACACTTCCGGTTACGCTGGAAAGGGTGAAACCCGAATTAGCAGTATAGCCAGAATAGTACTGTGTGCCTTGTTTCCAATCAAATAAAAGAAAGTCATCTGTACCATTAAAACCAAAAACAAAGCCAATAAAGTCGTCATCAGAGGCTGTTTCAACTGAAAACTGACCGTTAAATACTGTGTTTATATAATTATCGTTACTGACAAAATATGTTGGATCGCCATTTGTTGTTTGGAGAACGTTGGAACCGTCAGACGCTACATTCCATGATCCACCTGGATAAGCTGTCCAGGCGCTAAGATCAATCGTGCTTGCAACAGCAGCAGATGTAGACGAGAGACATACGAGCAAAACTAAAAAAAAGATTTTTTTCATCTTAGCCTCCATTGTGTACATAATAGAACAAAATAAAAAACGATTTTCTTTATGCATGTTGCATGCCGTATTAAAAAAGTATTCATATATTAATATGTTGTGTTGTTTTTTCATTTTTGTTGTTTGGTGTGTAAGAAAATGCGACGGTTACGGGCTGTTATGCTGGGGCAGGAAAGTCTTTGGCGGGATTTCTAGGTAGAATAAATAGTTGCTCTTTTTATTTATGTGGTTTCTTGGGGTAGTTTTCTCTCACATCGTGGATAAAGGATTATACCGTTTTTTCGCAGACGTTAATTAAGGGCTGGATACTTCAGTTTCTTTTGCCAATCGTTTCAGCGTGCTGTTTAGTTCTCCGTGGCCGCAGGCAGGGTTAACGCGATACCAATGGCGGTGGCTGTCAGCATCGCCGAGGCCAGATAACTGCTGCTGAATGAACCGCTGTGTTCGGCCACCACTCCGGCCACGGCTGGCCCCACGGTCTGACCCACGGCAAAGCAGAAGGTGATAATGGAAAAACCGGCCGCCGCACGCGCCTGCCCCAGGTAATCACCAATAGCGGCGGCCATGATGGCGGGAATGGCAAACGACGCCAGCCCGTAAAGCACCACGGAGCAGGTGATGGCCGTGGTGCCCAGTTGAGCTCCGGCCAGCAGGTAGGCGACGGTATGCACGCTGAAGACCGCCATCATCCCGCCTTTGCGGCCGATACGATCCGACAGGGTGCCGAACACTACGCCCGAAAATAGGCTGAAAAAGCCTACCCACGACCAGAAATGCCCGGCCGTCTGTTCGGCAAAGCCGTACTCTTCGATGAGGGTGGTGACGATAAAGGTGCCGTAGATGACATAGGTGGCGCCAAAGGCAAAATAGAGCAGTCCGAGGCGGACCAGAACCTGACTCGCCTTGTAGTGGCCATGTGTTTCACTCGGGTCATAAGGGGCCGGACTACCATCGCCCACCGGATCAAGCCCTTTTTCCTGCGGATGGTTGCGGATCAGCAGTGCGGCAATCACGGCAATGATCAGTACCAGCGCGGCAAGCACCATCCAGCTGATGCGCCAGCCTTGCGTACCATACACATCATTGAGATAAGGAATCAGAAACCCGGATAGAATAATGGCAAAGCCGCTGCCGATAACAATAAACCCGGCCGCGCGACCGCGCCGTTCACGGCGAAACCAGTAGGAGACCAGCACCATCAACGGAATATTCGCCAGCCCACTGCCAACGCCGACAATGGTGTACAAGATCAGGGTGGCAAAAAACACCTGGCTGACGCTGATGCCCACCATGCACAGGGCAATGACAAACAGCCCACCGGCAATTAACATGCGCGGCGTCATGCGCCGCAGCAACAGCGGCGTCAATCCCACGGCCGCCAGATAGCCGGCGAAATTGGCTGTTCCCAGCAGGCCCATCTGGTCATAAGACAGCTGAAGGTCCGCGCCCATGGACGGCAGCAACATGCCGAAGGCAAAGCGCGCCAGGCCTAGGCAGGCGACAATAATCAGCGTGCCGACGCCGACAATGATCCAGCCGTAATGGATTTTGGGCGAATTGTGAGTTGTTGGTTTCATAGCGGCTGATTGTAGCCTAAGGGGCTGGTGAGACAAAGATAAATAGCTGCTGAAACATTGGCGTAAGGGAAAACGCCGCGATTTTTTGACACCGTAGTGTGATGAACTCTGCAAAAAAAATCGGGACCATTGCTGATCCCGATTTTTATCGGACTTGCTTACAGTATTAAAACCCGGCTATGCTTTTTTTCGCTTTCGTGAGTAAAAAGCGAGCCCGACCAGGCCGCAGCCGAGGAGCAGAATAGTCGCTGGCTCGGGGACCGCTGCAATCTGAGATTCCGGGACATCAAAAAGATAGCGGTAACTATAGCCGAATACGCTGCTCGGGTAGTCAAAATCAAGCAGGCTCACGCTATCGACAATCAAGTGTAAAGATCCCCCGTTATCTAATCCATCCCCATATGAATCAGTCATGTAGAGCGTATAGTCTCCCGGGTCAAGATCCCAATTGTAGGAATACGTATAATGGCTCGTCATGTTTGACCCCCCTGCATTAAAAGAGGGGCCAGTGATAGACCAGCTCGTCTCATAGCCCCACCCGCCTGCATTGATATCGAAATGCACTGGTGTTGCAAAGGCTGGGCAAATAAAACAGGTTGTGAAAATTAATAGAAGGAATACGGTTTTTTTCATAGCAATCTCCCGAACGTCACAAAAAAGTAGAGTGTGCAAAAACATTGATGACTTAATGTGTCTATTTGCAAAAATGAAGCCAGTGAAAAGTTTGCTGAAAAATCAATGAGTTGCTTTTTGTCCGTGTGAAGAGGGGGAGGCCTGTAAAAAAAACCGACACCTTTTTAGGCTTAAATGAGGTTACTTCTTGGTTTGTGGGGCAAATGCAGAGGGTTTTACAACCGGTGTATTCGTCTAATCGACCATCCGTTTGCCAATATACGCGTCACCGCGCACGTCGCTACCGGTGTATTCCTCGACAATTGTCAGTCCGGCATCGGTCATGGCACTGAGGTAGTCCTGGCGGGAGAACAGGCCGATCTCCACCGATTGTTGATGGTAGGTCACATCCCTGCCTTGGCCGATCAGATGGTGAAAGGTGACTTCGACGATGCCCGGTTCTTTAAGGCGTACCTGCTCCATGCGCGAAATCTTCCTGTCCGGCTCATCCACGGCATCGACGACGAGACACTCCTGAAAATCTTCCTTGGTGCTCCAGGGCGTGATCAGTGCGATGCCGTCGGGGCGCAGCTGAGCGGCAATCCGCTGCATGGAGGCACGCAGGTTGGCGACGGTTCTAACAAAACCGATGGAGCCATACAGGCAGATCATGGCGTCAAAGTCTGCCTTTACATCAAAATCAATCAGATTGCCGCGGTGAAAGGTGAGGTGAGGGAACTTCTTTTCCGCCACCGCCAGCATATCCTCGCTCAGGTCCAATCCGCTCACCTGATACTCATCGATGAAATAGGGAATATGTCCTCCCGTTCCACACGCCAGAATCAGCAGATCCGACTGCGGGGCAATGCCGTGTGTGCTCAGCAGTTCCTTCACTTTGGCCGCTTCCGGTGCGTATTCTTCGTCTTTGACATACAGGTCGTCATAATAGGAGGAGATGATTTCAAAATCAGAGTACATGGGTGATCCTCGGTTGGTCGTAGAAGCTAAATCCTTCTGAGCGTGTCGCTGCACTCTAGGTGCACACAGAAAAAATAGGCTGTTTTATCCATAGTTATAGACATAACGGCCGCCGCCCATAAAGAATTCTATTTCGATGCCGATAAGTCGCATAGGGAAGTGCTATCGAACCATCAAGAAATTTGCATTGCAAGGTAAATGTCATCATTGATTTCAGAGCTTCTGGGGAGTCCGGCGTATGAATGTCACAACAGCGACATCCGCACAAACTGTTTCATCCACGTATAACCGTCAGCAGAAAACCTCGACGGAACCGGCCGTAACAACCGCAACTCAGGGTGATACCGTCACCATCTCCGATGAAGCGAAAGCAAAAGCGGTCGAGCAGGGCTTCCAATCACTTGAGGACTACCGCCTGCCGGATTGGTATGCGGATATGCTGCCCCTAGCGAGAACAATCGATTTAAGTCAGCAACAGATTGGCGCACCTTATCGTGAGACGCAGGCGTATGTGTTTTCACAATTCTCGCAGGAAGATCAGCAGAGCATTAATGATTACAGCGGCAAGCTGTTGACCTTCTTCCATGATGAAGTGGCCCGTTTGACGGAAGACGGTTCTGTGGATTATCTCCAAATTCGCGATTCTGAAGAATTGCACCAGGCCGTGTTATCACGTTTTGAATCGGATCCGAGCGCCAATGCATTGTTGGAGCGGATGGAAGAGCTGGGGCAGATCACCGTATAACACGCGCGGCACCTGTTTTCTGCAGCCTACCGGATCAAAACAGTTCCCCTCATTGCTGAAGGTAAAGGAAGAGGATCATGACCATTTCCGCGATAAGTGCCACCTCCGCTCTCTCATCGACGACTGCTTCGCAAACGGTCGAAACACCTGACGATGATTTTCAAACGGTCTTGGATAAAATACTGACCGAGCAGCAAGACTCGGAATCACCAACCGACACCATCGTTAACACCCAGGCGAATGTGGCAAAAGCCGCGGAAGCGTTCAATGCCTTTATGGCCCAGATGGAGCAGCGCTCAACCGTCACCATCGACGGCATAACCGTGATCACATCAGGGCACAGCCTCGACCGCAGGGATGGTGTATCTCTCTTTGAAACCGTTTCCGAGTCAGAAAGCCAAGACCTTTTTTCACAACTGACCTCCTATGCCGAAGCGCATGATCCGAAGAACACCACGGCCAGCGATGGCACGCCGTCCGCGCAAAATGGTCCAAGCATGACGGTACTTGAATCCATCGCCCTCGGTCCTTTGCCCGACGGAGCCACCTCAATCTATATGGATATCGATCTCTTTAGGCCCGCAGGCCAATGGGCTGAAACTCCCCTGTTAATGCAAATTGGCGATGCCGCTGAAGATGCGTATTATCGCCGCAGAACCGAGGAATACATGGAGGTTGTCGGCGTCGAACGCCAGCTCAAACAGACCTACGGCGATGACGTCAAGCTTATCTACAGCCATACCGATGACGGCTACATCATGCTCACACCCGATGACGCCCGTTATAATGAAATGAACAGTGCTGAGAGTGCGGTTCAAACCATTGTCAACGAAGTGAACAGAGGCTTTATTAACGAGGATGCAGTGGCGGATATCCTTGCTGACTATGGCTATGTGCTGTAGCGTCGCGTTGAGTTTGATTCGAAATGTATCAATCAAGACCTAAGGGACGTTCTCATCCTAAGAATGAGAACGTCCCCCCTAGCTCGTAGAGCCATAAGTAGACCTGTTTCTGCTATTATCTTTTGATTTATTATCTAATGAATTCTTGACCTTTCTTCCGGGATTGTGGGCAGCCTAAAAGGCTGAGTGATCCTGCCTGAGCCAAAGCGAAATCTCTGTTTTCCCTCCTCGTCGATGCCCTCGAAACGGGTCTAAACCGCCCGTTGTCACGGGAGCGAAGCCTTTTGGAATGATATTTTTCCCTGAAACTATAAATAGTTGTGGAAAAATAGTAGAAGTTTTTTATAGGAGCTCCTGCGTTGTACGTTTTAGCTTGTGAAGAGGAAACTTTGCATTTTTGTTCCCGTTCTAGCCTGCTGAAAAATTCTAACCGTCTATTTTTGATTAAAAAAAAGATTCTTTTTTATGCAGATGTGGATTAATGTGAAAGGTAAGAACTTTATAAAAATGCACTAGTCAGAGATGGGTTTTGTTTAATCATTGTTTGGGTGGTGATGTTCAGGGGGCAATGGCTACAGCCACACACATTTCTAAAAATGATTGCTCATTCTTTTTTTAGAACACCCCATAGGCCGTGCGTTTTGTCTGCTTTGGATTAAACTTCTTGAAAACGATGAGTCGACATTGTGTCGGGGGTCGAGGTGAATTGCAGACTCTTTGTTGAGAAAAGGACGTATGAAGTCGTGAGGCGAACAAAAAGAAATTCAATCTTATCTTTCTGGATACTTTTTTCTTTGATGTTTTTGCCTCTAAAAACTTGGGCAAATACATGTGTCTATATCGCTTCCTACGAGATGGATTATAGCTGGCAGGCCGATATTGTTACGGGATTGAAATCTGCATTGGGTGACCGCTGTGAACTGAAAATTTTTTTCATGGATTCCAAAAAGTTCAACCAGCATGACCAATTGGTAGAAATCGCTCAACGTGCCAAAGAGTTTGTTGAGCAAAATCACCCGGACGTTGTCCTTTTCTCCGGCGATAATGCCGTTAAATATGTCTTGAAACCTTTTTTTAATAATCCTGCATGGAAAACCGTCTTTTCAGGATTGAACGATACGGCTAAACCCTATCAATTAAATTATCACTATACGACCGGTATGGTTGAAAAAATGCCCTCGGAAGGGATTTTTTCGTTAGTTCGAATGCTTGAAGCAGATAAAGCCCTTCCCAGGGTGACTTTAATTACCGTTGACGAAACTTCGAATAACAAAGATTTGAGCAGTTTTATTCTTAGTGCCGATAATCATTCGGTAGAGCTGAAAATTCGATATGCCGAAGACCTTGCAGGCTGGAAAAACCTCTATCGCCAGATACAGGACGACTCGAATACTGATGTAATTTTATTGGGGAATACGCAGAAACTTGCGGATTGGCGAACTCTGGAAGCTAAAAAGTGGGCGTTGGAACACCTGCGCAAACCAACGATCGCTTACTTATCAAATATGAAACCCTTAAGCCTGTTTACTGTAGAAAAATCAGCAAAAGAGCACGGTCGGTGGTTAGGTGATACTGCGTTGCAATTGTTGTCCGGTACCGAGGTCTCGGCGATTCCAGTAGTGCCTAGCCATGAGGTGCTTTATTGGCTCAATGAGGAATTTGAGTTGAGTCTTCCGAAAAAGCTTTCTTTACCCCAATATCTGTTACAGAACCTGAATGTATACCGTAAGGAAGAACTATGAAAAAAACCTTTCGGCTCATAACGTCAAAGGGGTTTTTGCCGGGTTTGGTGATTTTATGGATGATCGCCGGCTTTATTTTGTTTCAATATTTGTATCAGCAGCAAGAAGTTAATAATAAACAAGACTTAAGCCATCTGCAACGCACTCTAGAGAATGATTTTTCGCACATCCAATCTGCTTTACAGGGACTGAATCAACTTTATTTGCAATCAGATCATCCCAATCCCTTCATGCTGGAAGTGGCCACACGGTTCATCCCTAAAAGTGAGTGCTATCAAGTTATGGGGGTCGCACCTTATGTTGATGCCTCCATGGCTGCGGAACTGATCGATTCTTTCCGTCTCCAGGGGTTTGAAAATTTATCTATAAGCGACTTTGGACAACAAGCGATGCCGTTGCCGAAAAAAGCTCCTGTTTTATATCTTACTCCACTCGATCCGTCTAATGCGCAATTGATGGCAAAAGACTTGTTGACCTTGATCGATCTGCAGAACATTTATGATAAATTGATGTCCCATTGCATATCTTGTGCGTATAAAACTGCATTTTACGATAATCAAAAACAATTGTTTTTAGTTCGACCTCTCCAATCTTCTTCTGAAGCCAATGTCAGTTTTGGCTTGGTTTTCGTTCGGGTCGATTTGCAAGAGTTTTTATTGCGCCACGTCAATTTTAATAACTATCAGCTTCAAGTGCATTATCGCGACAGATTGGCTTTTAATTGTCAAGTTGGCGATGCCTGCGACTGGTTTCGGATTCGTGCGGCTATAGAGCATCGACCGACCGAGATAACTCTGGCGTTTAGCTTCCCTTTTTCGATGACACCTTTGCAAAAGGTGCTTGCTGCTGTGCTATTGCTCGTAATTGGCGTTATTTATGCCCTGTTATTTAAATACTATCTGCAGCAAGTGGATTATCATCGGAATATGCGTCTCAATCAAAGGCGCTACAATGAATTAGTAGAAAATGCACTCGAAGGCATCATGGAATTTGATCCACAGGGATGCTTGAGAAGGGTTAACCCTGTAGCGGAGAAGATTCTCAATACGTCGTTTGCACGAATGCGTGGTTTGAATATCACAGACATTTTCATTGAACATAATTTTGTAGAGGAACAAAGAAGGTTGGTCGATATCGTAAATCAGAAAATTGATTTTGAACCTCTGTATTTCGATACCGAAATTTTAACTCTCAGTGCTGAAAAGAAATGCTGTCGGATGACCTTGATCCAACTTGAACTCTGGGATCAGACGGAAACTGTCTTATTTATTGAAGATATTACTGAAGCTCGCAGTAACCAGAAGAAAATAGAAAATTTGGCTTATTTTGATGAATTGACGAAATTGGAGAGCCGTCATTACATGCGTACGAATGTCTTGCGGCAGATTGAGTCTTATCCGGAGCAATCCATCCAATTGATGTTCAGCGACTTGGATGGATTTAAAAAAATCAATGATGCGCTTGGCCATAATGTTGGAGATAAGGTTTTGCAAGCTGTTGCGGAGCGTTTCCAGGATATTTTAAAAAACACAATCTGTCCTAAGCACTTATGTCGATTTGGTGGCGATGAATTTGTCATTGTATTGTTTGATATTGAGCAGGACAAAGCACTGGAGTATGCCAAGAAAATTCTTATTGAGATCGGTTCGCCTATCAATGTTGACAACTATGAATTGGTTATTTCTGCCAGTATCGGCCTGGCTCAATATCCGCAGGATGGAGATAATATCAATACGTTGCTAAGGCGAGCCGATGCCGCGATGTATCAAGCGAAACTGGAAGGAAAAAACACCTACGCGTTTTACAGCAGTGAAATGGAACAAAAGTTATCATACCTGTTGAAGGTAGAGATGAATTTGCTCAATGCTTTAAAGCAATCCGTATTCAAGCTTCATTACCAACCCAAAGTTAACTCGGAGACGGGCGAAGTCTTGGGGGTTGAGGCTTTGATCCGTTGGCATGATGATGAATTAGGGCAGGTGCCGCCACCTTTACTTATTCAAGTGGCTGAAGAAACCGGGCACATTAATGCGCTGGGTGATTGGGTGGTGAAAGAGGCGATTCGGCAGCTCCAGGCCTGGCAGGGCACGGCTTTTGAAGATTTAACGATTGCTGTCAATGTCAGCAGTTATCAATTGCTCAGTTCCAAATTTTTAGATCGAGTGATGACCCTGTGTGAATTCTATTCGGTCAATCCTGAAAAAATTGAGATAGAGTTAACCGAAAGTGCCATCATGCAGCATGCCGATGAGAATATTGAACTGTTTTTCTCCATTCGCAAAAGCGGGATTTTGCTTTCAATTGATGATTTTGGAACTGGTTATTCTTCACTGAATTATCTTAAACGCTTTCCCATCTCCACCTTGAAATTAGATAAATCCTTTGTTGATGGCTTACCTGATGACCCTGACGATCGAATGTTATGTCAAACAATTATTAACTTGGCACATAACTTACAAATGAATGTTGTCGCAGAAGGTGTCGAAAATAAAGCACAGCGAGACTATCTCCGTGCGATTGGTTGTGATGTATTTCAGGGCTATTTATATTCAAGGCCATTGTCATCGACAGAATTTGAAGACTGGTCGATGAATTGGAAAAAATATAAGACAAGCTCTGTTTAAATTTACAATCATCATACATGGTGCACTTTCAATCTGAATTCACTGTGTCCCTCGTTTCCAGCAACAGGCTGTTAGTCCAACTATTTATTTTTTTAAAAGGAACTGTTTTCTTTGACTTGGCTGATATTTGTAAGCAGTTCGATCTCAGCAAAAGAACATTCACCGATATCTACAAAATTGAATGACCCCTTGGAGTTAAGTAATAGCATGGCACAGGAGGGTGCCGCGGAATCAGGTCGACCCGGTATTTGCCATATAGGCATTAATTGCGGATATATAGTGATTGGTCAGTTCTTGCGTTTCCTGAAAAGCCAAGTCCAAAGCCGGGTCGCTCTTGGCTTGCTGACTGGAGCTTAGTCCCCAATCTTTTTCAATATAGATTCGATTAAACTCCCCTAAATTCTCAGCATAGCGATTGAACATCTCGGAAATTTGCTCAGAACTATCTCGCTTGATATATTCTGCATTTTCAATCAATCCTTGAAAATAATCCTCTGCCCCCAACAAGCCATTTTCAGAGCTCGAAATACTCTGTTGTAGCTTTGCATTGATTTCAAGTCCCTCCTCCAGGGCTTGAATCTCTTGCCCGATAGCTTCGGAAAATTGGGGGAATCGTTGCATTTTCCTCTCTTGTTGATCAATGTGATCTGTCATGAGTTGCTCTTGAAACGCACGAATTTCAGAGAGCAGATTGCTATATTCCTCTTTTAATCCATCGCTCATCGGCAACTTTGCAATGGCCTGAGCTGCAACTTCATAATCGTAATTTGCTTTAAACAGAGAGAAACTTGAGTTTAGGTGGTATCTCGAAGAGCGAATAGCAGAATCCATTGCCCCTGTGATGGTCGCCTGATCCTGCCCGGAAAGTTCCTCTGAAGCCTTTGATGTAAGCTGGTCCAGTTTTTCAGTCAGATGATCGGTTTCATGAATGTCACCGCTCGAACTTAAAGCCTCGTGGAAACTCCATTCGCCAATCAATGTCGGGCCGGAGTACTGGACAATAATCTCTGAATCGCTGGCAACTCCTCCGGTAATCGGCCCCACTTCTTTTGCTCGTGCTTCCAGTTCTGGGTCAATTGTTAGCCTGGACGTTTCATTTTTCGGAGGGTCTCTTAACCATTGAAGAAATTTTTCGTCAAAAAACGCCTCGTCTGATTGCTCCAGGGCGTCAACAAATTTAGCCCTCTCTGTGTCTGAAAGGCCAAAAGCATATGTTTGTAGATTGAGCTTGAATTGAGCTTCAGATGAAAAATGAACCGTATCCTCTCTGCCCGCTTCAACCTTGCTGTCAATATGATCAAAAGCATTACTGTCAAGAGTCAAAGCCTCTAAATTGGCTGATTTGTTAAAATCGGTATTGATGGTGTTCATCGTTATCCGTCCTCCTAAACTAGGGACACTCCCGAATGGCGCTAGTTTAAGAGTTCTACCATGGTGAAATTCCAGATTAATTTGGCAAATATGGCATAATAAGCCATGAAGAATTCAACGCCTATATTCCCTGGATTTCACCTGCAAACATTACGACGTAAACCACGCACACCACAACAGAAACTTGCTGCTGAGTTAGCTGTATTAAAAGAAAAGTCGTTTAAGCAGGTTGGTGAAATCTTTGAACGATTTATCCCCTATAACCTGCTAAAACCTGCAAGATCCGGTGTCATGAGTCGCAGAAGGCTTTTCTCCAAAGAGAACACATTCTGGGCTTTTTTTAGCCAAGTGTTGGATTCAGACGGTGGTTGCAAAGAAGTGATTCGGAAGTTGCAGTCCTATGCTTCCATAAAGGGTAGCAAGATCCCCTCGTCGTCGACAGCTTCGTATTGTACGGCTCGCAAAAAGCTCGATGAAGACATGCTCTGTGAGATATTTGAGCATACAGCTAATCAACTTGATCAGTTCCCAGAATCCGGCCTGCTTGCAAATCGGCGCGTGATTGTTGTTGATGGAACGGGTGTGAGTATGCCGGATACCCAGGCTAATCAGCACTTATGGCCTCAGTCTTCTCTGCTCAAAGCAGGCTGCAGCTTCCCATCAGCCCGCATCTGCGCCTGCTTTTCATTGCAAAGCGGAGCGTTGCTCAGCTATGAGATTGGCAACAAAAAGACAAATGAACTGCCCCTGTTACGTAAGCAGTGGAGAACATTCAGACCCGGAGATATTTTCCTAGGAGACAAAGGATTTTGTAGCTATTTCGATATCGCCGAGTTGAGGAAACAGAAGGTGGACAGCGTTCTCACGCTGGCGCGAAGAGCACCCGTCAGGGCAACAAAATGCCTTAAAGAATTTGGGGAAAATGATCGCTTGATCACATGGGAACGACCAAAATATATGAAGAGATTATCCTACTCAAGAGAGCAGTGGGAACTCTTGCCTGATGAGCTAATGTTGCGTCAAATCAAGGTGGCGGTCCAATATCCAGGATTTAGAACGCAGAGCTTTTACATCATCACGACTTTGCTTGACCCCATAAAATACCCAGCGCAATCGATCGCGAAACTCTATTACAAGCGATGGGATGTTGAACTGTTTTTCCGTGACATAAAAACAACTATGGGCATGGATGTTTTGCGTTGCCGAACGCCTGAGATGATCCGCAAAGAGATCATGATGTATTTTATCGCCTACAACTGCATCCGCAGGTTGATGTATGAGGCGGCAGAAGAGGCCGATATTGATGTTCGCGTTGTCAGCTTTAAAGGGAGTTTACAGGCTTTACGTAGCTGGGAATCGCACCTGAATCAGGTGCAAATCAGCAAGATGGAACGCTACCGGCTCGTTAGTGATTTGTACGCTGCAATGACCAATGTCCCAATTAGGCAAAGGCCGGGCAGGAGTGAACCTCGATGTATAAAACGACGACCTAAAAATTACCAACGAATGACGGCACCAAGACACGAAATAGAGGTGATTCCTCATCGTAACCAATATCGTGCTACACAGGCTTAAACTAGCGCCATTCGGGAGTGTCCCTAATTTAAGTATGGGCAACGGCATACTGGACCAGCAGAGCCCTACCGTGCAGAAATACTACGTAACCGCTAAAGGTAAAGAGTATGAAGATGCCGGAGCAAATCCAGGCTATTGGAACTATTTTTTAAGAGGCCAAACCGCGCAAGGACAGCAGTTTCGTTTTTCCACAGCGGTAGGACATATCACTGACCTGGAATGGCAACAGGCAATACCCGATAACTGGGACTATATTGAAGTCCATGAACACACCGGTGCTTTTGGCACAGCCTGGCGAGAAATCAAGGGATTGAAACACGACAACTGAGAATAAACGAACAGACACACCCCATTAAAGAGACTGGGGCCATCCAAAAATCCGTGCCCCTACCAGCCACCACCGCCACCACCGCCGCCGCCGTCACCGGAAGAGCCTCCACCACCACTTCGGAATGAAGATCCCGGGACAGGTGCGCTTGATGAGGACACCGCCGAACTAAGGGAATTACCAAAAGAACTGACAAACGGCACATAGTTGCCTCTATTTGAGTAGTCGCTGCGCAACCAGACCGGATGATAAGCCACTTTTTCATGGCTTTTTAAGCCCTGGAACGTAGAGGCAAAACGTGCCACCCAATGTCGCTCAACATCAAAGGCCAAGGCATAGGGAAAAAAGCGTTCAAACAATTCAGGTGTTTTTTTCGGCGGGTCGTGGAAATTTATTCCTTCCTCCGTGGCCACTTCCAGATAACTGCGGAATCCATTCAGTTCATCGAGAAGACGTCGTCCGAGCCGAGTCGGTGCTTTGATCCTACGGTTAAAAAGAAAGTGCAACCCGATCATGACCGGAATCAATACGGCAAAAGCGGAGGACGCCTCAATGTGCAGCAATATGATGCAGAGAACCTCTATAAACCCCAAAAGCACAAAAAGCAACGTGATGACAATAGCAACAATAATTTGTTGGAGAGACCGGTCACGTTGCCAAGCACCCAAAGTCGACTTACCTACTGAAATAAAAATGTAAGTCCACATAGCGAGCCAAAGAATCAGAAAAACGCCTAGCCCCATTGCCTTAAAATCGTCAAGAGAAAATAGCATAGCAATCAAAACAAGCAGCGACCAAACAATGCCAGCGACCACCCAAGGGCGATTGGTAACAAAATAGAATTTATCCGTGTTCGTGGCTAAAGCGGTTTTATGGGCCTTAAGGGCGGCTGCTATCTTCACCTGATTGTCTGCCTTAAGAGACAAAGAGGCTCCTGGCCAACGCCCAAGTAACTTTTGCAGGAATCCGTTTTCTCCGATCTCGCAATTTTGTGCCTCGAGATCGCTTCGAATCAGTGTAAAAGAATCTTTCGCCTCTTCTCGAATTTCAATCACCCCCTGCACCGCCAAGTTAACCAATGCGGCGGCAAATGTCTTGTGATCGTATCTCATGTGCATCAGATAACGGGCAGCAGAGGGCGTAATACCCGAGGGCGGCTGATAGCGAGGACGATTCCCCCCTGAGCGCGGACCACGCCCAACTACAAACCAAGCAATCAACTGATAGACCAGCAAAAGCCCGCACCCAATCAATCCAATCAACCAAGTGCGATTATCGTATAAAAAAAAGTCGATCTCTTCGCTGTGGGTTGGTGCAAGGACATAGCCTTTAGGCCAAGCAACAACAAGCGTCAGACCTTCTCCCTGCAGGAAAGTTCGCGTCGTCTCGAAAACCACACCCCCATATTCATCAAAATGGTAGTGGTAGTCTTGGCCTCGCTCACCACGATGCCCCGTATAGGCTTCTGCTGTCATCTCAGAGGAATCGATTGAGACCGGTAGGCGAACTCGAGCTGAGATCGAATCTATGGAGAAATCCCAGCCATTACCTGTCACATTCCAATAAAGCTCATCATGAGAGTCAAAAAAACCGAGCTGACGATTCGTCCGATAGGTGAGTGTGTAGGTGTAGTCTCCGGGAGCAAGAAGAACGTTACGATCCCCCAAGTATATCCGCATGCCACTACTGATCTTCTCACTGTGCCATAATTCAGGACGACCATCGCGGGTAACATCCACGACGGTAAACTCCACCTGATAGCGATTGCCGAAGCGGTCACGGTATCGGGTGGGAAAATCCCGATAAATCCCGCGCCGAATCCGGTCTCGTTGTGCGTGTACAGAAATAGTTTCGCACACCTGCATCGAGCCATCGCCAAGCACCTCAATATCACTATGAAATTGCAGAATTTTTTCTTGCGAAAATGCCGTTGCAGTCAAACAGTAGAACAACAACAGACTAAGCAAAAGATGTTTCACAGTTTTTCCTCAAGGTCGGATCGGGCGTGCGCAAAGATCAACACCGAAACGATCATAATGCCAGCAAACAAAAAGTGGGCAGTCGTTAATTCATCTTAGGATTGCAAGCATATATGAGAAGGCTAATGTTTACAACAAAAGCACAATACTCTAACCCAGATTTCTCACCAATAAATAGAATAAGGCTGTATTTCGTGGCATGAATATAGGAGAACAAGGGGAGAACAGGAGAACAAGGGACACTCCCGAATGGCGCTTATTGTCATGCATTATTTGCTTGACATATGGCTAGAGACTGTCAACATAAAATAATATATTATTAACTTTTATTTAAAGTTGTAAAGTATTCAACTCAATATTTAATTGTTCGTCAAAGGGAAGACATGAAAATCTACCGAGCACAAAATAATGTGTATGATGCTGTTGATGCGGTAGTAGCACATGGCATTGCCGCTGTTGAGGGGACTAAAACTCCAGCGATTGCTTATGCAAATCGTATTATAAAATGCTTGGAGCCTTATACTGATATAAGCCCATGTATTGGTTATCAAAATGTATGCAATAATTGATACTTATATTACATTCACGACCTAAACAGATTCCCTATTGGAAGTTTGGTGCTAGAAGAAATAGTAAACCGAATCGACGAAGCAAATTTTTAACAATTACATCAAATTGTTCGCTTTGCTGCCCCTCCTTATGTAAAAGTTAGTCAGAAAATATGCATATCTGTATTTATACTAAAAAGCAATTTGAGGATGCCGCAGGAGAACATATCCTACAGAATTTCCTGGGAGCGCGTTGGACTGACTCCACAATTATGTGTAACTCAATCCAGCAACTGTTCGGCGAGACTATTGACCGAGAATTTTCAAGGAGCTTGGATGGCTTTAGGACAGTCCTCGGAACTAAAGGAGGCCGCGGGGGTCCCCCGCCGCCTATAAAAAATGTTCAAGATCAAAAAGGAAATATCTATCACCTCACTGCAGGAGGCCAGGCAGAAATTGCTAAGCCAATAGTACAGGTTGATTACCGTAAAGATGGTTCAGCAGATGTGCAGATAACTCTTGGACATCAAGGTCACTTAGGATGGGCATTAAATATCCTAAAAAAAGAACATCCCAATTTGGATATTGGTCAAGAATCGTTCGCAGAAGATTCAAAAAAAGAAACAAACTATTTAGACTCACCTATTAAGTTAAGTTTTGGCATTGGTGGCCAAGACTTCTTTCGAGGAGCTTGCAAAGCCCTTTTCAACCTTCTTGGAGTTCATGAATCTCAAATCGCATTGTCACCTGAGCTTGATAAGATACGTCAATTTATAGTTTCAGGAACTGGTGATAGTTCAGAATTTATAGGTTGGTGCACACAACTGAATCCCTTTCCTCTCCCGCGGCTAGGGCCACATGATCATTTTATTAGCATTTGGTCGCGTGACGATAACATTACTGGTTTCATTCAGTTATTTGGCGAAATCCCATTTGTTGTTCAATTAGCGACCGATGTTACGTGCAATAATTTTTGCTATTCTTATTTAGTTAACCCACACAGGGATACAACGCCAAGCGAAATTCGTAACGGTAAATTTGATCCATCATGCATTCCTTTGTTCTCTGATTGTCCTCACATCCCGGGTAAAGAGGTTTGGGCGGCACATAAAACTCGATTAGAACGTTTTTTAAGAGAGTACCAAAATCGCGCAGAACAGAATGTAATAGAATCTATAATTCATGATGCTTTAGGCCCAATAGATGGCAGAGTAATCACGAAAGAAGACACTGACAAAATATTA
The DNA here is from genome assembly GCF_963676955.1 of uncultured Desulfuromonas sp. NCBI lineage: Bacteria > Pseudomonadati > Thermodesulfobacteriota > Desulfuromonadia > Desulfuromonadales > Desulfuromonadaceae > Desulfuromonas > uncultured Desulfuromonas sp. The sequence continues at coordinate 119,807 of NZ_OY781461.1, read as the reverse complement.
GAAGGATTTATGAAATTTATAAAATCAAAACTTGGAGTTCCAAACGAGTAAGTATCCCCCGGCCAAGCCGGAAAAATAAGAAAATAAGGGACACTCCCGAATGGCGCTAGTTTAAGAGTTCTACCATGGTGAAATTCCAGATTAATTTGGCAAATATGGCATAATAAGCCATGAAGAATTCAACGCCTATATTCCCTGGATTTCACCTGCAAACATTACGACGTAAACCACGCACACCACAACAGAAACTTGCTGCTGAGTTAGCTGTATTAAAAGAAAAGTCGTTTAAGCAGGTTGGTGAAATCTTTGAACGATTTATCCCCTATAACCTGCTAAAACCTGCAAGATCCGGTGTCATGAGTCGCAGAAGGCTTTTCTCCAAAGAGAACACATTCTGGGCTTTTTTTAGCCAAGTGTTGGATTCAGACGGTGGTTGCAAAGAAGTGATTCGGAAGTTGCAGTCCTATGCTTCCATAAAGGGTAGCAAGATCCCCTCGTCGTCGACAGCTTCGTATTGTACGGCTCGCAAAAAGCTCGATGAAGACATGCTCTGTGAGATATTTGAGCATACAGCTAATCAACTTGATCAGTTCCCAGAATCCGGCCTGCTTGCAAATCGGCGTGTGATTGTTGTTGATGGAACGGGTGTGAGTATGCCGGATACCCAGGCTAATCAGCACTTATGGCCTCAGTCTTCTCTGCTCAAAGCAGGCTGCAGCTTCCCATCAGCCCGCATCTGCGCCTGCTTTTCATTGCAAAGCGGAGCGTTGCTCAGCTATGAGATTGGCAACAAAAAGACAAATGAACTGCCCCTGTTACGTAAGCAGTGGAGAACATTCAGACCCGGAGATATTTTCCTAGGAGACAAAGGATTTTGTAGCTATTTCGATATCGCCGAGTTGAGGAAACAGAAGGTGGACAGCGTTCTCACGCTGGCGCGAAGAGCACCCGTCAGGGCAACAAAATGCCTTAAAGAATTTGGGGAAAATGATCGCTTGATCACATGGGAACGACCAAAATATATGAAGAGATTATCCTACTCAAGAGAGCAGTGGGAACTCTTGCCTGATGAGCTAATGTTGCGTCAAATCAAGGTGGCGGTCCAATATCCAGGATTTAGAACGCAGAGCTTTTACATCATCACGACTTTGCTTGACCCCATAAAATACCCAGCGCAATCGATCGCGAAACTCTATTACAAGCGATGGGATGTTGAACTGTTTTTCCGTGACATAAAAACAACTATGGGCATGGATGTTTTGCGTTGCCGAACGCCTGAGATGATCCGCAAAGAGATCATGATGTATTTTATCGCCTACAACTGCATCCGCAGGTTGATGTATGAGGCGGCAGAAGAGGCCGATATTGATGTTCGCGTTGTCAGCTTTAAAGGGAGTTTACAGGCTTTACGTAGCTGGGAATCGCACCTGAATCAGGTGCAAATCAGCAAGATGGAACGCTACCGGCTCGTTAGTGATTTGTACGCTGCAATGACCAATGTCCCAATTAGGCAAAGGCCGGGCAGGAGTGAACCTCGATGTATAAAACGACGACCTAAAAATTACCAACGAATGACGGCACCAAGACACGAAATAGAGGTGATTCCTCATCGTAACCAATATCGTGCTACACAGGCTTAAACTAGCGCCATTCGGGCCATTCGGGACACTCCCCCTATTAAATTGCTTTTAACGCAAAACCAGTCTATCCTTCCTACATGCCAAGAATAGCCCGCATTGTTGTTCCCGAATATCCCCACCACGTCACTCAGCGCGGCAACAACCGCGCGACCGTCTTTTTTGACGATGAAGACCGTCAGCAATACCTGAAACTGCTGGCAAAATACAGCAAGGCGTTTTCTTTGCAGATTTGGGCCTACTGTTTGATGGACAACCATGTTCATTTACTCGTGGTTCCCGAGAAAGAGGACTCACTGGCTCGCGGCATCGGCCTGACAAATCAAGTCTATACGCAATATCTCAATCGAAAATTGAAGCAGAGCGGGCGCATTTGGCAGAATCGATTTTTCTCTTGCCTGGTTGAACGTGACGACTATCTGTGGACGGTTGCACGGCATATCGAGCGGAACCCAGTCAAATCGGGCACGGTGGAAAAGGCGGAAGATTATCGCTGGTCCAGCGCCAGAGCTCATCTCACCTCTGTCCATGATGATCTTTTACATTCCCCCTCCTGGCTTGACGGCAAGGACAGAACTGCCTATGTCGATTTTGTCATGCAAAGTGACGACAAAGCTGAAGACAGCTTACGCAGTGCAACCAGCACAGGTCGCCCGTTCGGTTCTGGGGGGTTTATCGATAAGATGGAAGAGACATTGAAGACAACGCTAAGGCCCCGCAAACCGGGCAGGCCAAGAAAAACCGGGGAGTGTCCCGAATGGCGCTAGTTTAAGGGAAAATGGCAGCAAAACCGAGACTGTCCCTGCGGTACAAACCGCCACTGTTCCATGGCGTAAACATCTGGGAGAGCCCCAGGTAGGACTTGTGACAGACCCGAGTTTACTACAGAATTGCTTAAGCGCCATTCGGGACAGTATACTTATCTTTGATTTTCTTGTTTAGAAGTACGCTCTGGGCTTTGCAACACCGAGAGGAATTTGTCCAATGCCTTGGGGGCCGAGGCCAGATGCAAATGAACATAGCTTGCTAAAACCTGACCATGACAATACCCCTCATCGCGCAATAACCCATCACGATTCGTGCGTGCCTGATAAGCAGCCTCCCATTCTAGATTCACTAACGGATCATCGCACAATTCCGAGTAGTGAAACTCATGGCCACGCAGTCGTGTGCCAGCAGCACCAATGATCGTAGGGTGTTTTAGAGTCACTTCCATATACCCAAGACGTTTGCGCCGTGAGCACATTCGGGTCCAGCTTGGCAGGAGGCCGACAAATGGCCAGCTTTTTTCTTCTTCCTGCAATCCCTGACTGAGATAGATCAATCCACCACATTCGGCGTACACAGGTCGCCCGCTGTCACAAAAGTCTCGGATGCTGTTGAGCATCGTATGATTACTCGACAGTTGTTCGGCATGTTCTTCCGGGTAGCCGCCACCGAGGTAGAGGCCGTTGCATTCTGCGGGCAGCTTCTTGTCTTCCAATGGAGAGAAAAACACCAACTCCACACCGCGTTGCTCCAAGGCGTCGAACAAATCCTGATAGTAAAATTGAAAAGCAGCATCGCGGGCAATGGCCAAGCGAACCGTGCCATTTGCGACAACTTTGACCGGGGGAGCTGGCGGTATTCGCGGCAGTGGTGAAGCATTGCGTGCCTGTTGTAACAGATGGTCGAGAGAGAGGTACTGCTCGGAAGCTGCGGCGAGTTGCTGGATGAGGTCAGCGTTCCATTGGGTTTCCGTGGCGGAGACCAGACCGAGGTGGCGGCTGGGTAGTGCGGGCAGGGCGTTGCGCGGTACGGCACCGAGTAGCGGTGGCAGGTTGGCGGCCTGCAATGCTTGGGTGAGCAGGGTGGCGTGGGAGTCGGAGCCGCAGAAGTTGGCGATCACTCCGGCCAGGGTGATGTCTGGCTCAAAGCTGGCGTAGCCGTGCACCAGGGCGGCGATGCTGCGGGCCATGCCGTGGCTGTTGACCACCAGGGCCACGGGAGCCTGGAGCCAGTCGGCGATTTGGGCGGTGCTGCCGTCAAGGCTGGTCGGGCTGCTGCCGTCGTAGAGGCCCATCACTCCTTCGATGATGGCGATGTCGGCATCGGCGCTGCGCTCTGCAAACAGGCGGGTGACGTAGTCGCGGCCGCACATCCAGCCGTCGAGGTTGTAGCACGGGCGGCCCGACACCCGGCTGAGGTGGCCGGGGTCGAGGTAGTCCGGCCCGACCTTGAAGGTCTGCACCGTAAGGCCGCGTTGGCGCAGGGCCGCCACCAGCGCCAGGGTCAGGGATGATTTGCCGACGCCGCTGTGGCTGCCGGCGATCACCAGTCGTGGACAGTTGCTCAAAACTCCACCCCCTTGCGTGCCGGAATGCCCTGCTCAAAGGCGTGCTTGACGGGCTGTATTTCGCTGACCGTGTCGGCGAGATCGATGAGGGCGGGTATGGCATGACGGCCGGTGAGCACCAGGGTCAGCGGTGCCGGGGCACGGCGCAGCAGATCGACCACCTTGTGTTCGTCGAGCAGACCACGGGCCACGGTGCCGCACAGTTCGTCAAGGATGATCAGGTCGTGATTGCCGCTGAAGATGGCGGCTTCAGCACGGGCCAGCCCCTGCTCGGCGGCTTCGCAGTGTGCGGCATACAGGGGATGATCCGGTTTGGGTACGAAGCCGAGGCCGCATTGCTCGACGGGCACGCCGAGGCGTTCCAACGCGGCCAGTTCGCCGACATCGGGATCGTTCTTCATGAACTGGAGGATGCGCACCCGCTGGCCATGGCCGACGGCGCGCAACGCCATGCCGAAGGCGGCGGTGGACTTGCCTTTGCCGTTGCCGGTGAAGATGAGGATGTTGGTGCGGGCGCTGTCATCCTGTGGCGTGGTGTCGGGCGTTTTGGATGGCGTCTCCGCAGGTGTTGCTTCGTCCGTCGTCAGGCTGCGCTGGAACCAGTCCAACCGCTCATGCAATGTCACCACATCGCCGACCAGAATTACCGCCGGGCTGGTGACGCCGTGTCGGGCGACCTGTTGCGGCGCATCGGCCAGGGTGGCGATGAGGGTGCGTTGCTGCGGGGTGGAGGCATGGCTGACCACGGCCACCGGTGTGTCGGCGGCGCGGCCATGGTGGATTAATTCGTCGCAGATGGTGGCGATGTTGGTCAGGCCCATGTAAAACACCAGGGTGCCGTGACCGCGACCCAGAGCGGGCCAGTCGATATCGCGTTGCGGGTCTTTGCGGGTGTTGAGATGGCCGGTGACCAGGGTGACGCTGGTGGTGAAGTCGCGATGGGTCAGGGGGATGCCCGCGTAGGCTCCGGCAGCGAACCCGGCGGTGACGCCCGGCACCACTTCAAACGGAATGCCCGCCTCGGCCAGGGTGTCGATCTCCTCGCCGCCACGGCCGAACACAAACGGATCGCCGCCTTTGAGGCGCACCACCACCTTGCCCTCGCGCGCTTTCTCCACCAGTAACGCATTGATCTGTTCCTGGGGCAGGGCGTGATGGCCCATGTTTTTGCCGACATAAATCTGTTCAGCCGCCGGGGACACATCGCCCAACAGGGCCGGATTGCATAGCCGGTCGTAAAGCACCACGTCGGCGTGTTGCAGGCAGCGCTTGCCTTTGACCGTGATCAGGCCGCTGTCGCCGGGACCGGCACCCACCAGATAAACCCGCGTTGTTTTATTCACTTTATTTCTCCTATTTTTAAGACCGCTGGGATCGGCGGGCAGCACTGCTGGAGTGCCGTGACCAGCCGATCCATGTCGTCAAATGTATTGTGCGTTGTTTCGTCGGGCCGTTGCACCACGATCACCCGGCACTGTTCCAGGCGGGCGGCTTCGAGCTTTTCCGCCACGCCACCGGCCCGGCCGCTGTCCTTGGTGACCAGCACGCCAATGTTGTACTGGCGGATCAGGGCGCGGTTCTGTTCCAGACTGAACGGGCCGCGACCGAAGATGCGCCCGTTCTCCGCCAGCCCGGCCTGCTCACAGGCGGCCACGGCCTCGGGATGATCCAGCATGCGGGCATAGAGTGCGATGCCGTGGCGCTGGGCCGTCGCCACATAGGGGGCGAGATGGCGTGAGCCGGTGGTGAGCAGCACCGGCCGCCCATCGGCGCAGGCCAAGAGTGCGGCCTCGTCATGATCGCGGGCCGTCACCACGTTGCCGGACGCCTCCACCAACGCCCGACGCTGGTAGCGAAGGTAGGGGCGCTGGCTGTGTGCGGCCGCATCGCGTGCCGCCTGATGCGCGTCACGGGCATAGGGATGGGTGGCGTCGATAATCGCCGCCATCCGCTCCCGGTCGATCAGCGCGGCAAGCTGGTCACGGTCCATACGACCGCAGCGGCGGCGGATGGACGGATGATCGCCGACAGCGAGATCGGCATCCGTGGCCGTTGAGACCAGCACCTGATAGCCCGCCGTGGCCAGTTTAACAGCCAAAGGCGCGGTTTCGCTGGTGCCGCCGAGCAGCAGGATGTGGGGGGCGTCGCTCATGGGTTATTCCTGCTCCCGATCTTTATCCCCATAGTAACCGCGCGGCGTCACCATGCGGCCATCCAATACGCAGGTGGTGGCGTTGCCGATGATCACCACTGATCGCATGCCCACCTCCTGCTCCAACAGATGGTCGAGGTCGGTGAGCACCACCTGCTGATCGGCGCTGCCCACGGCTGTGGCAATGCCGACCGGCGTGGTGCCGGGGCGCTGGGCGCGGAAAATGCGCGTTGCCTCTTCGAGCTGCATCACCCGTTTTTTGCTGCGCGGGTTGTACAGCGACACCACCAGATCAGCGGCGGCCACGGCTTCGAGGCGGGTGACGATCATCTCCCACGGCACCAGCAGGTCGCTGAGGCTGATGGTGGCGCTGTCGAGCATCAGTGGCGCGCCGAGCAGAGCGGCCGCCGAGTTGGCCGCGGTGACGCCGGGGATCACTTCCATGGCGATGTGGTCGCCATCGGCTGCCGCCATCTCCATAGCCAGCCCGGCCATCCCGTACATGCCGGCATCGCCCGACGAAATCAGCGCCACGCGCTTCCCGGCGCGGGCCGCATCCAGGGCGGCGTGGCAGCGCTCCGACTCTTTCATCATCCCCGAGGTGATCACCTGCTGATCCGTGATCAAATCGGCAATGCTGTCCACATAAGGGCCGTAACCGACGATCACCTCACTGGCGCAAATGGCCGCGGTAGCGCGGGCGGTGCGGTCGGCGATGCTGCCGGGGCCTAAGCCAACGAGGGACAGTTTTCCCGGGCAATGGCGATGGTGATGCCGTTGAAGGCTGTTTTCTGAAGTAGTAATGACGTCCTCCGTCCTGCGAGTAGGGCCGCGGGTTCACTCACCGCGGGCAGTTGTACGTGACTGGCGACAAACTCCGAATGGCCGAACGGCCGCGTGCTGTGGCGGATCAGGTCGGAGTCGATCACCCGAAGCGGGATGTTGAGTTGCGCCGCCGCCTCCAGCAGCCCGGCCTCCTCAGCTTTGACATCGGCCGTGGCGAGAAAGCGCACCCGCTCCAGCGGCAGAGCCAGCCCGGCCAGGGCCGTGGTGACAGTGTGGATAATATCGGCGGCGCTTTTGCCTTTGCGGCAGCCGATGCCGACGATGAGATCCTTGACCGCCTCGGTGGTGGTGGAGATCACCGGTTCCGCGCCGGTGACATTCGCCACGGCAATGGCCAGATCATTGGCGCCACCCTCATGACCGCTGAGCACGCTCATTGCGTGACGCGCGCCGACATCGAGGCACACCACGGCCGGATCGCGCAACTTGCTGTCGACCAGCGGGGCAATGGCGCGCACCACCACGCCGCACGGTGCCACATAGACCAAGCCGTCGTAACGGCTGAAAATTTCACCGGTCAGAGCGACGACCCGCTCAAACGACGTCACGCCGGGCGGGGCCGCAATGGCCTGATGCAGATATTGATCCACGGCCATGTGGGCGGCAATGCGCTGCATCACCTTGAGACCCTGCGGAGAAAAGGTGATCACCGCCGTGGTCATGACCCGGCTCCATCGTCGGCATCGCGATAGCCGTGGCTGAAGTGGCGGTGATAGAGTTTCGACACCGGGATGTCGCGAGACAATGCGGGGCCGACAATGATCATGGCCGTCTTGGTAATGCCCGCCTCCGCCACCTTGGGTGCGATGTCCGTCAGAGTGCCTTGGACGATCACCTCATCGGGCCAACTGGCACGGAAGATGACGCCGATGGGGCAGTCCGCGCCGTAATAGGGGATTAGCTCATCGACCACCGTGGCCAGCTTGTGCACCGACAAAAACAGGCACAGGGTCGATTCGGTGCGCGCCAGTTCGGCCAGTTCCTGCTTGGCAGGCATGGGCGTGCGCCCTGAGGTGCGGCTGAGGATGATGGTCTGGGCGATCTCCGGTGCGGTCAGCTCGGTCTTGAGCGCGGCAGCCGCCGCCTGAAAAGAGCTGACGCCGGGCACCACCTCGTAGTCGATGCCGAGGCGGTCGAGCACGTTCATCTGCTCGCGGATGGCACCGTAGATGGCAGGGTCGCCGGTGTGCAGACGGATGACGTCGATATCCTGTTGCTGGCCGCTGACAAACACCGCCTCGATCTGCTCCAGAGTCATGGAGGCGGAGTCGTGCAGTTCGGCGTCCTCCGGGACCAGACCCACCACCTCTGGGCTGACCAGCGATCCGGCATAGACGCAGATGAGGCACTGGCGCAACAGGCGCTGAGCCTTAACGGTGAGCAGGTCCGGGTCGCCGGGACCGGCGCCGACGAAGATGACTTTCATGGGTTTCTCCTTTTATTGTGTTCTTAGTGGTTCGCTGTGTTTGAGCTTCTTGCTCCGGCGAACCGCATCCGTACTCGTAGTTGGTACGCACATGACGTGGGCTTCCGCGCCCACACGTCGTATATGGTCTCCCCCCATTTTGCAACAGCAAAGTAACGTTGATGACAAAGGCAGGGTTGCGGTCGTATATCCGGCCTCATGGTGAGAGATTCTATTCTCTCGGGCCTTGATGAAGTCCGCGCGCATTCTCCTTATCGGGCCATCGGCATCTCGTGCCTGACGTGTGGTCTGGTTTTAAATGCGCCGGTCTAACCTGTTTTGTCATCGCTCGTTAGTAAGCTGTCGCACTGTCTGGCGGGGTGAATCTATTTTTTACTCCTGTTTTTTCTCGCTGTTAGCTTGCCGCTTGACTGGATTGGTAACGACTGCCATTTTTCAGGATCGCCCACCCGATGCGGGCCATCTTATTGGCCAAAGCCACTGCGGCCTTGTTGGCACCGCGTTCTAAGCGTATTCGATTGATCCAGCGACTTAACGGATCATCCTTTCCTGCGGCATAGGCCACAACGGCTCGGGCGCCATGCACAAGCAAACTGCGTAAGTAGCGATCTCCGCGCTTGCTGATGCCGAGTAAATTCTGTTTGCCGCCGCTGCTATGTTGCCGTGGCACCAGACCCAATGATGCGGAGACATCTCGGCCTCGTTTGTAGTCTCGGCCGTCTCCGACTGCGCTACGAAAGGCACTGGCGACAATGGGACCAAATCCTGGAACCGTTTGCAGCCGGACACAGGCTTCATCGCTTCGACTGAGTTGACTGAGCTGCTGGGTGTAAAAATCGATCTGATCATCCAAAGCGACAAAGTGCTCATAGCTGCGCGCCACGACCGACCGAAACGAATCACTCAAACCGTTGTCAGCGTCTTCCAGTATGGCAGGAATACCACGGCGAAGCGCACTGCCCCCTTGAGGTATGATCAATCCGAACTCAGCCAAGAGCCCGCGAAGACTGTTGCCCAATGCTGTACGTTCCTTGACCATTCTGGAGCGCAACCTATGCAGCGCCTGCATCTCTTGCTGTTGCACTGTCTTCACCGCAACGTTAGGCATGGTCGGCCGAGTCGCCGCTTCGGCAATGGCACAGGCATCGTTATAGTCATTCTTGTTGCCCCGCAAGTAGGGTTTGACATACTGAGGTGGGATCACTTTAACCTCGTGTCCCATCTCCATCAGCTTACGCGCCCAGTAGTGACAACCGGCACAAGCTTCCATGGCGATAGTACAGATTGGCAGCTTAACAAAAAACTCAGCGACTTGATGACGGCGCAACATCCGTTTCATGACCTGCTTGCCAGCGTGATCAAAGCCGACAACATGGAAAACATTCTTTGCCAAGTCCAGCCCGACTGTACTAATCTTCATGGTGGTCTCCTCCTCGCATTTCGTTGATGGATAGTGATAACCCATCTTGGCACATAGATGCCGTATTTTGAAAGCGGGGGGAGACCATCTCATCAGGTCACTTTTGCGTCGACAAAAGTAACGCAAAATCGACTCCCGGGCTTCGCGTCTTTCAGGTTCCCTCTCTCCAGGCGCTTACGCCGTGATGTCGGCAAAACTCGCTGACGCTCAGACAGTTGCCGACGACCATCACGGCGACGCTCCTTGCGTTCGGCGCTACAGTACGGGAGGGCTTTGGGTGCATTGCGAGCTGTTGGCTCATTTTTCCTCTTCACATTTGGGCGCAACCAAAATCACCGACAAATGCCCGGTATCGGCTGGCTCATCGCGCAATTGCTTCAGATCCACTTCAACCCGTTGCTCCGGCAACCCAGCACGTGCAACGAACACACTGCGCTCCACAGCCTCGCACTGATCAAGCAGCTCAATCAACTGTGACAGACGACGGCCAATTTTCATGATAGCCACGCCACTGCCCGAAGTAATCAACTCCCGCAGCTTCTCCAAATCATTCGCCGCCGGAATAATGGTCAACGGCTGCTCCCCTTCACCAAGCGGGCAGCAGGTGAGGGCGGCAACAGCGCTGACGGCGCTGATGCCCGGCACCGTTTCAACCTTGGCCTGCGGAAACACCGCATACAGGGCGCGCAGCAGGTAAATGTACGTCGAGTAGAGCAGCGCATCGCCCAGCGTAACCAGAGCCACATCCTGCCCGGCCTGCAACCGACCGGCGATCTCCTGCGCGGTTTCATGCCAGTGCTGCTGACGCGTGGCGGCGTGATCGGCCAGGGAGAAGGTCACCGGCACGATGGCACAATCCGCCGACGCATGGCTGGCGGCGATGTCGGCGACATAAGTCTGACGACTGAGCCGCGAGGTCGGCACGTAAATGGCGTCGCACTGGTTCAGTACGCTCACCGCCTTGAGGGTGAGCAGTTCCGGGTCGCCGGGACCGACGCCGACGCCGTAAAATGTTCCCTGTTGCGGCTGGGTCATAGTGTCACCTCCTGATGCAGCAGCATAATGATGGTGCGCGACGCCAAGCTGGCCTGACGTAAGGTTGCAGCGTCGCATGGGTGAATTTTCTCTTCGGCCAGGGTGAGGTTTTCGCACACCATGGCCCGATACTTCGCGCCCAATGCTTCCAGCAGGTCGGCGGCCCACTCGGTGGCGGCGCGGGTACCGGCGAGGATGGCGATTTTGTGCCACTGGCGCAGCTCATCAACCGTGGCTTCGGGTGCACGGCCATGGGCACTGACGATGCGCAGATCGTTCCAGTCGATGCCCAGCCGGGCGCAGGCCACCTGCACCGAGCTGATGCCGGGGATTATCTGGCACTGTTCGCGGCCGAAGTGCTGTTGAATGCGGCGCGCTAAGCTGAACAGGCCGCTGTCGCCGGACACCAGCACCACCATGCGTTGATTACGGTGTTGCTCCATGGCAGCAAGCACAGCCGGGATATCGGCCCCGACAGTCAGGCGTGTGGCTTCGACCTCTGGGAACAACCCCAGCAGATGACGCGCGCCGACCAGCACCTCGGCGTCAGCCACGGCGTTGCGAACCGCCGTGGTCAGGTAGTCGGCATGGCCGGGGCCGCAACCGGCGATGATAATGGGCGGCATCATACACTCACCTCCTCGGGATGGGGCAGCCAGGGCAGCAGATTTCCGGCGCTGCCGAGAATGTCGCCCTTGAGATTGATCAACACCACCTGTGGCTGCCAGCAGGCGGGAAAGGTCTCAGCGGTGTTGCGCTGAATGGCCTCGGCGAGGCGATCCGCAACCCGGCGACGCTGCGGCGCGGTCAGGGTCTCCATCAACACCCCTTCAACGGTGGTGGCGTCCATTAGAGGCCGATGCACCACCTGGCGGGCCAGATCCGTAACAAACGGCACGGCACTGTCGGATTGACTGGAGTGGGTGTTCCACTGGCCCATGGCCAGTTTAGCCAGCTTGCCGGGATGACCGAGCATCAGCAGTGCCGTAAACGGCTGTTGCTGTGCCTGTTCCAACATGTAGCCCCATTCGTTGCTCACCTCCACTACCTGCTGGGTTTTGAGGTGGAAGGCGCGCAGGGCGGCAGCGCGGCCCATATTCCCCGGCACAAACACCGGGGCGGTGGTGTGGCCGGCGATGCAGATGTCGAGGGCGCATTTGAGTGACTGTTGCAGGGCCGGGGCGCTGAACGGGCGCACCCGGCCGCTGGTGCCGATGATGGAGATGCCGCCTTCAATGCCGAGCTTGGGATTGAAGGTTTTTGCGGCCAGCTCTTCGCCGCCGTCCACGGCCACGGTGACCATGACGCCGTGATCGGTCACTTCGCGAATGGCCGCTGTGATCATGGTGCGCGGTACCGGATTGATGGCGGCTTCACCCACGGCTAGAGCCAGGCCGGGCAGGGTGACAATGCCGACGCCGGGACCGGCGCGGAAGATGACCTCCGTGCCACGGCTTGGCGTCACGCGTACACGAATTCGTGCGCCATGGGTGACGTCAGGATCGTCACCGGCATCCTTGATAATACTCGCCTCTGCGCTGTCAGTGCTCCGCTCCAGCGAAGCCACTGTCCACGTCAGACGGCTGCCGTCGGGCAGCGGAATCTCCACCTGTTCTACCCGCTCATGGCGGAACAGCAACAAGGCCGCAGCCTTGGCGGCCAGAGCCGCGCAACTGCCGGTGGTGATGCCACCCTTCAGCGCGGCGCTCATGACGCAGCGTTCTCCTGCCAGCCGCGTTGGCCGATTTTGACGATCAAGGTGGTCATGTAGCTTAACGGCGTCATGGTCCATTGGCTGAGGTCGTCAACCAGTAGTTCGTGGTCGCCCTGTTCACCGCAGCTCACCAGTCGTGCCTGGCTGAGCAGGTTGCGCTGGCGCAACAGGTCCATCAGCGCGTCGATGCAGCCGCCCGCTTTGTAGAGCACCAGGGTTTCGCAGTGGTCGAGGGCCTGGGCCACGGCGTCGAGGTTGGTGGCGGACATCAGGGTCAGGCGGTCTTCCTGCAGGGTCAGCACTTCGGCAAAGCGGCTGGCCGAGGTTTGAAAGGCGCTGATGCCCGGTACCACGTGCAGGTGGTCGGTGGGCATCTGGTCAGCCAGAGCCTGCAACAGATAAGAGCTGGTGGCAAAGATCAGCGGATCGCCAAGGGTCACCTGGACCACGGATTGCCCGTTTGCGCAGCGCTGCACCACATCGTCGGCCAGTTGCTGCCAGCGCTGGCGGGTTTTCTGATCGTTGCGCTCCATGGGGTAGCTGAGGACAATGACCTCTTGGTCGGTGAGGAACGGGCGCACCGCTTCGAGGGCGAGGCTTTTGGTGGCGGTTTTGGCCTGGGGCGACAGGATCACGTCGCAGTGTTCGACCAGGCGTGCCGCGCGCAGGGTGAGCAGGTCCGGGGAGCCGGGGCCGATGCCTACGGCGTAGAAGTGGCCGGGCTCAGGTTTTATCTTGGTGAACTCTGTCATGCGTTTTTCCTTTTATGTGGCAGTCTCTGTATTTGTGAGGCTTTAAGATCAAGATCTTTAGGTCAAGGTCGCCGGGACTCGCCCCGGCAGGCGACATCCTTTTGACTAGCCGCTCAAAAGGATGCAAAAACCGGCTGAACGTCTCCTGAACCTGGACTCACCTACATTGTGTCTGTTTCCGTTTTGCTTCACGGATTCGGCTCGCCGCCCTTTAGGACGGCGAATCATGCGCCTCATCAGCTTTGGCGTAAAACGTTGATAACACTCTTTTGTCTTTCTTTATCTCTGGTGTGGCACCGATCAAACGGGTGGGGCGGTGCCCACCCTTCGGTTGTCTGTTATTTAGCACCCAAGCCCTTCCGTTCAGTAGCACCGAACGAAGAGAACGGTCACCGCGATGGTCGTCGGCAACCTGTTTGAGCGCGGAAGCCCGCGTCATGTGCGTACCAACATTGAAAACGGTTGCTCTCTGCCAGCGCAAATGGTTCCAAAATGCGAACCACAGAAAAGCAAGATCAAAGTCAAGGTCGCCGGGATTCGCCCCGGCAGGCGACACCCTTTTGACTTGCCGCTCAAAAGGATGCAAAAACCGGCTGAATTTCTCCTGAACCTGGATCCACCTACACTGTGTCTGTTTCCGTTTTGCTTCACAGGTTCGGCTCGCCGCCCTTTAGGTCGGCGAATCGTGCATATCATCTGCTTTGGCGTAAAACGTTGATAACATGCTTGCGTCTTTCTTTATTTTTCTCGTGGCCCCGATCTAACGGGTGGGGCGGTGCCCACCCTCCAGTAGCCTGTTATTTAGCAGTCCAGCCCTCCCGTTCAGCTAACTCCAAAAACTCATCAACCCCAACGTACACACCAACAAAAACATCATCCGCAACACCTGCGCACTCACCGCCATCATCAAACCGGGCCGCGGCCCGAGAATCGCTACATAAGTCGGCAGGGCATGACGCAACGTGCGCAGCGGCGCCGTCACCATGGAGCCGAACAGGATGATGATCACCGCCTGATGGGTAGTGATAGCACCCGAGTCGATAAAGTTGGCCGCGGCAATGGCGCCGTTGTAGAGACTCAGCGCCTGCGCTGGAATCACCACCAGCGACTGCACCGGCAGAAAATCAAAGGTGAACAACCCCGGCATCTCCTGCGCCAGCCAGGCGAACGCGCCGTAATACTCCAGCCCGGCCATCACCACAAAGGTTGGGATCAGGTAGAGGATCAACCGGGTCAGGGTGAAGCGCGAACGCTTCCACACCGTCGCCCAGAACGTGCCTCGTTTGCGGTGGCGCGGCTGATACGTGTCCGTCTCGTCCACGACACGTACCTCGTGTTGCTCGCCGATGCCCAGGCGCAATACGATCAGGCGACTGACCAGCAGGGTTACGACGATCTGGGCGACAATGGCTACGACGCGCACGCCGAACAGGGCGGCGGTGGCTTCCCAGCCGAAGGCCAGGCCAATGGGTACGACAAAGGTGGGCAAATGGGCGAACAGCGACAGTGCCGACACCACGTAAACCGAGGTGTACAGTTCGCGGTTGCTGATCTGGCCGGTGTCGCGGTGCGATGCCAGCATGCTGTTGGCCACGGCCCCGGACTGAAACGCCATGAGAAACGCCGGTCCGGCCTCGCGCGACAGGCGACCGAGGCCGGTGAGCGGCAGGGCCAGCACCGACAGCCAGCGTACACAGCCCGACACTTCCAGCGCCTGACCGATGAGCACGCCGATGATGATGTAGGCCAGCAGTTCGACCAGCATCATTGCTTTGCGCGGCCAGTAGGGCAGATGGCGTTTCCAGCGGGTGTAAGCCGACGACTTCGGGCACTTCTTGCGTTCGGCAGCCAGGGTCTTGCCGGTCTGGCCTTCCGGCGTTGCACGGCGACTCTTTTCGACCTGGGTCGATGGTGTGCTCGCTGTGGCAACCGTTGCCGTTTGCCCCGACGGCGTTGCGGCAAATGTGTTGGCCGCGCATGTCAGCAGTGCGGCGGTGATCACGATCAGGACAAACTGTCTCACTTAATGTGTTGCTCCGCTCAATTCGGCCAGGGCGCGGTCAAGGTGATCAAAGTAAATCGCCAGGATGGCCGGATTCCAGCCCAAAGAGCGGCTGCAACTGGTGACCGGAGCCTGGATGATGTTTTTCCAGCTGTCCTCTTCGTCGCCGAGCACGTCGTTCATGATGTGGTCGCCGGCGACGATCATCAGCGGCACAAAATGAACTTGCTCAGGCTGACGGGCTTTGACGGTTTCCAGGCTGTCTGTACCCGGTGTTCCTTCGACGCTGGCCACGGTCAGCTTGGGGTAGCGTGCTTCAATGGCGGTAGCGAATTTCTCCAGTTGCACGTTAAATTCGGGATGATGATCGTTGCCGTGGGCGACCACCACCGTGTCTTTGTCGGCGTTGATCTCCGGAGCCAGAGCGGCGATGGTTGCTTCAATGTCGGCATCGCTGGTCATCAGCGCATCGCCGAATGCAACCTGCAGGCCGTTGGTGTCGGCTTTGAGAATGGAGTTGTGCTCTTGGCCGGGCACCACGTGCAGGCTTTGGAAGGCGATTTTCTTCACACCGCGT
Source organism: uncultured Desulfuromonas sp. (assembly GCF_963676955.1). NCBI lineage: Bacteria > Pseudomonadati > Thermodesulfobacteriota > Desulfuromonadia > Desulfuromonadales > Desulfuromonadaceae > Desulfuromonas > uncultured Desulfuromonas sp. The sequence continues at coordinate 103,911 of NZ_OY781461.1, read as the reverse complement.
GTGCGCAGATCGGCGACCTCTTCGGCGACAGTGTGGGTGATGATGCCGCGTTGTTTGAGTTTGTTGATGATTATCTGCGAGGTGAACGCCCACTGGATGTCGTGGTCGGGGTAGCGCTGGCGGGCCTGGGTGTCGATGAAGTCGAACACTTTGCGGGCTTCGTCGACGGAGGTGCCGAAGGCGACCAGGACGATGGCTGGGCGTTGGGTGGAGTTGGGTGTTGTGTTGGCGAATGTGGTGGACATGGTGGCTCCTATGAGTAGAACTATTGTTAATACGAGCAGTTGGATGCGCATTTATCTTTCTCCTTTGTTTTTTGACTTCAGGGTCGAGATTTTAAGGTCAAGGTCGCCGGGAAGCGCCCCGGCAGGCGCCCTACTTTTGGTAAGCCGCCCAAAAGTAGGCAAAAGCCGGCTGAACTTCTCCTGAACCTGGACCCACCTTCACTGTGTCTGTTTCCGTTGTGCCTTACGGATTCGGCTCGCCGCCCTTTAGGTCGGCGAATCGTGCAACTCATCTGCGTTGGCGTAAAACGTTGATAACCGGCTTACGCCTCGCTCTATTTTTCCCGTGGCACCGATCTAACGGGTGGGACGGTGCCCACCCTTCTTCATTCTGTTATTTAGCACCCAAGCTCTCCCGTTCAGCAGCGCCGAACGCAAAGAGCGTCGCTGTGATGGTCATCGGCAAACTGTTTGAGCGTTAGCGAGTTTTTGCCGATATCACAGCGTAAGCGACTGGAGTGAGGGGACCCGAAGGGCGCAATGGTCGGGAGTCGTTTTTCTGTCCCTTTTGACGACGCAAAAGGGACCCGACGTGTTCGGGTAACCTACATAGGTAACACTTTGGTCCAGGTACATAGGTAACACTTTTGTATCCTCATAGACACTTCACAAGGAGGTGCCTATGCCCTGGAAAGAGGTTAAACCTATGGAACAGAAGCTGCTCTTTATCGCCGATCACCTGCGGCGTGTCGCTAACTTCTCAACGCTCTGCAAATCTTATGGCATCAGTCGCCGCACAGGGTATAAGTGGCTCAATCGTTATCGCCAATTGGGACTTGATGGTCTCCAGAATCAATCGCGCTGCCCTAAAACCAACCCCTTAAAAACGCCCTATTGTGTTCGAGAGGCGATCATCAAGGTCCGTCGCGAGTACAAAGATCCTCCTGGAGCAAAGAAGATCAAGGTGTTGCTTGAACAAGAACACCCTGATTGGGATATCCCATCGAAGACAACCATCCATAAAATCCTCCTGGAGGCTGAACTGATTACGCCCAGCAAGTCTCGTCGGCGCGTTCCTGTTCACCCGCAACCTTTTGCTCCGGTTGATAAACCTAACCAGGTCTGGTCTGCAGACTTCAAAGGGCAGTTCAAGACCGCTGATGGCAAATGGTGTTATCCCCTTACCATCATGGATCATCACAGCCGTTATCTACTGGCCTGTCGTACGTTAAGTGCGACAACAACAGATGATACCATGGCGATCTTTGATCAATTATTTCGGCAATATGGCTTGCCGGAGCGTATTCGCACCGATAATGGTGCGCCGTTTGCCAGTAGTGGGCTTGCCGGATTATCCCACCTATCCAAGTGGTGGATTCGTCTGGGGATCGCCCCGGAACGCATTATGCCAGGGAAGCCGCAACAGAACGGACGTCATGAACGGATGCATTCCACCCTCAAAAAGGCTGCCATCACGCCTGCCGCTGGTAATGCCCAACAACAGCAAAAAGCGTTCGACCACTTTATTGACACCTATAACCATAAACGGCCCCACGAAAGCCTGGGCCAAAAAACTCCAGCGACAGTTTATGTGACGTCATCGAAAAACATGCCGGAGCAGTTGCCTGAGCTGGACTATCCTGCCCATTTCAATATTTGCCTGGTCAATCACAATGGCGTCATTTATCACTTGAAGCACCGGGTTTACATCGCGTGTCTGCTCAAGGGAGAAAAAGTAGGGCTGGAGCAGACCAGTGACACACAATGGAATGTGTACTTTGCAAATATCAAACTTGGTCACTTCGACATGAGTGACATAACAACGGATCGCAACGGCTATATCAGCCTCAATGTGTAAACCATGTAGGTGGACTTTTCTGTTACCTATGTACTTGACCCGGACAGACGTGTGGGCGCGGAAGCCCACGTCACGTGCGTACCAACTACGAGTACGTATGAACCCCGCCAAAGCAACTGACCTAATCAATTCCCCACTAACCCACACAACGCATGCAAACAAGCCACCGCCAACGGACTCCCACCACGCCGTCCCTCAATGACAATGTAGGGCACGCCAGTGGTCTGCAGTTCCTGCTTACTCTCCAACACATGAACAAAGCCGACGGGCATACCGATCACCAACGCCGGACGCAGGCCCTCTTCGAGAATCAGCCGGTTGATCTCCAGCAGCGCCACCGGCGCGTTGCCGATGAGGATGATGCTGCCGTCAAGCTGGTCGGCGGCCTTGCGTACGGCGAACAGTGAGCGTGGTAATCCACTGTCTTTAGCCTGCTCGGCAACGTCCGGGTCGGCGACGTGACACAGGATGCTGTCGCGCCGGTAGCCGGGATAGATCTGCTGCAACCGCGCCACGGACAGTCCGGAGCGGATCATGTTGCTGTCGGCGTAAATGGTCGCCCCGCGTTGCAGGGCCGCGGCGCAGGAACTGAAGGCATCGTCGCTGAAGCGGATCTGCTCGGCGAGGCTGAAATCGGCGGTGGTGTGGATCAGGCGGCGTACCACCTGCCATTGTGCGTTCGTAAAACCACTGCGATCCGCCTCGGCGTCGATGGCGGCAAACGAGCGGCGTTCGATCTCTGCGCCGCTGACCGGCTGGTCATAGAGGTCGTAGATCAACGGCCGCGTTGGTGTCGTATCTTGAGAGGATGTCATGGGGTAAAACTCCCGCTTGAAAGAGCCAGTAAAAAGAGTTGGTGGCCAGCCACACCGATCACGGCAACCAGGGCGGTGGTCCACATCATCAGGCGCAGCCCGGCATTGATGTGGTGTGCGGTCAGAGCTTGGTCGGCATCGCCCAGATAAGGGCGAAATGAGGATTGGCCGAAATAACGGTTTTCGCCGCCGAGGCGTACGTGCAGCGCACCGGCCACGGCCGCCTCGATCTGGCCGCCGTTGGGGCTGGGGTGGTTATGGCGATCACGGCGCAGGATGCGCCAGGCATTGTGGCCATCCTGGCCGCTTAACATCGCCGCCGGGATGGTCAGCAGCGCGGTGAGGCGGGCCGGAATAAAATTGGCCGCATCGTCAAGGCGTGCGGCGGCGCGACCGAAATGGAGGTAGCGCTCGGTTTTGTAGCCGAAGGTGGAGTCAAGGGTGTTGATGGCTTTATAGACCATGGCTGCCACCGGTCCGCCGACCACGGCGAACAGCAGCGGCGTGGTGACGCCGTCGACGGTGTTTTCCGCCACGCTTTCGACGGTGGCGCGGCTGATTTCGGCTTCGTACAGTTCATCCGTATCGCGCCCCACCAGCCGTGCCAGTTGGGCGCGGGCCGTGGCTAAATCGCCCTGCTGCAACGGCTGTTGCACGGCGCGGGCATGGTCGCTGAGGCTGCGCGTTGCCAGGGTGGTGTAGAGGACGAGGATGGACACCAGGTCGCCGAGGCGCGGATGGATGGCCGCCGCGCCATACACCAGGGCGGCGCTGACCAGGGCCGTGCCGCCGACAATCACCACCACCGCCACCAATCCGGCACGAAAGCCGTCATCCAGCCGACGGCGCAATGGCGCTTCTACGGCCAGGGCGGCGCGACCGATGGCCTGCACCGGATGGGGCCAACGCGGCGGATCACCGCACAGGGCGTCGAGGGCCAGAGCGGCCACGAGATGAATCCACAGCGGCATCACAGGCCGATCCTCCGATACAGGGCGTCCATGTCGAGGGCGGCGCGCACCGTGTCGGCGAGACGGTCAAAGGCCGGTTCCAGATCGTAACAGGCGCGGATGCGGCCGTCGCACGGCCAGCCGCGTCGCTGGCGCAGGCGGTCGAGGAACCAGCGGCGGAACGGGTCGGCATCGAACAGGCCGTGCAGATAGCTGCCCCACACCCGGCCGTCGCGCATGGCCCCGCCGATCAGTTCCCCGGCGGCGTTGTAGGCCAGCGGTTGCAGGCCGTCGGAGGTGGTGCGGCCGTGGTGGATCTCGTAACCGATCAGGTCATGGCCTGAGGGCAGATGTTGGCAACGGGTCTGCACCGTGGTTTTGTCCGGTTCCAGGCAGGTGTCGAGGGGCAGCAGGCCGAGCCCTGCCAGAGGCTCATTGGCGCCTTCGATGGCATGGGGATCGCGCAGGGTGGTGCCGAGCATTTGGAAGCCGCCGCAGATGCCGACGATTTCGCAGCGCTCGTCATCGGCGAGTTGCAGCAGGCGATCCGCCAGACCGCTGTGGCGCAGATGGGTCAGGTCAGCGGCGACATTTTTGCTGCCGGGCAGGATCACCGCATCGGGGCGGCCCAACTGCTCGGCATGGCGCACCACGCGCACCCTCACGTCCGGCTCGATGGTCAGGGCATCGACATCGGTAAAGTTGGAGATGTGCGGCAGGTCGATGACGGCGATGTCGAGGCACTCCTCCGTCAACGCATCCGTTGAGGTATGGAGTGTGCCTTGTTTGAACGATACCGAATCCTCTTCGGGCAGACCGAGGCGGTCGAGATAGGGGACCACGCCGAGTACCGGCTTTCCGCTATGCCGCAGGGTTGCGTCGAGGGCGCTGCCGAGCAGGGTGGCATCGCCGCGGAAACGGTTGATGACGAACCCGGCAACCTGATTGCGCTCCGCTTCGTTGAGCAGTTCCATGGTGCCGACGAACGAGGCGAACACGCCGCCGCGGTCGATATCGCCCACCAGCAGCACTGGGGCAGCGGCGTAGCGGGCCATGTTCATGTTGACGATGTCGCCGGATTTGAGGTTGATCTCGGCCGGGCTGCCCGCGCCTTCGAGGACCATCACCTGATGTTCGGCGGCCAGGCTGTCGTAGCTGCGTTTGACCTGTTCGAAGATGTCGCGTTTGTGTTCGGCATAGGCGCGGAAATGGAGCGAGCCGACCGCCTTGCCGAGGACGATGATCTGCGAGCCGGTGTCGCTGTTGGGCTTGAGCAGCACCGGGTTCATGCGCACGTCCGGGGCAAGGCGGCAGGCCTGGGCCTGCATCACCTGGGCGCGGCCCATCTCGCCGCCGTCGCGGGTGACGAAGGAGTTGAGCGACATGTTTTGCGCCTTGAACGGCGCCACATCAAAGCCGTCTTGGTAAAGGATGCGGCACAGGGCGGCGGTGAGCACGCTCTTGCCGGCATTGGAGCCGGTGCCCTGAAACATGATGGCCGGGGTTTTGCGCTTTTTTACTGTGACCCGGCGCGGGGCGAGCAGGTTGGTGAGCACCTGTTCAAGGCGTTGCTGTTCTTCGGGCGGACGCACGGCCACCCGGAAGTAACGGGCGTCGAGTCCGGCAAAGTTATCGCAGGCGCGCAGGGCGATGCCCTGGTTCAGGGCTTGCTCCGTCAGTTGTACGGCAGTGAGTTGGGGATGGTCGAGGCGGCAAAGCAGAAAGTTGGCGCTGCCGGGGAACACGGTGATGCCGGGTAGTTGTTCCAACCTCTCAGCCAACGCCTGGCGCTGCTCGCGGACAAAGGCGCGGCTGCGTTCGCGGTAGTCGTCATCAGCCAATGCGGCCTGCCCCACCTGTTGCGCCAGGGTGTTAACGCTCCATAGCGGTTGCAGACGGTGACAGCGCGCCATAAGGTCCGCATTACCAAGGGCGATGCCGAGGCGCAGACCGGCGATGGCGTAGGTCTTGGTCAACGATTGCAGGACGATGACGTTGTCCGGCCGATCATGGCCGAGACTGGCGGGTACATCGCTCAGGTCGAGGAACGATTCGTCGATGAGAAACGTGGTGTGTGGATGACGGCAAGTCAAGGCGCGCAGCTCTTCCACGGCCAGCATTGTGCCGGTGGGGTTGTTGGGCTGGCCGAGGATCACCAGGGTGTCGGCGGCGCGGTCTGCATCCAGGCGCTCTTCCAATGCCTCCATCTCCAGCGCAAAGCCGTTGTGTTCGGACAAGACAACGGAATCGACGCACATGCCGTGGAGGCGCGCGACTTCGTCATAATCGGCATAGCTGGGCACCGGTATCACCAGGCGTGTTTTTGCCAGACCGCGGATCAGCAGGTGCAACAATTCGCTGGCGCCGTTGCCGATCAGAACGTGGTCCGGGGGTGTAGCAAAGTGGTCGGCCACGGCTTGAGTTAGCACCGTGCAGTACGGATCGGGGTAGTGGACAAGATCGCTGATGTGAGCGCTGATCAGAGGACGCAGCCATTCCGGCGGCCCAAGTGGGTTGAGGTTGGCGGAAAAATCCACCAGCGTATCCGCGCCGCTACGTTGCAACAATTGGCTGATGTTGCCGCCGTGTTGGTGGCGAGGGAGTTGGTTTGACATTATGACAGCCCTCCGTGGGGTAGCACCAGTACCGCTGCCACTAGTGTGACCAGTTCGACCAGCTCGCAGGTGGCGCCGAGGGTGTCGCCGGTGAAACCGCCGATTTTACCGCGGCAATAGCGGCCGAACAGCAGAGTGGCCATAAGAATTAGGGCGGCGATGATCACGCCGCGACCGTGCAGCATCACCAGCGCCGTCACCAGCAAGAGTGAAGCGGCCAGCCAGGCATGGCGTGGCTTGGCCTGCTGGTGGGACAGGGTGGCCAGGCCGCCGGGGCGGGCGTAGGGCAGGCTGACCAGTGGCATCACCAAGGCGACGCGCCCGGCCAGGGGCGTAAGCAGAATCACCGGCCAACGGGCGTCGCTGGGCAGCGAGGCCAGGGCGGCAAATTTGATCAACAGCAGACCACCGATGGTCAGAGCGCCCATGGCGCCGACGCGGCTGTCTTTCATGATGGTCAGCATGGTGTCGCGGTCGCGGGAGCTCATGAAGGCGTCGGCACTGTCGGCGACGCCGTCGATGTGCAGGCCGCCGCTGACGGCGATCAGCGCGATCACCATCAGTGCGCTCGGTACCAAATTACCCCGGAGCAGGGTGCACAGACCTTGATCGAGCAGGGCCATGACCGCACCAATGAGCAGGCCGACGACAGCGTACCAGTCGAGGCTGCGCGACAGCGCGGTTTCATCGCCGCACCAGTCGTGCGGGACACGCACGATGGTGAGGAAACTGAGGGCGGAAAAGAAGGGTTGGAGCATATTGTGTCTTTCTATGAGGTTGTTGTGTAGCCTCATAGCGTAAAGTTACTGTTATTTATTGCCAAAGCTCTCCCGTTCAGCAGCGCCGAACCTGGGCGAGTGAAGTGAGGGAACCCGTAGGGCGCATTGGGGTTGTTATTGATCAGATGAACGAGAGGTGTTGCTTGAGATTTTTTGCGTCAGCAAGGCAGAGGGAGAAGCCATAGTAATTCTATGGCGACGACCGATAACGCCGCTGACGTGAAAAAGATCTGCAACAACTCCGTGAGTTCTGATTGATGACAGCCCCTTGGGAGTCGTTTTTCGGTTCCTTTTGACGACGCAAAAGGAACCCGACGTGTGGGCGCGGAAGCCCACGTCATGTGCGTACCAACACTGCGAACGGATAATGTCCCCAAGAGCGATCTGTACCGTTTACGACCCACGGAAGATCAAGAACAAGTTCAAGGTCGCCGGGACTCGCCCCGGCAGGCGACATCCTTTTGACTGGCCGCTCAAAAGGATGCAAAAACCGGCTTGAACTTCTCCTGAACCTTGATTCACCGACACTGAGTCTGTTTCCGTGATGCGTCACGGATTCGGCTCGCCGCCCTTTAGGTCGGCGAATCGTGCACCTCATGAACTCTGGTGTAAAACGTTGATAACCGTTTTATGCCTCACTCTATTTTTTGCGTGGCACCGATCTAACGGGTGGGACGGTGCCCACCCTTCAGACGTGTGTTGTTTAGCATCCCAGCCCTCCCGTTTAGCAGCACCTAACGGGAGTCGCTTTCTTGCGCGTTAACATTTGTCCCCTTGCAAATCCCCATCGAACAGGGCTTTGCTGCCGTTGGCGGCGCAGAAATTGCCGCACATGGTGCAGCTGTGCTCCTCTTCGGGCAGGCGTGAGTCCCGCACCTGTCTGGCCTGCTCCGGCATCAGCGCCAGCTCAAATTGTTTGTCCCACTGCAGGTCTCGGCGTGCCTTGCTCATGGCCTTGTCGCGCTGGCGGCCTTTGTCCGGATATTTGTTCATGTCGCCGATATAAGTGGCGACGCGCGCCGCCTCAACGCCGCTGCGCACATCGTCTTCGTTGGGCAGGGCCAGGTGTTCCGCCGGGGTGATGTAGCAGATCAGGTCGGCACCGTAGCGGGCCGACTGGGCCGCACCGATGGCTGAGCTGATGTGGTCGAAACCGGGCACCACATCGGTGGAGATAGGGCCGAGCATGTAATAGGGCGCCTCGTTGCTCATCCGTTTCTGGATGAGGATGTTGGCTTCCACTTCGTCGAGGGGCATGTGACCGGGGCCTTCCACCAGCATCTGACAGCCCATCTCGCGGCCGAGCTGGGCCAGTTCACAGTTGATGATCAGTTCCTGCATCTGGGCGCGGTCGTGGCTGTCGTGGATGGCACCGGCGCGCAGGCCGTTGCCGAGAGACAGGCAGACGTCGTATTTCTTGAGGATGGCCACCACCCGATCAAACTGCTCGTAAAGAGGGTTTTCCTGGTTGTTGTACTCCATCCACGCCACCATGCTGGTGCCGCCTTTGGAGACCAGTCCACCGTAGCGGTAGTGCTGTTTGCGCAGCCGTTCGATGGTGTAGCGGTTGATGCCGCAGTGGATGGCCATGAACGCCAGGCCGTCTTCGCACTGTTGCTCGATGAGGTCAAACAACTCCTCCGGGTCGAGTTTGTTGGGACTGCCGTATTTGCGTGTGGCATCGCAGAATGCCTGATACAGAGGCACATTGCCCACCGGCAGGTTGACGGCGGCCAGTACTTCGCGGCGCACCCGGTCGAGGTTGCCGCCGACGGACAGCTCCATCAGGGTGTCGGCCCCGGCGTCCTCGGCGATGCGTGCCTTGCGCACTTCGGCTTGATAATCGACGATGTCGGAGGACGTGCCGATGGAGGCGTTGACCTTGGTGCGCAGCCCCTTGCCGATGCCCACCGGTTTCGGTGTGCTGTGGATGTTGTTGGGAATGACGATCTTGCCTTCGCCAACCATGGCGCGGATGTATTCGGGGCTCAGGGCTTCGTCGGCGGCGACTGCGGCCATCTGCTCCGTGATGTTGCCCTCTAAAGCGTGTTCTACCTGTGTTTTCATGCGATTGCGTTTTCCTGACTCTGTGAGGTGGTTGTATCGGCTTGAGAGACCGCCGCTTCTTCAAAGGTGGCGATCTCGGTGAGTACAGCCATGGCGGCCTCGACCAGATTCATGGCTAATGCTGCGCCGGTGCCTTCGCCGAGACGCAGGCGTAGATCGAGCAGCGGCGCTTTGCCGAGATGATTAAGGGCGATGCGATGGCCCGGCTCGACGCTACAGTGGCCGGCGATCATGTAGTCGCGGCTGGCCGGAGCGAGACTGGCGGCGATCAGGGCGCCGGCGGTGGAGATGATGCCGTCGATCACTACCGGCTTGCGCAGAGCCGCCGCACCGAGAATCAGTCCGGCAATGGCGCCGATCTCAAAACCGCCGACCTTGGTCAACACATCAAGGCCGTCGTCCGCATTGGGTTGGTTGAGGGCCAGCGCCTTGTCGAGCACGGCGATTTTGTTGTTCAAGGCTTCATCGTCGAGGCCGGTACCGCGACCGGTGGCCGTGGCGATGTCGCAGCCACACAGGCTGGCGATGATGGCGCTGGATGGGCTGGTGTTGCCGATGCCCATGTCGCCGGTGGCATAGAGATCCGTCGTCTCCGCGAGATGGTTCGCCACTTCGATACCGACTTCGAGGCACTGGATGGCCTGGGCGCGGCTCATGGCCGGTCCCTGGGAGAAATCCGCCGTGCCCGCGGCGACTTTACGATTCCACAGAGCGTCATGCTGGTACAGTTCCGTCAAATCCCCGGCAACCCCGGCGTCGACCACGGTGAGGCTGGCGTTCACCTGACGGGCCAGGGCATTGATGCTGGCTTTGCCGTTGAGGAAGTTACGGATCATTTCGACGGTGACGGCCTGAGGAAATTTGCTGACTCCGGCGGCGACAATGCCGTGATCGCCAGCCATGACGGCGACGGCCTTGCGCGTTACCGACGGCGTCATGGAGCGGGTCATGGCCGCCAGGTCTTCGGCGACATCCATCAACTGGCCGAGGGACCAGTGGGGGATGGCCAACTGGTCGAGGCGGGCGCGGGCCTGTTGGCGCATGGCGCTGTCGGCCGGGATGATGGTGTTGAGAGTTTGGGACAGTAACGTGTTCGAATGCATAAATGTCTTCCTCTATTTCAGGGCCAGCGGCAGGCCGGAAACCATGAACACGGCTTCGTCGGCGTGCGCGGCCAGGGTTTGATTGCAACGACCGATCAGATCACGGTAATGGCGCGACAGGGCATCCGCCGGGACAATGCCCATGCCGAGTTCGTTGGAGACGAAAATCACCGTGCGCTCTCCCTGACGGGCGGCGTCAATCACTTGCAGGGTGAGGCGGTGAATGGCATCTTCATCGAGTGTGTGGTGCTCAGTTTCTGCGGCATAGAGCAGGTTGTTGATCCACAGGGTGACACAGTCAACCAGCACCACACGGCTGTCATGGGTGGCCTCAAGGGCCGCAACCAGATCCACCGGCTCTTCAATGGTCTGCCAGCCCTGATCGGTGCGGCGCTGTTGGTGGCGGTCGATGCGCACCGCCATCTCATCATCGAGCACCGGACAGGTGGCGATGTAACTGTGGGGTCCGGTCAGGGCCAGGGCGCGCTGCTCGGCGTAAAAGCTTTTGCCGCTACGTGCGCCGCCGCTGATGTACAGCAGGCTGTTGGGGAGAGGGTTAGTCACCATGGTTATTCAAGCCGGTGAGCACGGCATGGAGCCCGTCGAGTTGCAGGGTGGCGTAGCTGCCCCGGTCGATGACAAATTTCAGGTGATCCTGCAGCGGCCAGCGCAGCAGGCGGCAGATTAAGCCGCGCAGTACACCGCCATGGCTGACAATGGCCAGATGGTTGGTTTGTTCGGCTTGGATGGTGTCAACCACATCGTCAAGACGTTGTCGAAATTGTTTCAGAGATTCTCCTCCGGGGAAACTGAAGTCCTCAGCAAAGGCGGCCCATTGATTAACGCGCTGTGGGTCATTACGAAGAATCTGGGCAAAGTCCAATCCTTCCCAGTCGCCAAAATCAATCTCAAGTAAGCGGGCGTCAAATGTGACCGGACAGACCGACTGACGGATAAGGGGTTCGGCGGTTTGCCGGGCGCGTTGGGCCGGGCTGCACCATAGGGTTTCAATATCTGACGCACCACACTGATTCAAATGGTGGACCAAACGCTCCGCCTGTTGCATCCCCTTGCTGCTGAGGCCGACATCGCTGCTGCCGATATAATGTCCGTCGAGTTCTGCGGCAATCGCCGCATGGCGAATGAGCGTGATTTTCTTGATCATGAGCAGTACTTATCCAAATAAAAAATCCCCGTAACCATAAAGGCTACGGGGATTCCGTATTTAATCCGCGTATCAGGTTCTACCATCTCATTCCTCGAAGATGGATCGAACAAATGAATCGGCCGTGTATCTGACTGACGTCGCGTAACAGCGACGAACACAGTGGCGGGACCGCGACGGATTTGCACCGTCTTCCACGGAGGCGATTATTTATATCCTGAATCAGTGAGGTCACGGTGGATAAGAGCGTGCACGTTTCTGGGTGGATGAGGTTTAAAAAAATCTGAGTCGCGCCCAGAGGTTCGGCGGTGATTTTTTCAAAGCTCAGGCAGCTCAATGATTTATGTGATCTGCCGCCAACGGCTTCACTGATTCAGGTTTTATGTTAATGGTCAAGACGGTAGCAAAAAAGCAATGGCTTGTCATCTCATAAAAAATAAGCCTGCCTCCGCTGAACTCCATGGATTCACGGTTAAGGAAGAAAGCTCTCATGATTGTCCATGGAGGCGTGGTCTGTTTTTGCTGTAAGAGGTTATGAGGCCCCTTTTGTGTTTCGTAGAGCAGGCACGGCGAGAAAGATTAAACAATAAATGCCGTAAACGTTTTTTGGAGCGATTCTCTATTAATAAAAGGCTTGACAAGTTTTTCATTACAGCACAGAGTTCATATATTAGAATACATCACAACGCCTTGTCAGGCTGTCTGGTGTACCACCCTGAAGAGCGAAAAAAGTGACTGCATCCTCCTGTTTTCAGCAAAAAACACGCAACGCAAAGATCTTTGGACGATTGGCCTGTCTGTGGCTGTTTCTCTTTATGGTCTCTGCGGTTGGTCCGGCCGCAACCACAAGCTGGTTGCGTGATTTTGCTGTTCCCGCTGCGCTCAGCGCGCCGGATCAGCCCGGCGAACAGGTTGCGGATACACCACAACAGTTCGAAGCGGAAACCGAGTTCAGCAAAGAGATCCTTTTTGTTGCTCCTGTACCTTGTGATATGCCGCACTCTGTGGTCTCGGTGTGGTTTACCGTTCTGTCTCTTTCTGATCCGATTTCATTTCTCGAATACTGGCGGGTTCCCGCCTGTCCGCGGCCTCCGCCGTCATTTCTGTCTTTCCTGAGTTAAAACAGTTCTTGTTCCACCACTGAAAAATGATGTTCACCGGCACTGATCGTGATGTGCCCGGAAAAAGAGTCCGTCCGTTCGCCGCACTGCGTCCTGTTGCGCTGTATCCGTCAATGGCTGCGCGACCCAGCGTCCAGTAACATGTGACCGCTGTGACCAGACCCGTCGGCTGTTTTTAGTGGGGGCTCGGTGTGATAGGGCGTGGAGTGTTGTATTGCCGAAATTATTGGGAACTGCACTGACCGGGCCATGGACCTGCTTTAAGCATTGCTGAAATAGCCCATGAATGATTGCTGTGCGCAATTTTGATATTTTTTTGACGAGGAATTTTACGAGGGATTTTACGAGGGATTTATGAAAAGTTTATTGACACTGATTTTTAGTCTGATTGCTTTCCCGGCCATGGCCAACGAGGGAGGAAGCGCAGTGCGTGACCTCACCGGAACGCCTTTGGGAATTATCGCCCTGATTCTATTTGTCCTGGCGTACATGCTGGTGATCATGGAAGAGAAACTGCATTTGCGTAAAAGCAAGCCGGTTTTGATGGCTGCCGGGATTATCTGGGTGCTGGTGGCGATTACCTTCAATGCTTTGGGTGAGCCTGATGCCGCTCACGAGGCCATTGCCCACAATCTGCTTGAATATGGCGAGTTGTTCCTGTTTTTGCTGGTGGCCATGACTTACATCAACGCTATGGAAGAACGCAATGTTTTTCAGGCGTTGCGTTCCTGGCTGGTGTCGCGCGGATTCTCGTTGCGCGTTGTCTTCTGGATCACCGGTTTGCTGGCGTTCTTTATTTCTCCGATTGCGGATAACCTGACCACCGCTTTATTGATGGGTGCGGTGGTCATGGCTGTGGGGGGCTCCAACCAGCGCTTTGTCGTTATGGCCTGTATCAATGTGGTGGTCGGGGCCAATGCCGGCGGTGCGTTTTCACCTTTCGGCGATATTACCACTCTGATGGTGTGGCAGAAGGGGATTGTCCAGTTCGGTGAATTCTTTGCGTTGTTTCTTCCGGCGCTGGTCAACTGGCTGGTACCCGCCTTTATCATGAACTTTATGATCAGCAAGGAAAAACCCGAAGCTTCTGACGAGGCTGTTGTCATGAAGTTTGGTGCCAAACGGATCATGTTTCTGTTCCTGATGACCATTGTCACGGCGGTTTCTTTTCACAACTTTCTCGATTTGCCGCCCGCGGCAGGAATGATGCTGGGCCTGGGCTATCTGGGCCTGTTCGCCTATTTCATCAAGCGTCATGAACAGTTTTCGGAAAATGTTGATCCGGCTCTTGATCTCTCGGTGGTTTCTTCGGAAGGAGAGCACGAGGGATTTGATCTGTTCCGTAAGATTGCCCGCGCCGAATGGGACACGCTGCTGTTTTTCTACGGTGTCATCATGTGTGTGGGCGGCTTGAGTCAATTCGGTTACCTGGCTTCAGCTTCTCAGTTCATGTATCACGACCTGGGCGCGTTTAATGCCAACGTGCTGATCGGTATCATGTCGGCGATTGTTGATAACATTCCGGTCATGTTTGCCGTATTGACCATGGAACCGCACATGGTCCATGGTCAATGGCTGTTGGTGACTTTGACCGCAGGAGTTGGCGGCAGTCTGCTGTCGATCGGTTCTGCGGCCGGCGTTGGCCTGATGGGTACCGCGCGTGGAATCTATACCTTTGGGCGTCATCTCGTGTACACACCGATTGTGGCACTGGGCTATGCGGCCAGTATCGCCGTCCATATGCTGATCAACGCCAGATATTTCCATTAAATGCGATTGACAGGTGCAGGGTGGGATGGTTTCCCGCTCTGCACCCCTTCTTGTTGTGAAGGGTTGGCTGGTCATCAGAGGTTTTTGCAAAAAACCTCATCAGCGAACCCTTTTGTTTTGGTAACAAAGGGCCTTTGTTCCTGCTCGATTGCAGAATGTTATATCTTGTATCGGTCGGTAGAATGCTCTGGACAAACACGCCAACTCAATGTATAACCCATCAGTTTGTAGCACGATGCTTTCTGTTTTTTGTGGAGGGGTCTTCTTTATGGTACAAGCGTGTCCAATCTCAGCGCAGCAAGTCAATGGCAAAGCATGCCAGATTAATGCACTGTTTACCGTCATCTGTCTCGTGGCGTTCTTATTTACGCCGGCAAAATGGATTCTGTTGCCCTTGGCTGCCGATCTTTTGATTCGTGCTTTTTTGAATCCGATGTTCAGCCCATTCAACATGGCCAGCGATGCCCTGCTGCGTCAGTGTAAGGTGAGCCCCCGAATGACGAATGCCGGTCCCAAACTGTTTGCGGCAAAACTGGCCTTTGTTTTTGTCGTCATCATGTTGCTCAGCCGGTTGATTGGCTATGAAAGTGTTGCTGTTTTCTTTGCCGCCTGTCTGGCTTTTTTTGCGTCTTTGGAAGCCGCATTCAGTTTTTGTGTGGCCTGCAAAGCCTATCCGCTGTTCCTCAAATTTTTCGGTTCGCCTTCCTGAGCTTTTTCCCTCCTGACGGACATCTCGGCTCACCCTTGACCATGGCATCGACTCTTTTCATCACCATTGTTGTTATTCTCGTTGCCGATTATGTGCTCGAGCGGCTTGTCGATACCCTGAATAGTCGTTGGATGGGCCATGCGCCACCAACCGAATTGCAGGGGC
This sequence comes from uncultured Desulfuromonas sp., assembly GCF_963676955.1. Taxonomy (NCBI): domain Bacteria; kingdom Pseudomonadati; phylum Thermodesulfobacteriota; class Desulfuromonadia; order Desulfuromonadales; family Desulfuromonadaceae; genus Desulfuromonas; species uncultured Desulfuromonas sp. Next base: position 88,570 of record NZ_OY781461.1, on the reverse strand, counting down.
TTTATGACTCGGAAAAGTATCGTCAGCAACAGAACTACCAAAGGGTGACCACCCGCTTCAGTTTTGTCACTTCAACGTTCAGTCTTCTCCTGGTCCTTGTTTTTTTGTGCGTCAACGGCTTTGCCCGGCTGCATGGTGTGGCCGGACACCTGTCTGACAACGGCATTGTCCAGGCACTGATTTTCTTTGGCGCATTATGGCTGGCTCAGGATGTGCTCTCCACACCGTTCGACCTTTATCAGACCTTTGTCATTGAACAGCGCTTCGGCTTTAACACCATGGACGGTAAAACCTTTATCGCCGATAAACTTAAGGGCTGGTTGCTGACGGTGATCCTTGGTGGCCTGGTTCTGGCGGGAATCGCCTGGTTCTATTATCAGACCAAGACGCTGTTCTGGGTGTACAGCTGGATGACCGTCACCGGTTTTACGCTGTTTTTTACCCTGTTTTACTCCAACCTCATCGTTCCTCTGTTTAACAAGCAAACCAAATTGGCAGAGGGCGAACTCAAAACCGCGATTGAAGCTTTTTCGGCGCAGGTTGGTTTTTCGGTGAAGGATATTTATGTCCTTGACGGGTCAAAACGCTCCACTAAAGCCAATGCCTATTTCACCGGTTTGGGGGCGAAAAAACGTATTGTCCTGTTTGATACGCTGATCAAGGATTTGACCCCTCAGGAAGTGGTGGCGGTATTGGCGCATGAGATCGGCCATTATCAGAAAAAACATACCTTGCAGGGGATGGTGCTGTCCATCGCTCAGACCGGGGTGATCTTTTATCTGATGTCACTGTTTCTCGAGCATGCGGTGTTCTGTCAGGCGCTGGGTGTTGACCAAGCCGTATTCCACGTTGGTCTGGTCGCCTTTGCCCTGCTGTACAGCCCGATTTCCCTGGTAACGGGTTTGCTGATGCACATGTGGTCGCGCCACAATGAGTATCAGGCCGATGCCTTTGCCGTTCAACACCATGATGCGGAAAGTTTGATCAATGCGTTAAAGAAACTGTCGGTCAACCATCTGAGCAATCTGACGCCGCATCCGGCCTATGTGTTTTTCCACTACTCCCACCCGAGTTTATATCAGCGCATTCGCGCGATGAGACAGAGCCAACCTCGCGCATGAGCACAAAAAAAGGGTTAACCGAAAAAACGGTTAACCCTTTGATGTTTTGTGGCGCGCGATATAGGATTCGAACCTATGGCCTCTGCCTCCGGAGGGCAGCGCTCTATCCAGCTGAGCTAATCGCGCATAGAGGCAAGTGTATAGCCTATTGCGGCATAATTTGCAACCGCAATCTTGTTGTTTACAATCCGGACTGATTTTCCAGTTTGTTCAAAGCTTTATCCAACTGCTTTTTCTTGATTTTTTCCAGCAGGGTGGTGCGTTTGAGATTGAGCAGCTCGGCTGCTTCTTTTTTGTTGCCGCCGGTCTGCATCAGCGCCTGGAGGATCAGGCGATCTTCAAATTCACTGACGCGTGAATTAAAGTCCGTGGCACCCTGTTCGTTGAAGCGGGTCAGCAGGCTGGGGGGCACCTCTTCATGGAGGTATTTTTCCGGCAGATCTTTGGGGGCTACGGTTTCCCCCATATGGAGGATGGAGAGCCGTTGTACCAGGTTTTCCAATTCGCGGACATTGCCGGGCCACGGATAGCGTTTCAGGCAGTTTAAGGCCTGGTCAGAATAGGTGAAAGTATGGCGTTTTTTGCTGGTACAAAACTTCTGGGTGAAGAAGTCGAGCAGCAACGGGATGTCATCTTTACGGTCGCGTAGCGGTGGAATCTGCAGCGGAATGACGTTCAGACGGTAATACAGGTCTTCACGGAATGTCCCTTTGGCCACGGAGTCCTCAAGGTTGCGGTGGGTTGCCGCGACAATACGGACATCGACTTTGATGCTTTTGACGCTGCCGACGGGTTCAAATTCTTTTTCCTGAATAACGCGCAACAGCTTCGCCTGTAGCGACGGCTTCATGTCACCGATTTCATCAAGAAACAGGGTGCCGCCTTCGGCATGCTGCAAGCGACCTTTCTTGTTGTTCATGGCGCCGGTAAAGGCCCCTTTTTCATAACCGAACAGTTCGCTTTCCAAAAGTTCGTCGGGAATCGCCGCACAATTGAGCGGTACGAAGTTGGCGTTGCGACGTGGGCTGTTGAGGTGGACGGCTTTAGCGACCAGCTCTTTTCCCGTGCCGCTTTCTCCTTGAATGAGAATGGTGCTTTCCCCGTCATCGGCGAGCCGGGTGATCATCGTGAACAGGTGCTGCATGGACGATGATTGACCGATAATCTCCGAAAAACCATCCTCCTGTTTTGGCCCGGCTTCAACGGCCGGCTGCAACAACAGGGCATGCTGTAACGCTCTGTGGGTCAGTTGAACGGTCTCCTGGGGCGTTGTTGGCGCATGCAGGAAGAAATGGGCGCCGGATTGGAGAATACGTTTGGTGCCGATGGTTGTTTCTTCCGGAACCAGTAGAATGGTGACAATGTGTGGTTGCAGGGTGTTGATCTGTTGTATCAGCTCCAGCGCAGCGTCGCTCTGGTCGCCCAGTTGGCAAAATGCCAGTGTCACATTGTTCGCGCGGATCTGTTCGAGCGCCTGCGGACAGGTTTCTGCGGTTAAAACCGGTGCCGGAATCTCCCCACGAAGAATCTCCTGAAGAGCTGTTCGCGAGGTGTTATTGCTGTCAAACAGAAGAATGTGGGACACGATTGTTTCCAGAGAAGTGAAACGGGTTAACACAGACAAAAACGTGGGGTTATTGTCGCTGTTTGAGGCGCTATTGGCAAGATGTTTTCAGATTTGTTTCGACTTTTTCACGGATCTCATCTTCGGTTGCCGGAGTCAGCAGGATGTCGTTTGCGCCATAGCGAACCGCTTTAATGACGTTGGAACGGGTCCACTGTGGGCCGGCGACAATCAGTGGTTTCTGCGCCGGAATTTCCGAACGGACCTTGATCATATGGGCAAAGCTTTGTTCATTAACGTTTTCCATGAGTAGAAACGCTCCGAGAACGGAAAATTTGCGTGCTTCGCTGAAGTTGTCACCGGTGTTGAATTGGAGAATTTCCGGTTCTGCAGCATTCAGACTGGCGACGAAGAAGCTTTTTTGTGCGTCGTCATCACCGACAATGACGATGGCAGCAGGTTTTTCTTTCGGTGCGGCAGGCGGCTCGACTTTTTGTTCAGGTTCAGGAGCCGGTGCCGCGGCTGGTTTTTTCTCCGGTTGCGGTGTTTCCTCGGCTTCGCCCCAGCCGCTGGTGGCTGCCGGCCGTGGCGCGATATGGAGGACGGAGATCGGGCATAAAAAGCTCAGTTCTCCCAGGTCACGTTCTTCACAACTGAGGGTTGCCGAGACCTGATAATAGTCATCGTCGGGAAATGGTTCGGGATCTTCGACCTTGACCTTGGTCGGCGTAAAAAGGTGCAGTTCGCCTTTTTTGAGATGGAATTTGCGTGGATACATCTCATCAAAATTCTGCACCAGACCACCGCTGATGATATTGGCGACTTCGCCAAAGGCATCTTCCAGCTCTTCACCCAGTTCTCCGGACTTGATGTGGTTTTCAATTTCCTCTTCCGGCAGCATGATCATGGTGCCGCCGAAATAGATGGCATCTTTCAACTCGGTGATAAAGTAGCCGGTGCCTTCGGCATCGCCGGAGACGAGCATTTCCGCGGCGATGGCTTTTTTGCCGGGCCGGGAAAAGTATTCCTCTTTGGAGACGTAGCGTGTCGTCAGATTTTCCAGCTCAAGTTCCAGGCCGAGCATGCCGCCAACCTCTTCGGCGCACTGCGTCAGTGAGGCTTTGAGAACCCGATCAGCGGTTGGGCAGTCAACATATTTGACCTCTTGGGGTGGTTCTTCAACCGTGGGTGTGTCATCCGCTTCAGGGGCATCCTCCTCCTGTTCCTGCGGTTCAGGTGCCGTGGCGGCTGGCGGCTCTTCCTGTTCTGGTTGAGGCTCCGGTTCTGGAGCTGCTTTCGGTTCTGCGGGCTGGCTGCCCAGGCCGAGCAATTGCGCCGGAACAATGACTTCAAGACGGTGCATCTCATAGTCGTCGAGGCTGATGGCGCAGCTGGTGTGAAAATATTCTCCCGGAGGGAACGGTTGGTCCGCCTGGGGGGCCAGTTGGGTCGGAACGAAATCGTTGACGGTGGTGCGCTTGAAATGCATGTTTTCCGGATGCATGTCCAGAAAAACCGAGGTGTAGACGCCGGCGATGATGTTGGCGACTTCGCCATAGGCATCGGCGGCTTCACCTTCAAACGTCCGCATTTTACAGTTTTCCTCAATCTGATCTCTGGGGAGCATGATCAGGGTGCCGCCGAGAATGACGGAATCCTTGAGGTCACTGATGATAAAGGCTTCTCCGCTGTGGTCTCCGGAGATAACCATGGTCGACAGAACGGAACGACCACGGTTGACGGCGAACAGCTCTTCTTTGGTCAGGACTTCCATGCGGTGGTCGGTCAGACCGACCGTCGTGCCGAGAAGGGCACCGACTTCCTCCGCCAGTTGCTCTAAAATGGTGTTGAAAACACTTTGTACAACTGCTGAAACCGCCACGAAGGTACCTGTCTACTTGGGAGCTTTGAGTTTGAGTTCGACGAGAAATTCCCCTTCATCAAGATAAAAGGGGACTGTTGTCCATGTGGCGTCGTCCATGCCGCTGACACGATAGGAGCGGCCGGCCAGAACGGTGGGCACCGCGAGGTTGATTTCAACGCCGTGTTCGGTGAAGCCATCTTTGATGCCGCCCAGAATCATATTGGCCATTTCACCAACGGTGTCCTTGACATCGGCATCGACTTCATCGACATCCATGCCGAGCAGGGTGCTGGTGATGGCAAAGGCGACAACCTGGGGGCAATGGATGGTCAGCATGCCTTGTACTTCACCGGCAAAACCGAGCATGCCTGAAATGCTGTTTTTGAATTCATACACCTTTTCCGCCAGACTGATTCCCGGGGTCAGCGGCATCATCAGCATGGTGTCAAATACCGCCTGGGTGCTGTCTATGATTTGTTTTTGCAGGTCTAAGTCCACGCAGGTCTCCGAAGCACAACCTGCCGCAATGGTCAATTAAGACAAAGCATTGCGACAGGTTTGGGTCAAGTTCTCTGTTAACGGGATGTTGAAAAAGCCCCATCCGGGGGCTTTTGACGACGCAAGCCGAAAATGCGATTTCGTCTTGCTGACAGAATCAAGCACTTGAAAACCGCCCTTGATTCTGGTTGCCCGTCCATGGGCTCCACAGGCTGTTTTTCAACATCCTGTTAAGCGATCTGAAAGCGATGACGGGTCAGCAGGTTTTTAGCTGCAATTCGACGAGAAAGCTCCCCGCTTCGATGGTAAAGGGCACGACAACCCAGTCCGCATCGGCAACACAGTCCATGCTGTATTCATCCCCATGGATGCAGGATGGGATAGACAGGGTGACATCTTTACCGGCTTCATCGAGAACCATCTTGATATTACCGGCCAACATATTGGCCAGCTCACCAATCGCATCGGTGACGTCCTCATTGATTTCATCGACATCCATCCCAAGGAAACTGCTGGTGATCGCTTTGGCAACCGTGTCCGGGGTGTGGATCGCCAGCATTCCCTGACAGGTCCCTGCCAGTCCAATCACGCCGGAGACCGAACACGTGAAGCTTTTGACACTTTCTTTGAGAGGATCACCAGGAGTGATATCCAGCATGATCATGGTCTCAAAGATCTCTTTGGTGGCGTCGGTGATGTTTTTTTGTAGATCCAAAATTTTCCTCCTGCATCAATGCAATCTCAGAAACCGCTCTCTGAGTTTGAAATCGACGGATTAAATCAGGCCACCGAGTACTTCTTCAATTTTGTCCGGAGTGAACGGCTTTTTGATGTTGCCCGCCGCGCCAAGGGATTTCGCTTCACCGATAATGTCGGAACCGCCTTCGGTGGTGATCATGACCACGGGAATTCCGGCGATGGCTGCGTTGTCTTTTTTCTGGCGCAGAAATTCGATGCCGTCCATGTTGGGCATGTTGATGTCGCTGAGGATCAGATCGACACTCTCGTTTTCAAGCAGGTTCAAGGCCTCCTGGCCGTCACCGGCTTCAAGAATTTCATCAAAGTCCAGGCCTGCCTGGCGCAAAGAGCGAGATACGATCTTTCTCATGGTGCTGGAATCATCAATAACAAGTACACGTTTCCCCATCGGTCTATCCTTTCTTGGTGTTTTTATTTATGAATCGCTTAAGAGTTCGGCGAGCTCATCGCTATTCGCCGAAGTCAGTTCAACAATCACCGGCAGTTCATCTGCCAGGTAGTAGTAACTATGAGAGTCCGTTTCGCTGAAATCATCATCTTCATTGATTTCCGGAAGGTTCAGGGCAAAGGTCTGGTCTTCCGGAAGAATTTCAGCCATAAACCGACCGGCCAGCGTGTTGAGAAATTCAGCGAGCAGGTCTTCGACCTGTTGTTCGGTGATCTCGTCACGGTCCATGGTGTAGACGGTTTCAACGACCTGAAGCAACAGCTCTTCGTCCATCTCCAGGCGCATTTCCAGCAAAATCGGTTTTGCAACCATCAGGGTGACACTCAGGCGTTTTCCTTCAAGTTCCTCAACTTCTTCACGGCTGCTTTCATCGACGTCAAGAAAGGCCATGTTTTCAAGCGTCTCGGCGAGAACGGATGTGATTTTTTCCTGAAGGATCTGTTCGAATTCCTGCATGTTAATCTTCCTCCGAATCCAGTAACGGCGTCAGTACTTCACTGAGAATCGCCGGATTGACCGGTTTGTTGACCACTGAGAACGCTCCCATGTCGAGCAGTTCCTGTGACTTGGCCGGATTGCCGGCGCTGGTAATGATCAGTACGGGCAGATCGGTCAACCTGGGGCTGGCCTTGACCCATTTGAGCAAGGCTTCGCCGTCCATGACCGGCATATTCAGATCGCTGACGAGGAGATCGGTCTGTTCCTGTTTAACCAGGCCTAGAGCTTCTTTGCCGTTTTCCGCTTCGGCAAATTCCGCATCCATCAGACCAACGATTTCCAAGCACCGCCGGATCATCATGCGTGCTGTGGCTGAATCGTCAGCAATGACTATCCTTTTCATCGGGATTTCTCCTTTGTATCAGACATCGCGCAGTCGAGTTTGTCGAACTCTTCATTGACTTCAAGCATAACAGACGCAATCTGTTCTGAAGTCAGATCAAAATAATCGGTATATTTTTTATCCAGGTGGTATTGCAATGAGTCGGAAGCTTGACTACCACACATCATGGCAACAATGCAACCAAGGTGCACCGCATAAACCAGAGGTTTATGCTCCTCCGGGGCTTCGGCGGGCATGTGGTGATAACGGATGGCCATCTGCAGGCTTTCCGGAAGTTCCCAGTTTTTGGCCAGGACGTAACCGGCCTCGGTGTGGTCAATACCGAGTAATTCCCGCTCACCCGCCAGATAATCTTCAACCTCATGGTCATCAATGCCGACCAGGACATCGTTAGCCGTCTGGCCAAGAAAGTCGGACAGCACCGCTTTGCCGACGGCGTGGAGGATGCCCGCGGTAAAGGCCAGATCGGCACTGAGGGTGACCTTGGCGAATCGGGCAATTTCACGGGCGGCAATGGCGGTGCGCAGGTCATGGTTCCACAATTCACTTTTGGGACCTTCATAACCTTGCAGCTCTTTATGGAACAGAGCGGATGCACTGTCACCCAAGGCAATGCCCGCCACCATGCGTTCTCCCAGATAGGACACCGCGCGGTCAATGGTGGTCACCTCATGAGCCAGACCGTACGCCACCGAGTTGACAATCTTAAGGACGCGGGCGGTCAGCGATGAGTCACACTTGACGATGTCGATGACTTCATGGATATCGTGATCTTCCTGAGAGGTGATCTGCAACAAACGCGATGCGCTTGGAGAAAGCAGAGGGACATCTTCGATCGCTTTGAGAATCTCTTCTTTACTGGCGCGTTGTTTCATGTGTGGTCCCCCTTTCTATAGTTTCCACTCGCCGCGTCCGGGCGAGGAAAGAATCACCTCTCCGCTGGACACCGACACCGAGACGGTACGGCTGTACGTTGAGCCGAGGTCTTCGGCAACGGGCCCTAGGGCATATTTCCACAACACTTTTTTGACGGCCAGGGCGTTGCGTTTGCCGATGTTGAATGTGTTGTTGGGATCCATGATTTTCGCACCGCCGGCGAGCTTGACAATGAAGCCGCGACCGCGGGGGTCGCAGCCCATATCCGCCATCTGTTTCAACAGGGCCGGAATGCCGGTATCGGCAAAATATCCGGGACGGGTTTTGACCTTCTCCGGATTGATTTTAGACTCCGGCAGCGCGACATGCACCATGCCGACTGTACGGGTTTTAGGGCACATCAGGATGACAGCGACACAGGACCCCAGCGCGAAAGTTTTTACAATATCTCCGCCTGTGCGGGATGCACCGAATTCGCCAACACCTAGAATCACATTGCTCATCGTGTTTATTTCTCCGTCAGCAGGGAAATCACTTGAGTCGCTATGCGGTCAAGCGGGAACAGCTTTTCAGCTCCGCCTTTTTCATAAGCGACTTTCGGCATGCCGAAGACAACTGAAGAGGCCTCGTCCTGGGCAATATTACGTGCCCCGGCATTTTTCATGGCCAGCATCCCCGCTGCGCCGTCCGAACCCATGCCGGTGAGCATGACGCCGACGGCATTGCGACCGACATGTTTGGCGACGGAATGCATCATGACGTCAACGGACGGGCAGTGGCCGCTGACTTTTTCTCCGGGTGCGCAGCGAACCTGATAAATGCCCCCGGAGCGGACAACCTCCATCTGTAGGGCGCCGGGAGCGACGAGAATCCGTCCCGGCCGAATGCGGTCACCGTTTTCGGCTTCCTTCACTTCCATGGCGCACAGTTGGTTGAGGCGCTCGGAAAACATCTTGGTGAAGCCGGGCGGCATGTGTTGAACAATGACGACGCCGGGCATGGTGGCCGGGAACTGGGTGACCACTTTTTTGATCGCCTCGGTTCCGCCTGTTGAAGCGCCGATGGCCACGACTTTATCGGTTGACTCGGCCAACGCCTTGGAGGCGCCATTGGCAACGGTTGCTCGCCGTTCAACCCGTTTGCCTTTCCAGTGGGCGACATTGGCCGTGGAGGCGATTTTGACCTTGGCCCGCAGCTCCATGAGCATGGCGTTGAGGCCCTGGGCCACATTGGTCGTCGGTTTGGTGACGAAGTCAACCGCACCGGCTTCGAGCGCTTCCATGGTGATCTGTTTGCCTTTTTGGGTCAGGGAGCTGACCATGACCACCGGCAACGGATATTGCGGCATCAGTTTACGCAGAAATTCAACCCCGTCCATGCGTGGCATCTCCACGTCGAGTGTCAGAACGTCCGGTTTGAGCTGAACAATTTTATCGCGCGCCATGTAGGGGTCGGCCGCGGAGCCGACGACCTCAATTCCCGGGTCCATGGCAAGGCCGTTGGAGAGGATCTGCCGTACCAGGGCGGAGTCATCAACAACGAGCACACGTACCGGTTTTGCCATCACAAAGTTCCTTTTTGATAAGCCGCAGGCATGATGTATTTGAAAAGCTGGCTGTCTCGGCCCAGAGTTTCAGAGTGGCCGATGAAGAAATATCCTTCCGGCTCCATGCTGCGGTGAAAACGTTGTACCAATGCGTTACGGGTTTGCTGGTCAAAATAAATCATGACGTTCCGGCAAAAGATAATCTGAAACGGTTTTTTGAATGGAAACGTCGTATTCATCAGGTTGAAACGGCGAAACGTCACTTCTTTGCGTACTTTGTCGACAACCTGCATGCGGCCATCAGGCAGTCGGGTGAAATATTTCTGCAGGTTTTTCGGCAGCGAGGCGACTTTGTCGGCACCGTAAATTCCTTGCTTGGCTGTGTCCAGAACACGCTCGGAAATATCCGTGGCAAGGATGCCGGCATCCCAGTTGCCGTACTGCGTGCCGAGATATTCATGCATGAGCATGACCAGTGTGTAGGCTTCCTCACCGCTGGAACAACCTGCGCACCAGACGCGTAAGTCTTTGCGTTTATGTTGCTCAAGCTTCTGGCAGACGGCCGGCAGCGCCGTTTTCGAAAAATAGTCGAAATGGTCTTTCTCTCGATTGAAATAGGTGTAGTTAGTCGACACCATATTGACCAGATCACTGACCGCTTTGCCGCTGGTATCCGTTTTCAGGTAGTCGTAATAATCCTGAAACGTGGCAATTTTACTGGTGCGCAGCATCTTTTGCAGTCGGCCGACCAGCAGCGAGCGCTTTTCGTCGGTAAGGTTGATACCGAAGCGATCATAGATCAAGCGGCGTAAGGCATTGAATTCCTCATCACTGATGGTCATCATTGACACGCTGCGAGGCATTTCCGGAACGCCGTTGGAGTTGTTAGGGGTCATAAAAACCTCGGCCCGATCTATTTCATCTCAACCAGATTGCCAACATCAAGAATGAGGCTGACATCGCCATTGCCAAGAATCGTGCAACCGGAGCAGCCGCGGACATTGCCGATATATTCGGACAGGCCCTTAATGACTGTTTGCTGCTGGCCCATAATTTCATCCACCATCAGGCAAATGCTGCGTCCCTGATATTCCAGAACAATCAGGATGGCGTCCACCAGGTCGGAATGTTCCGGTGCGGTATCCAGCAGTTCATGTAGGCGAACCACTGGGAAGAAGTTTTCGCGCACCCGGACCAGTTCCTCGTCGTCCGGTGTCACCGTAATCGCATCCGGCTGCGGGCGGAAAGCTTCTTTGATCGACAGAATGGGAACAATGCATCGTGCCGTACCCACCCGAACCAGCATGCCGTCGATAATGGCCAGGGTCAGGGGGATGCGTAATTTGATCTTGGTGCCCTGACCTGGGATGCTGTCAACGTCGACTTTGCCTTTGATCTTCTCAAGGTTCTGCTTGACGACATCCATGCCGACCCCACGGCCGGAGATGTCGGTGATTTTGTCTGCTGTCGAGAAACCGGGCTGGAAGATCAGGTTGTAAATCTCCTTATCGGTCAGGTCGGAACCGTCGCCGTCAACCAAACCATTGGTGATGGCTTTGGCCAGGATCTTTTCCTTGTTGAGACCGCGGCCGTCATCTTCCAGAGTAATCCATACTTCGCCTTCTTCATGACAGGCGTTAAGTCGGATGACACCGGTTTCATCTTTCTCAGCCGCAATGCGCTCATCAGGCGGCTCAAGGCCGTGGTCCATGGAGTTACGCAGGATGTGGACCAGCGGGTCGGTGATGGTTTCAATAACCGTCTTGTCCACTTCGGTAGATTCTCCGGATAGTCGCAGATCAACTTTTTTACCCGACTTGACCGACAGGTCATGGACCAGGCGGATCATGCGACGGAACAGACCCGATACCGGGATCATTCGGATGATCATCGCCATCTCCTGAAGTTCACGCACCAGTTTGCCCATCTGTTGGGCTGCTTTGTTGAAGCTTTCCAGCTCCAGCCCTTCCAGGTCGGGGTTGTGAATCAGCATGTTTTCAGCGATAACCAGCTCGCCAATCAGGTTGATCAGGTTGTCGAGTTTCTCCAGGTCAACGCGGATATCCTGTCGTTTGACCGCACCGCCTTTAGATTTGGCTTTGGGCGCCGGCGCTGCCGGCTTTTTAACCTGTGTCTGTGTCGTGAGGGCTTCGTCCACCTGTTCTTTGGTGGCTTTGCCCATATCAACAATGACGTCTCCCAAGGGTTTTTTCTGTTGGCTCAGCGCCGCATTGACCGTTTCTTCATCGACAACACCTTTTTCGACCAGGACTTCGCCGATGCGTGGTGACGGCAGGGACTTCAGGGCGTCAATATGGCTGTCGATTTCTTCAATTTCGTCGCGGCCATTTTCCGTCAATGAGTTGAGTCCATCCTTAAGAGCGTCGACGGAGTTCAAGAGGACTTCAAAAGGATTTTCCGTGGCAAATGAGCCGCCGCTTTTCACCACATCAAGAACGTTTTCGATTTGATGGCTGAGTTTCTCCAGCGTGCTGTAGCCGAAAAAGCCGCTGTTGCCTTTGAAGCTGTGGATGCTGCGGAAAATCATGGCCACATGGTCCTGGCTGTCCGGTTCTTTTTCCCAATCGAGCAGGCCTTGCTCCGCAGCTTCGAGCAGTTCATCCGCTTCTTGGACGAAACGTTCGACCATTTCCGGAGTGATCTCAAGAGTCAGGTCGTCCGAGGCTTCAATCGTGCTCGGGTCAAGCTTCTCCTCGGGTTCGCTCACTTCCGACGGTGTTTCTTCAACCGGAGCGGGTTCCGGTTCCGGCGCTGCAACGGCCTCCTCTTCCATGGCCTCTTCTTCTGCACCGCCGTCTTCTTCCATCGCTTCATGGAAGCGCGCTGCCATCGCTTCCCCTTGCTCGGCCATGGCTTCGTCGGTGAAGTGTTCGTCAACGGTCTCCAGAGCCGCTTTGGTGAAGTCACAGCATTCGCATAACAGGGTGACGTGCTCCGGCTGTAAAGCCATTTGGCCTGAGCGCACCATGTCGAGGAGGCTTTCCGCGGCATGAGCAACGCTGGTGATATGATTGAACTCAAGAAAGCCGGCACTGCCTTTCATGGAATGAAACAGGCGGAATACGGCATTGATGGTTTCATTGTCGGTATTCTGGCCCAGCTCAATGATCGTCGGCTCCAGCTGCTCGATCATGTCCTGGCTTTCCTGAACAAATTCCTGGATAATTTCTATTTGATCACTGCTCAGCTCGTCGGTCATGGCGTTATTGGTTCTCCGTTTTTTAAGGTGGCTGCACTTACGTGGATCAAAGTTCGTGTCCCTGGCAAAGTGTGGCTGTTGAACGAAGTGCTGTCAACCGAACAATTCATTAAAGGGGTGAATTGCATTGGTCTGGCGTTCATATTAAGCAACAATTAGTAATTATAGTGTAAAAGGGAGAATTACTGAACTGCTTTTTCCCGCCTCTCTGTCAAAAAAATGACTTTTTTTTATGATCTGTCGGCAAAATGAATGTTGGATGCTCTTTTTTTGAACTGCCGTTTCCCGTGTTATGAGGCTTGGGCCTATGGCGCGTTTTTTGCATTTAAACAAAAGACCATGTGGCGAAAATGAATCGGTTAAACTGCGTATTCATCCAGGTGTGACTATTGAAGCGTTTATTTTTTGTTTGTTGCATGCTTTGTCTGATGTTGTTGTGGGGAGGTGCATTCGGTTTCGCGGCCTCGCAACGATTTGTACTGCAGAAGATCGACAAGCAGGATGAAGTTAATGTTACCCGGCTGATCCTGAAATTCAACAAGGTTCCTGAATTTGAGGTCACCACATCGGGGCAAAAACTCGAAATCGAATTGAAGCAGACCGTGCCCGGCTCGGAAATGATTTTTCCTGTGGAGGATGAACGGTTGGTCCGCACGCTGATCGGCCAGGGCAAAGATAAGTTGATGGTGTCTTTTTTGTTGCGACGACCACCTTACTTTGTCAATACCGCCAAGGAATTGCGTACGGGTCTGGTGACCATTGATGTGCATTGGCGTGATGCGCAAAATGTCATGCGCCCGGCGATCGCCCGTAAGCTCCCCGGACAGGTGTCACGGGTTGGCGGTGTCGGCCGCCGTGGTATTAACTCAGAGTACCGTGGTGACTGGTTACGCTTTTTTGAAGAGTATGAATTGCCGGTGACCATTCCGGCCAACATTCATTACACGGCACCGCCATTTCCAGCATTGGCCTTGCTTGGGCCGGTTGATGATGTGTTGCCGGTTGAAGTGGAAGAGTTGGCCGCCGCTGAAGAATGGGATGCGGCGATGGCCGCATTGCGTAACATCGGTTTTGAGTCGACGACCGGTCTGGAGAGAGTGCGGTTTCTGTCGTTACTGGCTGAGCTGTCGATGCGTGGCGGCAATTATGCTCAGGCGGAAAAAATGGTGGAGAGGGCGCAGCAGGCACTTCCTGAGGAGCAGCCGGCCCTGAGCGAGTATGTTCGCTTGCTGAACATGTATATTGCCGCACGAGAATTTGCGGATCCTTATCAGCTGATGGCGGCACTGGAGCTCGACGCCCAACGCCAGGCCGATGGGCGTTTTTTAGCTTACTCCGAACTGCTGCACGCCGAAGTGGCCCTGGCGACCAATGATGTGCGATCCGCACAGATTGTGCTTGATGGGCAAATGAAGCACGGTAAGGCCGTCCTGGTAAATCATTATCAGCAGCGGCAGGCGGATATCTGGTTTGCGCAGGGCAACTATGCTGCAGCGGTTGAACAATACCAGGCTTTGGCCGGTCAACTGGCGGATTCCCCAAGGTCTCTGGCCGGCTTTGCCATGAGTCTTTATCGGCAAAAGGATTATGACGGCGCGATTGTCCAGCTGAAGCGTTTTCTTGACGGCGTCGAGGATCCTGAATCTCGCGATATGGCACGGTATCTGCTGGCCATGTCAATGATTCATCGTGGCGATAAAGATGCCGGTTACGATCTGTTGCATCAGATCATTCCTGGAACTCAGGGCGCGTTGTTGGCCAAGGCGAAAATTGCCGATTTGAGCATGGTGGTTGATGATTTTCACAGTCGGCGGCGGGCGCGTAACGACTATGCCGAGTTGGCGGACCTGATGGTGGATCGGGATCGTCGCGCTGAAATGCAGTTTAAGCAAGCGCTGGGATCTTACCTGCTGGGGCAACGCCTGGACGCGGTTGAAGAATTGCGCTATCTGCTCAGGTCAGATCGGATGACCGATCTGGCCGGTCACGCTCAGGCGTTGCTGGCCGATATTCTGCCGGATGTGATTCGCGGCATGATTGAGGAGAAGAAATATTTCAGCGCGCTGGTGTTGGTCGAGCAGAATCGCGATCTGCTGGTGGCCAGCCAGCGTAACTTTGATTTTCTAATCGGACTGGGCGAGGTTTTTTCTCAGCTGGAATTTTCAGATCGCGCGGTTCGTTTATATCTGTACCTGTTGGATCACGCATCGGAAGAACAGCAAACCATGCAGGTTTACATACCCCTGCTGGAAGCTCTGATGCAACAGAAGGCGTATGATCGGGTGGTGGATTATGCAAGTCGCTATGCGCAGAACTATCCGCAGGGCGTTCAATGGCCGAAAATCTTTCAGCTGAAGATCGAGGCAATGCGGGCTCTGGGAGAGGAAGACGCGGTGTTTCGTGCGCTTAAGGACCCGAATCGGCCCAAAACCGAGGCGTTGGATAAGATCTTAGCGCATTTGGCCTGGAAACGGGGGGATGTTGATCTGGTCGTCAACACCATGTCTGGCCTGATTGGCAACGATTGGTCCAGTGAGGAGCCGGCTGATCTGCTGATGCTGGCGGAAGCGTATCGCGACAAGAAGAATAACGCCCGGGCTCTGGAACTGTTTCGCTATTTGCGGCAGGGCGACTATCGTGATCAGGCGATGTACCGTGAAGCCCAGATTTTGCTCAGCCAGAGCCAACGGCGGGCCGGACTAAAACTTTTGCG
Source organism: uncultured Desulfuromonas sp. (assembly GCF_963676955.1). Taxonomy (NCBI): domain Bacteria; kingdom Pseudomonadati; phylum Thermodesulfobacteriota; class Desulfuromonadia; order Desulfuromonadales; family Desulfuromonadaceae; genus Desulfuromonas; species uncultured Desulfuromonas sp. The sequence continues at coordinate 73,120 of NZ_OY781461.1, read as the reverse complement.
TCAACTGGTCGAAGAAGCACAAAGTAGCGAGTGGCGCTCTCTGGCGGAAGAAACATTGGCGATTGAGCGTTTTGACCGTTGAATTGCATTGAAGGACAAAAGGTGGAACGATGATGACTTCGGGAATGATGGACCAAACAGCTCTGTTGATGAAAAAATCGATGGATTTGCGTTTGCGCAATCAACAGATCATCGCGGCCAATGTCGCCAATGCCCAGACGCCGGGTTACCAGGCAAAAACCTTTACGTTTGAGGATGCGCTTCGTCAGGCGGCAACCGGGGAGGGGACGGATATGGCGGTGACCCACCCTCAGCACATTTCGACGCATGGTGGTTCGATTAACAACGTGACCGGCACTGTCGGTGAAATTCGCGATACCTCAGGGATGGGTGATCGCAACACCGTGCAAGTGGACCAGGAAATGATCAATCTGGCCGAGAACCAGATCATGTATGAGGCAACGACACAGCTCCTTAATAAAAAACTCAATATTGTTAAATATGTGGTACAGGGAACCTAGGAGATAATTCATGGATATTTTTACATCACTGAATATCAGTTCTTCAGCCCTTAAAGCGCAGCGTATTCGTTTGGATACGATCACTGCCAATATGGCCAACTCCGAAACAACACGTACGCCGGAGGGCGGACCTTACCGTCGTAAGATGGTTGTGTTCGAACCAAGGCAGATGTCTTTTTCCGACCATTTGTCCGCCAAAGAGAAAAAGGCCATGAGCGGCGTTCAGGTCTCACAGATTGTGACAGAAGACGCTGAACCGCGTTTGGTTTTTGATCCAGGGCATCCTGATGCCAATGAGCAGGGCTATGTTGCACTGCCTAATATTGACCTTCTTAAAGAGACCACGGACATGATGCTGGCGACACGGGCTTATGAAGCGAACCTGACGAGCATCAAGGCGGCGAAGCGGATGGCGTTGAAAGCCCTGGAAATCGGTAAATAAGCCTGATCAACGGTTAAAGAATAATTATAACGGATAACGAGGTGCCGCGATGAAAGATATCTCCATTGATACCCATCTCAAATCGATGATGCCGAAGCTCAGCTTTGATAAACAGGCACCGCAAAGCGGTTTTGCCGACATGTTGACCCAGGCCATTGATCAGACCAACAAAGCTCAGCTCGATGCAGACGCGGCGGTGACCGATCTGGTGACGGGTAAGGCCGATAACCTGCATGAAGTGATGCTGTCGATGGAAGAGGCTGACGTGTCAATGCGGATGCTTGTACAGATTCGTAACAAAGTCGTGGATGCCTACAAGGAAATTATCCAGATGCAGGTGTGAGCCTGCTGGCGAATGAGATTTTTAGCCGGTTCCGGAATGGAGTATTCATAAATCATGGCGGATGAGACCAAAGGAAATATGTTCGCGGCAATCAAAGGCTGGCCGTTGTCACGCAAGATCAGTCTGGTTGCCGTTGCGCTGTTTTCGCTGACGTTGTTTGCGCTGATCATCATGCAGGCGCGCCATACCGACTATCAGCTGCTCTTTGCCAATTTGTCGGAAAATGATGCCTCATCCATCGTCACCTGGCTCAAAGAGCAGAAGGTTCCTTACGAATTGCGCGGCGGAGGCCAGTCCGTTTACGTTCCTGCCGAGCGGGTCTACGAAACACGCCTGGATCTTGCCGGGGCCGGTTTGCCGCAAGGCGGCGGCGTTGGTTTTGAGATCTTCGACAAGCAGAGCCTCGGCATTACCGACTTCGTTCAAAAAGTTAATTATCTGCGGGCCATGCAGGGCGAACTGTCGCGAACCGTCGCCTCACTGTCGCCGGTATCGGCGGCCCGGGTGCATCTGGCGTTGCCGCAAAAGCGTTTGTTTAAAAGTGAACAACAGCGGGTGACCGCATCCATTATTGTCAAGCTGGCTCCCGGACGTGCCCTGAAAGAGACACAGGTGCAGGGCATTGTCAATCTGGTTGCCGGCAGCGTTGAGGGCCTTGAGCCGGAATATGTCACGGTCGTGGATGCCGCCGGAAAGGTGCTGTCGAAAAAACCGGATGAAGGGCTGAGCGGGCCGATGACGCCGGGGATGCTCGAATATCAACGTGCTGTCGAACGGCAGATGGAAAGTCGCGCTCAGGCCATGCTTGATCGCGCTCTGGGCATGGCGAATTCTCTGGTCAAGGTGACGGCGGTTCTCGATTTTGCCCAAGTGGAAAAGCTTGAGGAACTTTACGATCCGAAGAGTGCCGTGCCGCGTAGCGAACAGGTCCAGGAACAAAAAGAGGGCAGCTCGACTGTCGGCGGCGGTGTTCCCGGTGTCCAGGCGAATCTCGGTCCGGGGATGACGACCGGAGGTGGCGCGGGCTCCAACAGCACCAGCAGTGCGGAAACCACCAATTATGAAATCAGTAAGGTGGTCAATCGCACCGTCGCTCCGGTGGGCACGATCAAACATTTGTCCGTTTCGGTTCTGGTTGCCGACAAAATGACCGAGGCTGAGGAGGAAGGGGAGCCGGTGTTGACCCCGCGTTCCGAGCAGGAGTTGCGGACCATTGAACGGATGGTGCAAAGCGCTCTTGGGATTGATAAAACGCGTGGAGACCAGCTCAATGTGGTGTCCATGCCGTTTGCCGATGAATTTTATGAACAGCCGGTCTTGCCTGAGCCCAGTGTGACGGATCAGCTCTACGTCTATTTGCCGCTGTTGAAATACGTCCTTGCCGGTTTAGGCGCGTTGCTGATGTATCTGATGCTCGTGCGTCCGGCATTGAAAACCCTGAAGTCGGAAGCGACGGTGCAGCATTTTAAAACCGTCAAAGAGCTGGAAGAGGAAATGGCTGCGGGGCGAAGCGCCACGGTAGAGCTCGACGCCACGGAGCAGATGCGTCAAAATATTCTCAAAGCTGAACATTCCCCCTCCCAGGTGATTCGGACCTGGATGACAGATGAAGAGTAACAATCATGAGCATGGATGAACTGCAATTCAACCGCATGACCGGCGTGGAAAAAGCGGCGGTGCTATTAATGTGTCTGGGTGAATCCGCAACCGCGAAAGTCTTTTCCGAACTCGAAGAAAATGAAATCCGCATGCTGACCCGGGTGATGATCAATATCGATCATATCCCGGCGGATCTGGCCAATGATGTCATGTCTGAATTCCATCAGGCCCAGAAACGCAATCCCGGTATGTATATTAAAAGTGAAGAGTTTGTCCGCAATGCCATTGCCGGCAGTGGTGATGAACATGGCGATCAGCTGGTCAACGAGATTCTCAGTGGTGTTGAGTCGCGACCGCTGGAAACCATTGCCACCATGCAGCCGCGCATGGTGGCGAGCCTGCTCGAGAATGAACACCCTCAGACGCTGGCCCTGATTCTCTCCACCCAACGTTCTGATCACACAGGTAAAGTTCTCAGCTTCCTTCCCGAAGAATTAGCCGGTGACGTCATGTACCGCATCGCCAAGATTGACAAAGTCATGCCGGAAGTTCTTGCCCAGATTGAAGAGGCGCTGCGCCGTGAAATCGGCGGCGTCAGCAAGAAAGAGCAACAAGACGTCGGCGGTGTCGACAAGGTGGTGGATATTCTCGGTCGTATGGAAAAAGGATCTGACCGTAAAATCGTCGACAGCATCGAGATGGCAGATCCGGAACTGGCTGAGTCCATCCGCAAGAAAATGTTTACCTTCAGTGATCTGGTTAATATCGATAACCGGGCAATGCAGATGATTCTGCGCGAAATCAACAACGATACCTTGACCCTGGCGTTGAAAACAGCGACCGATGATCTGAAAAACAAAATTTTCTCCAACATCTCCAATCGTGCTGCTGAGATGATTCAGGAAGACCTTGAGGCCATGGGACCGGTACGGCTCTCCGATGTCGAAGCGATGCAGCAGACCATTGTCAAATTGGCCTTGAAACTTGAAGAAGAGGGGCAGATTGTGATCCCTGGACGCGGAGCCGGCGATGTCCTCGTCTAAAATACTGCGTGACGCTCAGGTGAAATGTCAATGTGTGGCCATGGCTGACCTTAGTGAGGTCACTCTGGCCAATAAAGGCAGTTTTACAGTCACCGAATGCCCCCAGCAAACGGTGACGGTCGCCACGGAATCCGCGGTTTCCGGCCAGCCCGCCGCCCCCGTTGAAGCGGCGCCTGCCGTCGATGTCGACGCAATTCGTCAACAGGGCTATGACGAAGGCCGACAGGCCGGCCTTGATGAAGCCAATGCCCAGTTGTCTCAGGCGACCAACGCCCTGGCGGAGGCCTGTCGTCAGCTCAGTAGTCAACGGCAAAAAATGCTCGATGGCAGTCGTGAAGATATGTTGCGGATTGTTCTGGCCATTGCCGAACGGGTTGTCCTGACGGAGCTGTCGGCCCATCGTGAGGCGATTAATCGGACGATTCAGCAGGCCATTCAGGCGGCGGTGAGTGCTGAAGAGTTTCACATCAAAATCAATCCGGCGGACATGGACGTTGTTCAGGAACACAAGCCGTTGTTCATCGCCAGTCTGACCGGATTGACCAATATTGAATTTGTCGCCGATCCTTCTGTGACAGCGGGTGGCTGTATTCTGGAATCCCCGGTTGGACGAGTCGATGCTACGATCGAAGCACAGATGGAGGAACTGGCACAAACCCTGCGTGAAGCGATCAGCGGAGAGTAGATGTCCCAAGTTGAAGCACGCATCAAAGCCTGTAAAACCCTGCGGGTGTGGGGTAAGGTCACCAAAATTGTCGGTCTGGTGATTGAAGGCTATTGTCCTTCGGCCTCAGTCGGTACGCTGTGCGAAGTGATGCCGCTGTCGGGGGGAGAGCCTATTGCCGCCGAAGTGGTTGGCTTTCGTGATGGGCTGGCTCTGCTGATGCCTCTGGGCGAGCTGCGTGGTTTGGGACCCGGCAGTCTGATTCGCGTGTTGCGCACCAGTGCCACCATGCCGGTGGGCGACGCCATGCTCGGTCGGGTGGTCGATGCCATGGGGCACGCGATTGATGGGTTGCCCAGCCCGGTACTCGATAAGGAGATGCCGGTTTATTCTCTGCCGCCGGGGCCGATGGAGCGCAAGAAAATTTCCGAGCCGCTTGATCTCGGCGTGCGGGCCATCAACGGCCTGCTCACCTGTGGTCGCGGCCAGCGCATGGGGATCATGGCCGGTTCGGGGGTTGGCAAAAGTGTGCTGCTCGGCACCATGGCCAAACACTCTCAGTCGGACATTAACGTCATCGCTTTGATCGGTGAGCGCGGTCGTGAGGTGCGTGAGTTTATTGAACGTGATCTCGGCGAAGAGGGCCTGGCACGCTCCGTCGTGCTGGTGGCAACCTCCGATCAGTCGCCGTTGCTGAGGATGCGGGGGGCCTTTGTCGCCACCACTCTGGCGGAATACTTTTGTCAGCAGGGACATAACGTTTTGCTGATGATGGACTCAGTGACCCGCTTTGCCATGGCCATGCGTGAAGTGGGCCTGGCTATCGGCGAACCGCCGACCACCAAAGGATATACACCGTCGGTGTTTGCGACGTTGCCCAAACTGTTGGAACGCGCCGGCAGTTTTAAGGATCAGGGGAGCATCACTGGTCTGTACACGGTTCTGGTTGAAGGCGATGATATGAATGAGCCCATCGCCGACTCGGTGCGGTCCATTCTTGATGGGCACATTGTTTTGTCGCGCGATCTGGCGGCGAAAAACCATTACCCCTGCATCGATATCCTCCATTCGGCCAGTCGTGTCATGCGCGATATCGTTGATTCTGAACATGTGCAATGCGCCGCCCAGATTCGCGAGATCCTGGCCACCCACAAGGAAGCCGAAGACCTGATTAATATCGGTGCCTACGTTGCCGGTAGCAATGCCAAGATTGACTATGCGATTTCCCGCATTGATGCGGTCAATGATTTCTTACGTCAGGGCATGGATGAGCGCGATGATCTGGTCGGGACCGTCGAAGCCATGAATAAACTGGTGCTCGATCGCCGGGCCAAGCACCGCGAAGAGTAGTCGCCGGTTGAAAAATGTTTGCCGGTGGGGGACTTCGTGTTTTGCATGGCGATTCAGCTTCGGGGGCGTCCTCAATCAGTGTTTATGGCATTATTGGTTTTTTTCCGCGTTAGTCGCGTTACAGGTCGTTGTCGTAGAATGAACTATGAGAATGACTATGGCGTTCCGTGTGCCTTGCCGACACGGAAAATTTCTCAAAATATTTCCCGTTTATTTCCCATTCTTCGAATTGAGAATGCCCCCCTAAGCCATAGACACAATCCGTCCGTTGTTTTTTTCTGATCTTGCAAATTTTGCTTATCATTCCCGTTGCGCTAACCGAAGAGAATTGTAGTGTTTCTCTGCTCAATTTGCTCTGCCCCGTGATCCCATCGTGGAAGATGTTATGAAACCCTTTAAGCTTCAGGTTGTTCTGGATCATCGCCAACGCCTCGTTGACCAGGCGCGCCAACACTTGGCCAAGGCGCTTCAAGAGGAGAAAAAGGCCGTTGAGGCGCTGACCCAATGCCGCCACCAGCTTGACCTGGTGGGCGCGGAGTATGAAATACGCCAGCAACAGGGCATGCAAGCCCATGAATTCATGCTTTACGAAAACCAGCTCAATCATCAGCGCCAGCGCCTGGAGACTCTGGAACAGCAGGTGGCTCAAGCTCGCCAGCATAGTGTCACGTGTCGCAAAGCGCTGGAAGAAGCGAGCCGTGACAAAAAATTGCTCGAAAAGGTCAAGGAAAAGCAGCAACATGCCGAAATGAAAGAACAACAGCGTCGTGAGATGGCGGAAATTGATGAAATCGCCATTATGTTTCGAGATGAGGATGAGTCATGAAAAAAGGATTGTTCGTTGTGATGGTGCTGGCCGTGCTGGCTTTCGGAACCCGGTTCAGTGCCGCGGTCGACGATTTTCAGGACCTGGATACTGAAATCGGCTCCGTGGAGGAGCGTCGGTTGATTGTCCAGCTCAATGAACAGCGCCAGCGCAACGAAGAGCAACTTAAGGAAATTGAACAAAAAAAAATAGAACTAAACCTGTTGCGTAGCGAAGTCGATAAGAAACTCGACGATTTGAATGCATTACGTCGTCAGGTCCAGCAACTTCTGGCGGAAAAAGATGCCCGAGAGCTGGAGAAGGTTGCCGAACTCAGCCAGATGTACAACAAGATGGATTCGGCACAGGCCGCGCGAATTATTGAGGAACTTGACCGGGAGTTGGCCATCGGCATTCTCGGCGGCATGAAAGCAAAAAGTGCCGGAAAAGTTCTGGCCAATATCGGCGGAGAAAAAGCGGCAGTGTTAAGTGCTGCTTATGCCACATTAAAAGAAGACTGATTGGCTGTTATCAGCCTGAGGCACCCAGGGAAGGGTCGCCAAAATCAGGGTGCATGATGTTCTCCCTTGATTTTGACAGCAGGAAGATACTGTGATCCTGCACTGTCAGCACAGCTCCGGATGAGCCGTGTTTGACGCCCAGACAATTTTCAGGAGGAGTTGAATGCAAACTCTACCGATTGCGACCCAGGCGGTGGCCTCAAAGTCAACCTCAACGAGAACGGTTAAATCCGCTTCCGACACCAGGGACTTTTTGCCCACCTTGAACAAGGCTGAAGCGAAAACTACGCCCCGCACAGAGCGTAGCGAGACCAGTCGCTCCACGACGGGAACCGCTTCACGAGACGATTCACGTCAAGAAACCAGAACCCAACGCCAGAGCGAAGCGCGTCAGGCACGGCAAGACTCAGATGCCACGGATGCTTCCCAGGAGAGCTCGGCGTCAGAAACCGCTGCGCAGCAGGAGACCGCTCAAGCCACAGACGAAACGGTGACCAGCGAGGAGGGCTCCGACAAGGATACTCCTGACACCGTTGTTGTTGCCACGGATGCGGAGGTGTTGCCGACGGAAGAACCGCCGGCCGTGGACGAAAGTCACGATGAACTGTTGGTTGCGGAAGCCGCAATCGATGGAGACTCTTTGGCTGAAACTCCCGGCAATATGCCGGTCGGGCCGCGCATCCATGAGGAGCAGCGTCAGGGTATGGACCGGGCTGCCGAGGCCAAAGCGGCTCAGGCTGCTCAGAGAACACCCGACGCGACAGGCTCGGACGATCTGGCCAGTGAGCTTCTGGATGATGCTCAGCTGGCCCAGAAGATCAAAGAGCAGCTGACGCAGCCGGCATCCATCAAGGCTGAATCCGTCCAGGTTGCGGCTCAAACCATGGACCAACTGAAAAATTCCGGTCAGGTTCAGGTGGAAGAGGTCAATGGTGTTGCCGGCCTGAATTCTGAAGGTGAAGAAAGTTCCGGAAAAATTACCGACCCTCGCTTTGCCAGTCTGTTGAATCGTCAGGATGTCGAGACAGTGCTTCGCCAGCGTCAAACTCCCGCTCAGGTCGCGACCAACGCAAACGGTTTGGCTGCGAATGGCGGAGAGAAACTGGCTGAGAACTTACTCAATGCGGCAACAGGCGGTACAGAGGACGGTGCGGAACTGACAACTGCCAAGCCGAATACTGCCGTGGAATCGCTGATGCAGCGTGCCGCCGGTGACACCGTCAGCCATGATGCGCACGCCGCGCTAACCCATACGGCCCATCAACAGACGTCATCAACCACCACGTCGACCTTTGCTCTGGGGCAACGTCATCCGGTAAATGTCCCGGACAGCCATATTGTCAATCAGACCGTTGAGCATTTGTCGATTCATGCCCGTGGTGAGAGCAGTTCGGTCACGGTAAGGTTACACCCTGAGGAGTTGGGCGAGCTGCAGTTGCGTATGGTCATGGAAGGCGATCAGCTCAAAGTGCACCTCCATGCGCAGAGCCAACAGGTACAGGAGGTTCTTGAGCGTAACTTTCCGCGGCTTCGCGATGCGTTACAGGATCAGGGAATGACTGTTGAAGATTTTCAGGTCAGTGTTGATTCAGGAGATGCCCAGCAACAGCAATCGTCCGGTGAGCAGGGCCATGCCAGTGGCCGGGGCTCCGTTGCCGTCACCATGGATGCGGATATGATGGCTCAAGTTGCCGAAGTCGTGCCCGGAGCGGCCATCGACTCCAGCCAGGGAATTAGTGTGCGGATCTGATCCGTCGCAGGAGGTGAATGATGGCAGAAGTCAACAGTACAACATCATCATCCAATGCCCAGCTCAGCTCGGCATTGTCATCGGGGCCCAATGCTCTGGGGAAAGATGATTTTCTGACCCTGATGGTGGAACAACTGAAAAATCAGGATCCGATGAATCCTTCGGATGCTACCGAGTTTACTGCACAATTGGCCCAGTTCAGTTCACTGGAGCAGTTGTTCAACGTCAATGACAATCTGGAAAGTATGGGTAACACCACCGCCGAAGTTCAGCGCCTGTCCGCTTTGGCTCTGATCGGTACGGACGTGGTGACAGCGTCGTCGGACTTCCAGTTTTCCGGTGCAGAAGTTCAGTTCGGTTATAATCTCGAGGCTCCGGCGTCGGAAGGCAGTCTGTACATTCGCGATGCCGCCGGGAATACCGTGGCGACCTATTCGTTGACCGAGTTGGACAGTGGCCGTCACTTTCTTGCCTGGGACGGCACTGACAACGATGGCAATGTTCTGCCGGACGGCAAATATACCCTTGGGATATCGGCCTATGAGGGCGACGATGCTGTGGCCGCCACATCGATGATCCGCAGCCGGGTCATTGGCGTTGATCTGGTCGATGGCGCCGATGTGCTGGTGACAAATTCAGGTGATTTCAGCCTCGCGGAAGTGGAAAGCGTCCGCGGGTATTAAATTTACGTTTTAACACACAACATGTTAACCGGGCCGGTCCTCGTGTAGGGGGCCCGAGATCAGCCATCGTCTGTGGCGGGTCAAGGGAGGAAAATATGGGAATCCAGAGTTCTTTGTATAGTGGTGTCAGTGGACTGAATGCAAATGGCAACGCTTTGACTGTTTTAGGCAATAATATCGCAAATAGTAATACCATTGGCTTTAAATCCAGTCGGACAATTTTTTCGGACTTGTTGTCTTCTGAAATCGCCGGATCCGGTGGTGCCTCACAGGTCGGACGGGGGGCCGGTTTGTCAACGGTTGATAACATCTTTAGCCAGGGAACATTTGAAACGACAGAATCCAATACGGACCTTGCCATTGAAGGCCCGGGCTTCTTTATGGTGAGTAATCCTGATGAGGCGTCAATCTATTATACCCGGGCAGGTGCTTTTAATTTTGACGATACAGGCACCCTGGTTAATCCGGAAGGCTATGCCGTTCAAGGTTATTATCTCAACGAGGATGGTGAAACCGTCGGCGACTTGACGGACCTGATGATCGAAACACGTTCATTTTCACCGGCGAATCCAACAACAAAAATTACTTTGGCGACAAATCTCAATGCAAACGATCCGTATATTGGAACCGCTGGTGATGCAGATTCCCCTTTCGATATTACTGATCCTGCGGCAACGAGTAATTATGCGTCCTCCGTCAGGATTTTCGACTCTCTCGGGCGTGAGCATTTGGTGACAACGTATTTTAATAAGTTGGATCCCGCAAACAACCCTACAGGGATTATGCAGTGGGAGTCTCATACGGTTGTTTCCGGAGCCGACGTTCAGGATCCAGTCGTTGATGAATTTGTTGAGGTTGGCCGCAGTATTCTGTCTTTTGATACGGGAGGTCGTTTAGTTAATGTCAAAGATTTAAGTGGTCTCGTTGCCTCTGATACGACGACGACAACGGCTCACCGGGCTTATGATGCTGCCGGAGATCTCTATATCACCAGCACCGTTGGATCCTTTCCTGCGATAACCGACCTTGAATTAGTTGATCCTCAGCCGACGGCAACCACTGTCGCAAATGGTTTATCCTGGGTGAATGAAGCTGAACCAACTCAAGAAGTTTCCATGATTTTTGGAGCAACGCAGTACTCAAGTGAATCCGACGTTATCTCCCAGACTCAGGATGGCTATGCAACCGGTACATTGGTCAGTCTGACCATTGATAACGACGGCAACATTTTGGGGAATTATTCGAATGGTGAGCCCCGCAAGCTGGCTCGAATTGCGCTGGCAAAGTTTTCGAATCCTCTCGGGTTGTCCAAAGTCGGCAACAATATGTATGGGGCGACCGATGATTCCGGTTCGGCTATCGTCGGTACCGTTGGGTCCGGTGTCGGTAAGATTTTTACCAACTCGCTGGAGATGTCCAATGTCGATTTGGCGCAGGAATTTGTTAAAATGATTACCACTCAGCGTGGTTTTCAGGCCAATTCCAAGATTATTACGACAACGGATGAGTTGCTTGGCGAGTTGATTAACCTGAAGCGTTAGCCTCTCAGGTTTTCCCTGTTTTCTTTGATGTGAAAAAGCCGAAAAAACACGCAATGTGTTCTTTCGGCTTTTTCTGTCGCAACGGCCAAGCCGGGATGGGAAAGGCGCGGGCGTCATGAGGCCAATCGATCCGGCATGCCGTTGAAGGCGCCATTTTCAACAATTTTGCTGTAAAATGTTACGGGCAGCACTTGACGAGAATTTCCTGTATTGTCAAGAATAAAAAGGAACTTATCTGTTTCATATCCCTTCATAACGGTGTAAAATAACCGTTTAATAAACAAAAGAGAGAAAGATTGGACAAGGATGTCCCGCTTGCTTTTAAAGTGTAGACCAACTGAAGGTTGAACGTTCTATGGATATTTCGACAATACTAGGCGCTGTGGCCGCTTTCGGCCTGATGATTGCGGCCATGATGAACGGCGGTTCCATTCTGCTGTTTATCGATCCGGCTTCTTTGATGATTGTGGGGGGGGGAACCGTCGGTTCCACTTTAATCCATTATCCGTTTAAAGAGTTTTTCCGGGCGATTTCCGTGGCTAAAAAGACGCTGTTTCACAAGGAACAGGCCCCGGGAGAGATTATCTCTCAGCTCATTGAATATGCGGGCAAAGCACGTAAGGAGGGAATTCTTTCCCTGCAGTCGGTCATGTCTCAGGTCGATGATCCATTTTTTCTCAAAGGATTGCAAATGGCGGTCGATGGGCAGGAGCCCGAAGCCCTGCGCGAGATGATGGAACGCGAGCTGGAGTATGTGCAGGAACGTCATGAGAGCGGGGCGGACATCTTTACCACCATGGCCGCATATGCTCCGGCCATGGGGATGATCGGTACCTTGATTGGTCTGGTGCAGATGCTGCAGACCATGGACGATCCTGCATCCATTGGACCTGCGATGGCGGTTGCTTTGTTGACCACCTTCTATGGTGCTGTTGCCGCTAACGTTCTTTTCACGCCGATGGCGGGAAAACTTAAACATCGTTCAGCCGGGGAAATGCTGTGTAAAACGTTGATTGCAGAAGGCATGAACTCGATTTTGGCCGGTGAAAATCCCCGGGTGATGGAGCAGCGCCTTCACGCGTTTGTCGCGCCGAATCTGCGCGAAAGTAATTTTAAGAAATAACCCTACGCCAGAAGAACGTCCTGACCTAGACGGAGTCACGATTGGCTAAAAAACCCAAAAAACAATCAGGTGGTGCCCTGGAATGGATGGTCACCTACAGCGATATGGTCACCTTGCTGTTGACTTTCTTCGTGCTGCTGTTGTCCATGGCCAATATGGATCAGATCAAATTCAGCCAGGCTGCGGGCTCGCTTAAAGGCGCGTTTGGTGTTTTCGGTGGCAAGGACCGTAAGGAGATCTCGCCGCCGTCTCTGGTGGAGATTGCACCGGTTCATGACGATCTGGTTCAACGTCTTTACACTCGGATCATGACCCAGATGAATCGTTTGCGCATGGATCCGTCGATCAAGGTGGTCAAAGACCGTGGTGCGGTGATTCTGCAGATTAATGATGCCATCCTGTTTGCTCCGGGATCATCGACGTTGAAACCCGGAGCTTTTCCGGTCCTGGCCAAGGTTGCCGAACTGATTCGACCGCTGCCGTTATCGGCACGCATCGAAGGCCATACCGATGACATTCCGTTTGGCCGTGCCGATATGTCTAACTGGGATCTGTCCGTGGCGCGTTCGGTTTCGGTCCTGAAATATTTTCAGAAAAATGATCTGTTGCCGCTCAATCGCATGTCAGCCGTCGGCTATGGAGCGGAAAAACCCCTGGTGCCGAACGATTCGCCGGAGAATCGGGCAAAAAATCGGCGGGTTGAGTTTGTTCTGGAAAGTCTGGGTGATTATCGCGAGGAACTGCCTTATCTGATTGATGCCAATGAGCAGTTGCCTTTTTAACCGCAATCCGTCGCGGTGATCATGGCACATTTTGGGGGATAGCTATCCCCCGTAACGACCAATACCTTCACGTAATAAAGGAAAGGCAAAATAGATCATGGCTGATGAGGAAAAGCAGGAAAAGGGCGGTAAAAGCAAGATGATGTTATTCGTCGCCATTGGCGTCGTGATTTTGCTGATTGCTGTAGGGGTTGCCGCTTATCTGCTTGGCTCGCGTTCCGCGCAGCAGGCTCCAGCCGGCGAAGCTGCCGAGGTGGAAGACACGTCAAAGGCGGAAGGTGTCGGGCCGATGGTCGATATCACGGATTTTATCATCAATATCCTCGATAAAAACGAAACCCGATACCTCAAGGCGGCGATTACTCTGGAATTGGAAAACGAGGAGACGGTTGCCGAGGTCAATGAGCGTATGCCGCAGATCCGGGATTCGATTCTGCTGTTGGTCGGCAACAAGACCTTTGCCGAGCTGAATGACTTGCAGGGCAAACTGCAGTTGCGGGCGGAAATCATTGTCCGCCTGAATAAACTGCTGAAAAAAGGGAAAGTCAAAGGCATCTATTTTACCGAATTTGTTGTCCAATAGGGGGCGTGCTTGGAGCGGATTCTCTCCAAAGATGAGATTGCCGAACTGCTGTCGGCGGTTAAGGACGGGACGCTTGACGCGGAGCTGGAGAGTAGCGACGAGGATTTTTCTCCAGAACCGCGTGCCGTGTCCAGTTTCAGTTTGGTACAGAGCAAGGGCCAGTCGGCCATGCGCCTGGCCAACTTCGATATTTTACTGGATGGGTTTGCCCGCAATCTGTCCTTTTCCCTGTCGAATCGCTTGCAACGGGCGGTCAGCGTCCTCAGGGAAAGTATCTCCTCCATGGAGTATGAAACCCTGATCCATGAATGCAGTAATCATGAGCTCTTCGGCATCCTCACCCTTGAGCCGTTGAAAAAAAACGGTCTGCTGATTTTTGATTCCAGTATTTCGTTTGCCCAGGTGGAGATCATGCTTGGTGGTGTTGCCGAGCATGCCGGCGATCTGCCGCAACGAGGCATGACGACGATCGAAACCAATATTCTCAAAGATGTCATTCGCGAGAGCTGCCTGGAGCTCAATAAGGCCTTTTCTCCCATTGAAGCCCTTGATTCTGACCTGATTCGGGTGGAGAGCAATCCACGATTGGTCACCATTGTGCCGGCCGATACCGAAATGATGGTGGCGGCTTTCCGGGTCAAAATCAATGAGATCAGCGGCCTGTTGCGGCTGGTGATCCCCTATTCTTCCCTTGATCCAATCCGCGAGAAACTCAAAAGTGAATTGGGGGCCAGTGGTCCTGGAGGCCAGTGGCGCAGTCATCTGGCGCATGAGGTTGAGGATATGGATGTCGCCGTATCGGCTCAGCTGGCTCAGATTTCCCTGACGGTGCGCGAAATCCTTGATCTGCGTGTGGGTGATATCCTGCAACTTGACTGCTCCGTGGATCAGTCGGTTTCTGTCCTAGTTGAAGGGAAAAAGAAGTTTTCCGGATTGGCGGGACTTCGTGATGGTAAAAAAGCCGTACGCGTTTTAGAACGTTCACAGAGGAGGAGATAATCTGATGGAAGAAACCGAAGCGACACCTGCTCCGGCTCCGGAAAAAGTAGAGAGTCACGATGAGGATCTGAAAAATCTGGAACTGTTGCTGGATATTCCTCTGGATGTGTCGGTTGAAGTTGGGCGGACTAAAATTCTTGTTCGTGAATTGTTGCAGATGGATGAGGGCTATGTCATTGAGCTGGGGAAAAATGCCAATGAGCCCCTGGACGTGTATGTCAACTCACGCCTCATTGCCCGAGGGGAAGTGGTGCTGGTCGATGACAAACTGGGACTGCGCTTGACCGATGTCATCAGTCCGGCTGAGCGGATTGAAAAGTTGGCTTGATGAGCGTGCGAGTTTTTGTTGCCACGGTACTGATTATTGCCTGGGGCGGGCCTGTCTGGGCCGCCACCGGCCAGGATCTGGAACTTGTGCCGATGGGGCTTAAAGTGCTGGCTTCGCTGGCCATTGTCCTGGGATTGGTCTTGTTCCTTTACGCGGTGGTGAAGCGAGGCAACCTGGTTCCCGGAGCCAAGAGCGGTGAGATCAAAGTAATGGAGATCCGCCATCTGGCCCCGAAGAAAACCCTCTATCTGGTAGCGGTCAAAGACCGAACCCTGTTGATTGGAACGACGACCGACCGTATGGAAACCTTGGCGCAATGGCCATCGCAACCCACGGAAAATTTCGCCGAAGTGCTCGCCGAAACAGAACAGGGACCGACCGGAGACGACGCATGAAGATGCTGCGTCTGACGATAGCTCTCTCTTTCACCTTGCTGGCGTCTTCCGGCTGGGCGATTGACCTGCCGACCATCACGCTGGGAGTGGAAAATGCCGCGACGCCCAACGAAGTGTCGATGGCGGTACAGATTCTTCTGGTTCTGACGATTCTGTCAGTCGCACCGGCGATCTTGCTGATGACCACGGCATTTGTTCGTGTGGTTGTGGTGCTGTCTTTTATCCGTCAGGCCATGGGAACTCAACAGATGCCACCCAACCAGGTAATCGTCGGGTTGTCGCTGTTTCTAACCTTTTTCATCATGGCGCCGGTGTACAGCGTGGTCAATGAACGGGCGGTGCAGCCCTATCTGGCTGGGGAGATTGACCAGGCCAAGGCGTTGACCGAAGCGGTCAATCCTGTACGGGATTTTATGTATTCCCAGACCCGTGAGAAAGATCTGGCCCTGCTGGTCGATATCGCCGGAAATGATCGGCCGGATACCATCGATGATGTGCCGACAACCACATTGATTCCGGCGTTTATGCTCTCGGAACTGAATCGGGCATTTCAGATCGGTTTTATGGTCTATGTGCCGTTTCTGGTCATCGATATGGTGGTGGCTTCGGTGTTGATGTCCATGGGGATGATGATGTTGCCGCCACCGATTATTTCGTTACCGTTCAAGCTGTTGTTGTTTGTACTTGTTGACGGCTGGGGGCTGGTCGTCGGCTCGCTGGTCAAAAGTTTCTCCTGATCGGTCGTGTCCGGCTGTGAAATGTTATGAGCAAAGGAGGTCGACATGACACCTGAATTCGTCATTGATCTGGGTCGCAATGCGGTGAAAACCGTGTTGTTGATTTCGTCTCCAATGCTGTTGTCCGGTTTGATTATCGGTCTGCTGGTGAGTATTTTTCAGGCGGCCACGCAGATCAATGAACAGACCATGACCTTCATTCCGAAAATTGTCGCTGTCCTGGTGTCGCTGATTCTGTTTGCGCCGTGGATTATCCGGCTGATGTTATCCTTTACCGAAAACGTTTTTAACGGCATCACCCTGCTCGGGGGATAGAACGCAGTGGAACTGCTGTTATTCCCCGTTGATAAACTGCAGCTGGCGTTGATCTGCCTGGCGCGTGTTGCGGCGATCCTCGGCAGTATGCCGGTGTACGGCAGTGGCCAGGTGCCGGCACGGGCCAAGGTGATTCTGGCTCTGTTCGTGACGTTTCTGATCTTTCCCGGTGTTGAGCCCCTGCTGCCTTCGTACTCCTTTCAACCATTGCCGTTGATGCTGCTGATCGCCAATGAAGCGTTGTTGGGCATTATGATGGGTTTTATCGCCCGACTGATTTTTACCGCGGTCGAGTTTGGCGGCACGATTGTCGGTTATCAGATGGGGTTTGCGGCGGCTAATGTCTACGACCCGCAAAACCAGCGTCAGGTGTCTTTGGTCTCGCAGTTTCAGAATGTTTTTGCCATTCTGGTGTTTCTGGCTCTGGATGTGCATCATCTGTTTATCGAAGCCATGGTCGATTCCTATCGCCAGTTGCCACCCGGACTGCTTGATTTTTCGTCTGAGGCCGTGCCGTTCATCATGGAGTTGACCGGGCACATGTTTGTCCTGGCCATCCGTTTCAGCGCCCCGATACTTGCCGTGTTGTTGTTGTCCGGGCTGGTGCTGGGCATTCTGGCGCGGGTGTTCCCGCAATTGAATGTCTTTTTGTTGTCGTTTCCCATCAATATCGGTATGGCGTTTATTATTATCGGTCTGACCATGGATATGGTGGTGGCTATGTTGAACCGGGAGTTCTTTGCTCTTCCGGAAACGTTTGCTCAATTGTTGTATTACCTGGGGAATTGAATTTTGATGGTGATCTTATGATCATCGGTCGCAGGAGCTTGGATGGCTGAGGAGTCTGGACAGGAACGGACTGAAGAAGCCACCAGTAAGCGGCGAGAGGATTTTCGCAAAAAAGGTCAGGTGGCCCAGAGCAAAGAGGTCAACACGGCCGCGTTGCTGAGCCTGTCGCTGCTGCTGTGGTATTTCTATGGTGGATCATTCTGGGGCCAGTTGTCATGGCTGGTCTCCCATTTCTGGGAGCAGTGCGGGTCCCTGGTCGTGACGCCGCAGTCCGTCGTCCAGATCCTGTTGTTTGTTCTGCAGAAAACCGCGTTGTTGCTGTCCCCGTTATTCCTCATGGTGCTGGTCGTCGGCTTTTTTGCCAGCTTTCTCCAGATCGGCTGGCTGTTTACCGGCAAGCCACTGATGCCGGATCTCAGCAAGCTCGACCCCATCAAAGGGGCGTCCCGTTTTGTTTCCAAGCGTTCTCTTGTTGAACTGTTAAAATCTCTGGCCAAGGTCGCTCTGGTTGGTTATGTCGCCTATAAGACGGTGTACAGCGAGTTTGACAACGCGCTGTATCTGGTCGATATGGACGTCATTGAAACGGTCCGTTATGTCGGGCGTGTGGCCATGGCTGTCCTGATGAAAAGCTGTGGCATTATGATTCTTCTCGCCCTGCTCGACTTTATGTTTGTGCGCTGGGAGATGGAAGAGAAGATGAAGATGACCAAGCAGGAGCAGAAAGAGGAGTTTAAGGAGAGCGAAGGGGATCCGCACCTCAAGGCCAAGGTGCGCTCCATCCAGCAGCAGATGGCTCGGCGGCGCATGATGTCCGAAGTGCCGAAAGCCGATGTGGTGATTACCAACCCGACCCACCTGTCCGTAGCACTTCAATATGAGCAGGGTGAGATGGATGCTCCGGTGATTATTGCCAAGGGCGCGGACAATCTGGCCATGAAAATTCGCGAGATCGCCCGGGAAAATGATGTTCCTTTGGTCGAAAATGTCGATGTGGCACGAGCCTTGTATAAAGTTGAGGTTGGGGAAGTGGTTCCCGAGCAAATGTTCCAGGCCGTCGCGGAAATTCTGGCCTATGTTTACAGCCTCAAACGCAAATCGTGACCATTTTGACAACAAGCCGTCCGTGGCTTTGGGTACGCACGGTTTTAAACCCTGTGATCATATAAATTCATGCTTGAAGCGTTAGCTGAAAATAAGTGGTTCCGTCTGATTGTCCGCAGCGACATCATGGTCTCGCTCGGCCTGGTCATGGTGTTGATGTTGATGATCATCCCGTTGCCGTCGGTTCTGCTCGATATTTTTCTATCGCTCAATATCACCCTGGCGTTGCTGATCCTGATTATCAGCCTGTATACGGCCAAATCCGTTGAATTTGCCGTGTTCCCCGCGGTTCTTCTCGCCACGACCCTGTTCCGTCTGTCTCTCAACGTGGCGTCAACCAGGCTGATTCTGCTTCATGGTGAGGAAGGTCCCAGTGCTGCCGGTTCGGTGATTATGTCGTTCGGCCAGTTCGTTGTCGGCGGTAATTACGTCGTCGGCCTGGTCATTTTCGTTATTCTGGTGTTGATTAACTTTATGGTTATCACCAAGGGTGCCGGACGCGTTGCCGAAGTCGCCGCCCGTTTTACCCTGGATGCCATGCCTGGTAAGCAGATGGCCATCGATGCCGACCTTAACGCCGGCTTGATCAACGATCAGGAAGCCAAGATGCGGCGTGCCGAAATCGCCAATGAAGCGGACTTTTACGGCGCCATGGATGGTGCCAGTAAGTTTGTGCGTGGCGATGCCATTGCCGGCATTATTATTACGCTCATCAATATCGGCGCCGGTTTTATCATCGGTGTGGTTCAAAAAGGCATGCCCGCTGTTGAGGCGGCACAGAATTATACCATCCTCACCGTTGGTGATGGCCTGGTCGGTCAGGTGCCGGCGCTGATCATCTCCACGGCCGCCGGTATTCTCGTCACCCGCACGGCCGGAACCGGCGATTTTGGTACTGACCTTAAAGCGCAGTTCAGTGTGCATCCCCAGGCGGTATGGGTGGTTTCGGCTATCCTGCTGGTGTTTGCCCTGATTCCCGGCCTGCCGTTTGCCCCTTTTCTCACCCTGTCGGCGATTCTCGCGTTTATCGCCTACCAGTTGCAGAAAACCCAGGCCGAGGAGGAGAAGGCTGCCGAGGCCGTCAGCCTGGAACAGGCGCGCCCCGAAGCCCGTGAGCGGGAAGACAATTACGATGAAATGCTCAATGTCGACCTGCTGGAACTGGAAGTCGGCTATGGGCTGATTCCCTTTGTCGATGCCGCCCAGGACGGCGAATTGCTCGAACGCATTCGTTCAATTCGCAAACAGTTTGCCTTGGATTCCGGTTTTATCGTGCCGCCGGTGCATATCAAAGATAATCTGCAGCTCAAACCCAACGAATATAATTTTATGCTCAAGGGCGTCAAGGTCGCCGGTGCCGAGATGTTGCCCGGTCATTATATGGCCATGAATCCGGGCATGGCCACCGAGACCATCAAGGGCGTGGCCACGGAGGAGCCGGCCTTTGGCCTGCCGGCCACCTGGATTTCCGAAGATAAAAAAGAGCGTGCCCAGATTGCCGGGTATACCGTGGTGGACTGCACAACCGTCATGGCTACCCATATCAGTGAGATTATCAAACGCTATGCCTATGAACTTTTAGGCCGCCAAGAGGTACAGAACTTGCTAGATAATCTCAAGAAGAGTTATCCCAAGCTGGTGGAGGATCTGGTACCCGATCCATTGAACCTCGGCCTGGTCATGCGGGTTCTGCAGAATCTGCTGCGTGAAGATGTGTCGATACGCGACTTACGCACTATTCTGGAAACCCTGGCTGATTATGCCGCTCCTGGCGCGGACCCGGATTATCTGACCGAGCATGTGCGCAGTGCGCTGGCCCGCTCAATCAGCGGAAAGTATGCCCAGGCAGACGATGTTCTGGCGGTGATGACTCTGGATCGCAAGATTGAGGAGGGCATTCAGCAGTCGTTGCAGAAAACAGACAGCGGGATCGGCTATCTGGCCATGGAGCCACGTCAGGCTCAGGCCATTCTCGATGCGCTGTCGGGACAGCTTCAACAGTTCAGTGGCGGCATGACTCCGGTGCTGCTCTGTTCGCCAACGATTCGTCCTCATGTCAAAAAACTGACTGAACGCTACCTCCCAAGTCTGGTGGTAATCTCCCATAATGAGATTGCTTCGCATTTAAAAGTTCGCTCTATCGGAATGGTGAAAGTCAATGCAGGTTAGGGTTTTCGAATCAGAGGACATGGACTCGGCTTTGCGCATGATCAAAGAGGCGTTGGGCCCCGATGCCTTGATCCTGTCGTCACGGACGGTGCGCAAGGGCGGCATGGGGTTGTTCGGAAAACCAATGCTCGAAGTGACGGCCGCCGTCGATGCCAATGCCGATGATGGCGCTACGCCGGAAGCTGATCACACGAAACTTGATGTGCGCAGTGACAACGATGATCTGAATTATCAGGACTTGTGGGCCTCCGGAGAGCTGTCGGAAACCAAGGACGTTGCGCCGCGTCGTTTTGAAGAGGCACTGCCCAATCCTTATCGCCGCATGATGGCCTCCGCCGCGGCTGAGGCGTCGCCACGCTCTCTGGACGGGTTGCGCAATGAAGTCGGAGAGTTAAAAAGTCTGGTCAGCTCGCTGGTCAAAGATCTCCCGGAACAGCTGGAGAAAATCAATCGTCAGAAACCGCAACCGGTGATCGCTCCCGCGGTCCAGCGTTTTGCCACCATGTCGACGGCTGACCAGCAGATTCATGACGGGCTGACCCGCTTGGGCATCGAAGCGGAAGCCGCTTCAACCATCGCCCATTACGCCTCCAGCCAACTGACGACAAAGCAGATTGCCGATCCGGCGGTCCTCAATGCCTTCTTTGCCAAAACCATTGCCGAACTGGTGCAAACCACCGGCAGCATTCTTCCCCAGCCCGGCGAATCGAAACGGATTGCCCTGATCGGACCCACCGGTGTCGGCAAGACCACCACCATTGCCAAACTGGCGGCGTCTCATCTGCTCGCCGGCGGCAAGCGGGTGGCCCTGGTGACCATTGACACTTACCGGATTGCCGCGGTTGAGCAGCTCAAGGTGTATGGCGAGATCATGAACCTGCCGGTTGAGGTGGTCATGAATGCCGATCAGTTGCGTGAGGTTCTCGAGCGCCACAGCAACAAAGATCTGATTCTGATTGATACGGCCGGGCGCAGCCCCAAGGATTCAGTGAGCCTTCAGGAGTTGGAAGAATTTCTCCATGTTGACTCGAGCATTGAGGCTCATCTGGTTATGTCGGCAACGACGCGCGAGCGCGATCTCTACGAAATCTATGGTCGTTTCAGCGCGTTGTCCCCGCAAAGCATGTTGCTCACCAAGCTTGACGAATGCGACAGTCTCGGGGTTCTGTTAAATATTCATTTGCGCAACAACTGTCCCATATCATATCTGGCCAATGGCCAGAAAGTTCCGGAAGATCTTGTTCAGGCCACCGCCGAGTTGGTCAGCTCATTGATTCTGGAAAGCAGTGAAGGATAAACCGATGGATGGACATCAGGAACACGCCGATCAGGCGGATACATTACGCTCATTGAGTGACCGTATGGGAGAATCACCGCGAATGAATGCCGGCAGCAACAAGACGGCACGCGTTCTTTCGGTTACCAGTGGCAAAGGGGGCGTCGGCAAGACCGCTGTTGTCTCCAATGTCGCCGTGGCGTTGGGCCGCATGGGGAAAAAGGTTTTGATTATCGATGCCGACCTCGGTCTGGCGAATATCGATGTCGTTTTCGGCCTGGCCCCGCGTTATAATCTCAATCATTTCTTTTCCGGTCAGCAGAGCCTGGAATCGATTCTCGTCGACGGCCCTGCCGGCGTGCAGATTCTGCCGGCCGGATCCGGGGTACAACAGTTTACCCGCCTCGAAGCCAGCCATAAGATGCGCTTTCTCGATGACCTGGAAAACTTGCCCGGCGACTACGATGTGGTATTGATTGATACTGAGGCCGGGATTTCCGAGAATGTCACCTATTTTAACCAGGCCGCGCAGGATATCCTGGTGGTGACCACACCGGAACCGACAGCGATCACCGATGCCTATGCCCTGATGAAATTGTTGTCGTCGCAGTATCACGAAAAGCGCTTCAACCTGATCGTCAATTCGGTGCGTCACTCGGATGAAGCGCTGGATGTGTATCGTAAACTGACCATGGTTTCCAACCGCTATCTGGACATCTCCATCGATTTTATGGGCGGTATTCCTTTCGATCGTAAGATGTACGAATCGGTACGGCGCCAGAAAGTGATGGTGGAGATGTATCCGGGGCATAAAGTCAGTGTGGCGTTTGAAAAGCTGGCAACGACACTGGTCGCTGATCAGCATCGCAATGAACCCAAAGGGTCGTTGCAGTTTTTCTGGAAACGTTTGTTGTCATTGGGGAGTGGAACCTAGTGATGAGTTCGCCTTACGGCTATGGACCGTCTTCCGTTCAGGATAAAAACGAGCTGGTCAAGTCGCATATGTCGTTGGTGCATCTGGTGGTTGATCGCATGCGCGCTCAGGTCCCCGGCTTTGTCACCAAAGACGACATGACCAGTGCGGCGATGATGGGTTTGATGGACGCCGCGACCCGTTTTGATCCGTCACGGGGCATACTGTTCAAAACCTTTGCCGAGCGGCGTATTCGCGGAGCCATCTACGATGAGATTCGCAAGATGGACTGGTTCTCCCGTTCGTTGCGCGAAAAGCAGGGGCGTATCGGCAAAACCATCACCCAGATGGAACATCGCCTCGGCCGTACTCCCGAAGAGGAGGAAGTGGCTGAAGCCATGGACATGACCCTGGATGAATACCGCCACATGCTCAGCCAGGTGTGTCATCTCGGTTGTGTCAGCCTCAATGAGACGTTGGACGACCGCGAAGACGGCCGCAATTTCCTTGATCTGCTCACCGATGATTCCCCGTCGGTGCAGCAACGGATTGAAGAGAGTGAACTCGCTTCCGAACTGGCCGGCCAACTGGAAAAACTTTCGGAAAAAGAGCGGCTGGTCATTTCGTTGTATTACTACGAAGAACTGACGCAAAAGGAGATCGCCGAAGTCCTCGACCTGACCGAAGGGCGCATTTCCCAGTTGCACAGCCAGGCGTTGGTCAAACTCAAGGTCAAACTGTCACGACCGAGGTGATTGCGGTGCAGCAGACTCTCCACAACATCATTGATGCGCTGTTTAATCTGCCCCATCTGCAGCTGATTTTCGTCAGTTTTATGATGCTGGTGTTTGGCCTGGCCGTCTGGCGTCTGCAGCAGCGGGTTCATGATGAAACCCGCCGTCGTGAAGAAGCCGACCGCCAGCTGCTCAATGCTCTGCAACGTCTCACCCGCCTTGAAGATCAGATCGACAGCGGCTCTTCCAACAACCGCGATTTTGAACGCAGCCTGGATCATGCCGAGTTGAAAAACCGTCTGCAGACCCCTCCGGCCACTTCAGGCAATCCTCCCAATAAATACCGTCATGTCGCCGCGTTGGCCGAGCAGGGGATGGACGAAAAACAAATTGCCGAAGTGCTGCATATTTCGGTGGCCGAAGCCTCCCAGCTCATCTCCCTGTCGCGCATTGCCTGCAGCGAATAAGTCCGGTCGCGTTTAGGGGACGTTCTCAATCCGCTTTCATGGCATTATTTGGGGTCTTTTTGGCGTCCGTAGCGTTACAGTCGTTGCCAAAAGCCAGGGATGGCTTTTGGCAAAAAACTCCACGTTCCTCTTTGTTTTTACCTCTTTGCATACAAACAGTTTTTCAATCACCGGCTAAAGTTTTTCCCCTGAACTGACGACATGTCAGGTAACGAAGATTGATTCAGGAGAAGACGTTATGACATCTGGACTGTATGGTGCGTTAAGCGGTGCTGTTGCAAAAATGGAAATCGTCGACATTGTCGGCAACAATTTGTCCAATATCAGTACTCTGGGCTACAAAAAAGACCGCATCCAATTCAGTGCAATGCTCACAGATGCTCAGCAAAACCAGCAAACAGCCGGTAACAACTACACCTACGTTGGCGAATCGAAGACGGTTTACTCCCAGGGGATGACGGTTGACACCAAGAATGAGTATGACGTGGCCATCAGCGGTGATGGCTTTTTCAAGATTCGTGATGACGATGGTATCCATTACACGCGTCTGGGTGGTTTTGACCGTGGCCTCGGCGGCGTGTTGATGACGCGTACGGGCGCGGAAGTGCTTAGCGCCGATAATAAGCCGATTATTGTACCGGAAGGGCCGATCATGATTGATGAACGTGGACGGATTCTCGGTGAAGAAGGCGAGGTTGGCCAGATTGCGCTGATGAACCCGGACACCGAGCTGTTGGTCAAGGAAGGGCTTGGTCGTTATCGGTATGCCGGCGATGATCGCGAAGTTCAGCCGGCTGATGACAGTCAGATTCTTCAAGGCCACCTGGAACAATCCAATGTCAACGCCATGGAAGAAACCACGTTGATGATGACCAGTTTGCGTGCCTTTGAAAGTTATCAGAAAGCCATGAAAAACTATCTCGATCTCGAAAGCAAAGTCACCGAGATCGGCTCGCTTTAATTCACTCAAATCAGCTTGATTTTACAATAAATTGATGACCCCGCAGCAACAGGAGACAACATTATGATCAGAGCATTGTGGACCGCCGCAACCGGCATGGAATCGCAGCAGACCAATATCGATGTGATTGCCAACAACCTTGCCAATGTCAACACCAGCGGCTTTAAAAAAAGTCGCGCGGACTTTCAGGAGTTGCTCTATCAGGTCAGTAAATCTCCGGGCAGTTCGACCTCCGCGGATACCGTGTCGCCGACAGGGATTCAGGTCGGACTCGGTTCGCGTACCGCTGCGGTGCAAAAAGTGTTCAGCACCGGTGATATGATGCAGACCGAAAATGAGTTGGATCTGGCCGTTGAAGGGCGCGGATTTTTCCAGGTTGAAATGCCCGATGGTACCACCGCCTATACCCGCTCCGGTGCGTTGAAAAAAGATGGCGACGGACGCTTGACTACCTCTGAAGGCTATCTGTTGACACCGCAGATTGTCATTCCCGAAAATACCACCAGCATCTCCATTGGTCAGGATGGAACCGTAGACGTGTTTCTCGATGGTGACTCGACATCAACGGAGATCGGTGTGCTCGAGCTGGCGACATTCAGTAACGAATCGGGTCTGCGCAGTATGGGGCGAAATCTGTATGTTGAAACCGTTTCTTCCGGTGTGGCCACGACGGGAGTTCCCGGAGAGAATGGCATGGGGACATTGTCTCAAGGTTATCTGGAAGGGTCCAATGTCAGTGTCATGGAAGAGATGGTCAACATGATCGCAGGTCAGCGCGCTTATGAAGTCAATTCCAAAGCGATTCAGACTGCGGATGAAATGCTTCAAATGACGAACAACCTGGTCTAGGTGAACATGGTGGTGTGGTTGCGAAATAGCAGGTGGTTTTTACAACGTCTGACGGTTACGGCCGTACTGGTCGGCTTGGTTCTCAGCTGCTTTGCCGTTTCATCGGCTCTTGCGGCCGAGCGGACAATTCACCATAAGGATGTCCAGCACAGCATTGATCAATACCTGGCCAAGGTTGAATCCCGCCTGCAACATGTTGATTACACCTTTACCCCCTTTGCTCAAATGGATCCGTTTACCCTGCCGGGTGGACGGTTGCAGGTCGATGTTCTGCCGGCGGTAAAAAATATTATCGGCAGCCGACACTTTACCCTGATTTATCGTATCGAAGGGCGCACGGTCAAATCGGTTACCGTTCGTGGCAAATTGCTGGTTAAGGCCGATGTGGTGGTTGCGCAACGGGCCCTGACCCGTGGCTCACTGGTGCGTCGCGAGGATGTGAGCCTGGCGCGACTCGACGTCAGTCGTATCCGAGAACCGATTTTTAGCCTGGATAATGTCGTCGGCAAACTGGTGGTGCGTAATGTCCGGGTCGGACAGGCCGTCGAACAGAAGAACGTGGAGATCCCTCCTGTTGTCAGTAAAGGGGGCTTTGTGAAAATTATCGCCCGGCGTGGTTCCATGCTGCTGACCGCCGTCGGCATTGCCCTTGAGGACGGCAAGATGGGCGATGTCATTCGGGTGCAGAATAACAGCTCGAAAAAAATTGTGATGGCCGAGGTCGTCGGACCGGATCAGGTGGAAGTGGAGTTTTAACATGAACATCGTGATGCAACGTCTCTGGTGGTCCTTGATCGTATTAAGCAGCATCGCTGCGTGTGCCCCGGTCCAGCCGAAGGATCCGGATATCACTAAGCCGGTAACCGTTGAAACGCCGGTGATCGAAGCCCCTGTTCCACAAACGCCCGGCTCGTTATGGACGACGGGGAATGGCAGTCTTTTTGTCGATAACCGGGCCAGTCGCGTCGGTGATATTTTGACGGTGGCGATTTATGAACAGGCGGAAGCGAGTAAGGAAGCCACCACGTCGACAGGACGTTCCACGTCGGCCAGTGCCGATTTGACCAGCCTGTTCGGCTTGGAATCGAAACTGGCCAATCTTAACAGTGCCATTGATCCGGCCAACCTGGTCAGTGCCGGTTATACCAACGATTTTCAAGGATCCGGCACGACAACACGTAAAGAGGATCTCGTTGCAACACTGACCACCCGGGTGGTTGAGGTGTTGCCCAATGGCACCTTGCGGATTTCCGGGAGCAAAAGTGTCACGGTTAACCATGAGCAACAATTGATCCATCTGTCCGGCATCGTGCGTCAGCAGGATATCACTCCGGAAAACCTGATTGACTCAAAGTATGTCCTTGATGCCAATATTGTTTATAGTGGCAAAGGGGTCATTGATGAAAAACAGAAGCCGGGCTGGTTGCTGCGCCTGATGGATACGGTTTCGCCTTTTTAACGATCTGCAAAGTGGGGTGTCGCCCCATTGGAGTACTTAATAATGAGACGTGTTCATGTCCTGACTGCTACCCTGATTTTCCTGTATCTGCTGAGCCAGGCTGCCTTTGCCAGCCGTATTAAGGATCTCGCTGATATCGAAGGGGTTCGTAATAACCAGTTGGTTGGTTATGGTCTGGTGGTTGGTCTCAATGGTACCGGAGATAGCTCCAGTACCGAATTCACCGTGCAATCATTGGTCAACATGATGGAGCGCCTCGGTATGCGCGTTGACCGTGATAGCGTTAAAGTGGATAACGTCGCGGCTGTCATGGTCACGGCGGAATTGCCTCCATTTGCCAAAGCCGGTAGTACGATTGATGTGTTGGTCTCCTCCATTGGTGATGCCGACAGTCTGGTCGGCGGTACGTTACTGATGACGCCGCTCAAAGGCCCGGATGGCAATGTCTACGCGGTTGCGCAGGGCGCTTTGGCTGTCGGAGCCCTCTCTTTTGGCGGAAAGGCCGCCAAAGTGCAGAAAAACCATCCCACTGTTGGCCGGATTCCTTCCGGGGCCATGGTGGAACGGGAAGTTGCCTTCCAGCTACCACATAACCGGGCGTTGAACTACCGGTTGCGCTCTGCCGATTTTACCACCGTCACGCGGATGGCTGATGCGGTTAACGGCTATTGGGGACAACCTTTGGCGCATCCCATTGACAGCGGCTCGTTGCAAATCATTGTTGCCGATGACTACGTCAATAATCTCGTTGAATTTATTGCTCAGATTGAACACCTGGAAGTACAGCCCGATATGGGCGCTAAGATTATTGTCAATGAGCGCACAGGAACCATCGTCATGGGAGAGCATGTTCGCTTATCGACGGTTGCGGTCTCGCATGGCAACCTGAATCTGGTGATCAGTGAATCGGCCATGGTGTCTCAACCCGGTGCTTTCTCGCAGGGCCAGACCACTGAAGTGCCCCAGTCGGATGTCACCCTGGCTGAAGATAGCGGCAACCTTGTTGTTCTGCCCATGGGGGTCAGCATCGGCGATGTGGCCCGCGCGCTCAATGCCATCGGTGCAACCCCACGTGACCTGATTGCAATTTTTCAGGCGATCAAGGCCGCAGGAGCCTT
The DNA here is from genome assembly GCF_963676955.1 of uncultured Desulfuromonas sp. NCBI lineage: Bacteria > Pseudomonadati > Thermodesulfobacteriota > Desulfuromonadia > Desulfuromonadales > Desulfuromonadaceae > Desulfuromonas > uncultured Desulfuromonas sp. The sequence continues at coordinate 44,757 of NZ_OY781461.1, read as the reverse complement.
GCATGCCGAGTTGGAGATTCTCTAAATACAAAGAGTAGTCACTCCAGCTTTGCAGGGAGGCCCAAAAAGTTTGAGGGTTCCGGGAATATGACCACCCTGATGCGACAATCTTCCGTTCACGTCATTCCCGCGCAGGCGGGAATCCAGAGATCTATTGCCATTCCAGGCCCTTCTGGACTCCCGCCTGCGCGGGAGTGACGGCAAGAAGTGTTTTTGATTTTGAAGATTGTGTTAAAGCCTCTTTGAGGGGCTAGAAGTCTCTAACACCTCCGGTTTGACCGGGGGATACTTACAGATTTTTGACCGAAGTTGGAAAGATGAAAAAAGGGGGCTTGTCTAATGTCGACAAGCCCCTTTTTTTTCGTTTTACACGGATCAAACGTTAGCGGCCATAATTGTCTTCAAAGCGAATGATGTCATCTTCGCCCAGGTAACTGCCGGATTGAATCTCGATCAATTCCAAAGGAATTTTTCCGGGATTTTCCAGGCGATGCTTCGTTCCCAGAGGGATGTAGGTCGACTGGTTTTCCGTCAACGTCAATACCTCATCGTCTCGAGTGATTTTTGCCGTGCCTCTAACGATGACCCAGTGCTCGGCGCGGTGATGATGCATTTGAAGCGACAGACTGGCTCCGGGCTTTACCGTGATGTGCTTGACTTGAAACCTTTCGGCATGGTCGATGCTCTCGTACCATCCCCACGGCCTGGCTACTCTCTGCGGCGTGTCGGCCTCCGGGCGGCCTTGAGAAACCAGTTGGTGAACGATCTCTTTGATCTCCTGGGCTCTGTCGCGCCGAGCGACCAGAACGGCATCGGCCGTTTCAACAATGATCAGGTTGTCAACGCCGACCGCGCTCAGCAGGCGACTGGTACCGTGCAGGTAGCTGTTGCTGACGTCATGGGTCAGCACATCGCCGCGAATGACATTGTTCCGGCAATCCTTGTCGCCGATCTCCCACAGGCTGGACCAGGACCCGACGTCGTTCCATCCCGCATCCAGCGGTACGACAATGGCATCAGACACGCGCTCCATCACGGCATAGTCAATGGAGATATTGGTACAGCCTGCAAAGTCATCGCTGCCGACGCGAACAAAATCCAGATCTTTTTGCGCCGTGTTTAAGGCCTTTTGGCAGCAGGCGACAATGGCGGGTTCAAAGCGTTCAAGTTCTTCTAAATAGCGGGCCGCCTGAAACATGAACATACCACTGTTCCAATAATAATCGCCACTGCCCACATAGCGCTGGGCCGTGGCTGAGTCGGGTTTTTCAACAAAGGAATTGATGGTGAATACGGCCTGGCTCACTTTGTCGGCGCTGTCGGCAGGAAGCGATGCCCCTTTTTGGATGTAGCCGTAACCGGTTTCAGCTTTCGTCGGAACAATGCCGAATGTTGCCAGCATTCCTTGTTCGACGTGTTCAGTCAGCGTGCGGATGGCCTCACAGAGGGCTTCGGGGTGAGCAATGTTATGATCGGCGGGCAGGACCAGCAGCGTGGCATTGGCATCCTGCTTAAGCGCTTGCAGGGCCGCCAGAGCAACGGCCGGCGCCGTATTCCTGCCGACGGGTTCGAGGAGGATCGCTGACGGTTGCTGATGAATCCGGCGCAGTTGTTCGGCCACCATAAAGCGATGTTCTTCATTGCAGACGACGATCGGCGCCGCGACCTGATCGAGGTCGGATAAGCGCAGGGCGGTCTGTTGCAGCATGGTCTGCTGTCCGGTCAGCGGCAGCAGCTGTTTGGGGTGTACGGATCGGGAAAGCGGCCACAAGCGGGTTCCGGAGCCGCCGGATAGAAGTACCGGGATAATCATAAACAAGGTCCTTTATCATCATGACTGAAAATGATACGTAACGAGAGACGGATCTTTTTTTAATAGAGGCTAATTCTAGCACATTCTGATTTTCTCGCTTCAGAAAACTTGGCCGTGTTTTTATGGTTCATATCACAGGACGATTCAGTTTTTTCAGAGAAAAATTGGCAAAGTCAAAAGCAATATGTCGCGCAGAGAACGCCCCCTAAAGTTTCCCTCAGTGTCCAAATGGTTTTGAATTCTTTTGAGCAAAACATCATGGTGATATTTTTTTACACGTGATGGCTGGCTGGTTGGATCCGTTGTCTTGTTATCAGAGGACTGCCGGGAGGCTCTTTTTGCTAAAGTCTTGACCTTCAGACCCGATAAGAGCAATGACACATAACGGTCTTGAACGGGAGGAGACGAGATGAATCTTCATGTTGATCCACGCATGTACACGAACCAGAATACCGGCCTGAGCAACACTTCTTCTTCGCAACAGGGCGGCCAGCTGAAAAAAACCTGCGAGGAATTCGAAGCGGTGATGGTTCAAATGATGTTCAAGGCGATGCGTGGTGCCCAACCGGAAGGCGGGCTGTTTGAAAAAGATACGGCCAGTGAAGTGTATCAGGAGCTTTTCGATGGAGAAGTGGCTCGAGAAATGGCGCATATCCAGAGCATGGGCATCGGCAGCAAACTCTATGAGCAGCTTTCAAAAGAGTAGTTATTTTTTTGCCACAGATAAAATAAAAGCAGAGAAGGCTGAACCTCATTAATGACCAAATTCAACGCCTCTCTGGCCAAAATCATACTCTTAAGATGGCTTCCCCTGAATATCCCGTTCATCTCTGATAGCCAGACCTTGCCAGTTCGTGAAAGCGAATCGAGTCGTGAGGTTTTTTGCCTGTCAAAAAAAGCGTGTGATTTTTTATAAAGCGATTGTTTTTGCTAAAGTTCTCCGCCAAACGCGACGATAAAATAGCCAAGTAAAAAAGAGGACGGTTCTTTTACCTTATGCTACAAAGGGTTTCATCATGACAACAGCACCTTCAATTCAGTTTACACCAGAAGTGACGACCGTGCCGTTGTTGTCGGCAAAGCCGAGACCTTCGCTTTCACGACGTCGCGGTTTGAGTCGTTCCGAGCGAGCCATGATTAAGAATGCCGTGATGGGCATGGTCCAGCAACAACGTTCAGTATTAAACATGTTGTGCGGCAATGGCCACATCTGTGCAGAAACCATTGAAACCCTGGTCGGTGAAGAGGGCTATTTTGGCCCGGAACATTGTGCCGATCGCATGGTCGACCAGCTGACCCGGTTGATGCAACGCGATCCGGTTTTCTCCACGCCCGTGGCCAACGAAGTGATCGACTGTTGTCAGCGTTTTCAGTACGGCAATGGGCATGAACTTCCCCGACTCAGTGAAGAAACGTTTCAACGCATCTATGAAAAGATTACCCGGCGATGGATTGATTTACCTCAAAACGGATAATTACAGCAGAAAACAGGTGATGTTATGACGATGAGAATTGATGGCGACAAAGGGTTGATCCAGCAAAATACGATCAAGAAGACCCAACAGCAACAGGGAGCCAAAGATACGGAGAAAAGTACGGCCGGCGATAAGGTCAGCTTCTCTTCTGTCCTGCAACAGGCGGGCCAGGCCCAGGAAACCTCCGCTCCGCTGACGGCACAACCGCTCGAAGGACTGAGTGCGCCGTTGTTGAATGCCCCGGCCTATGTCCAGGATGTCAGCGAAACCCAGGAAGCGGCACGTTCGGCCAAGGTTGAAGAGCTCAAAGAGCAGATTGCGGATGGTTCTTATCAACCGGATCTGAAAAAGGTGGCCGGCAGTCTGCTCAAGTTTATTGCTGAAGGACGTCAGGTATGACACACACAATTCACGAACAGCTGCAGGCTCTGCACGATGTGATCATCGAAGAGCGTGAATGTGCCAAGGCTTTGGACATTTCCGCTTTGCAGGACGCAACGCAACGTAAAGATACGTTGATTGCGCAGCTCGAACTTGAAGGGGACTTGTCCCCGGAAGATCGCCAGTTGGCTGACACGATCCGTTTTGAAAATCGTCGTAACGCCTATCTGCTGTGGTCCGCTCTCAACTGGATTCGTGAATCGATGGAGTTTTTTGGACGTAAGACGGTGCCCGATTCCTATACACCGGCCGGTGGCATGGTGAGTAAAGGCATGGGAGGACGACTTTTGTCCGGGAGGGTGTAATGGGTTTAGCTGCTGCACTCAATACAGGTAAGACCAGTCTTTTTGCCAGCCAGAAAGCGATTGAAGTTGCCGGTAACAACATTGCCAATGTCAACACCGAAGGTTATTCGCGGCAGAATGTTGTTCTTGGTGATATCCCATCGCTTGAATTCGGCGGTTTTTTTGTCGGTACCGGTGTTCGGGTCAACAATGTCGAACGTGAGTACGATGTCTTCATCAATGATCAGTTGCTGGACAAAAGCCAGGAACTCGGTGCTGAAGACGCGAAGTCCACACCGTTGTCCGAGCTGGAGCGCGTCTTCAGTGTCGGCGATGAAAATCTTGCCACCGAAATCGACCGTTTTTTCGATGCGTGGCAGGAGCTCTCTGCCAACCCCAGCGGGGAAGTTGAGCGTGATATCGTTATTCAGCGTGGTGAATTGCTGGCTGCTGAATTCAATACCGTTGCACGTGATCTTGACAATGTGCGTGGCAATATTAACAACACCATCGCTTCCGAAATTGATGGCGTTAATCTGAAGCTGAACCAGATCGCTGATCTGAATGTCAAGATTCAGAATATTGAGGCCAATGGCAAATCTGCCAACTCTTTTCGTGATCAGCGTGATTTACTCCTTCAGGAGTTGACCTACTCTCTGGGCGTTCAGTCCTATGAAGAGCCTTCCGGGGCTGTCAATGTCCAACTCCCAGGCGGGTTGCCGCTGATTCAGAACGGGACCGCACTTGAGCTTGAAGCAACACCTCAAGGCGAAGATTTAGTTCTGACGCTTAATATCGGCGAGAGTTCTTTTGATGTGACGGGGAAGAATCTGGGCGGTAAGTTCAAAGGCCTGTTTGAGCTGCGTGATGAATTCATTCCCGAACTTAAGCAAAATCTTGATCTTACCGCGTACCAAATGGTGCAAACCGTCAATGAGCTTCATGCTCAGGGAACCGGTATCGACGGCACTACAGGGATCGCCTTTTTCAATACTCCGGGCAATCACACATCGCAGGGTTATGCCGATCCGGCAGATGAAACGGCATTCGCGGCTGGTACGATAACCATTACCGTGGGTGATACGGAGTATTCGGTTGCTTTTCCCGAAGACGGCGATCCGACAGGTTCATTAAATGACTTGCAATCAACGATTGACAACAGTGCGGCCGCTGCTGACATTGCGAGTGAAGTAAGGCTTCAGGATGACGGCACTTACGTGCTTATGCTCACGCCAAAGGCGGCAGCCGCGGCAAAAAACATCAAGATCGACATGTCCGGTATCACCGGCAGCTATGATGCGCCGGAATTCAGCATGCCCAATATCAGTGACCTGATTGCCGTATCCCTTCAGGATACCAGTAAGCTGGCAGCCGGCCAAACCAGTGCCCCCGGCGATAACAGCAATGCATTAGCTATTGCGGCTCTCAAAGATCAAAATACCATCAACGGAGAAGACACCTTCGTCAGCTTCTACGGTAAAATGGCTGCGACGGTTGGGATTGAGGCCAGTCAGAACCGCCTTGCTCAAAGTGGGGCGGAAGATTCAATGACTCAGCTGAAAAATCTGCGTGATGGAACGGTTGGCGTGTCCATCGAAGAAGAGATGATCAGCCTGATCAAGTTTCAGCGTGGTTTTGAGGCCTCGGCCCAACTGCTGTCAACCGTCGATGAATTGATGGTCACCGTTCTCGACATTGTGAGGTGACAACCATGAAAACAACGCAAGCGACAACATTTCGTAGCCTGAACAGCGAGTTGAACAAGATTAACAATCAACTCGAAGATTTACGTATTCAGGAAGCCACAGGTAAAAAGCTGAATCGACCCTCCGATGATCCAGCCGCCATCCGACCGGTTTTGTCCTCCCGATCGCAGATACGTGCAACGGATCGCTACATCAGTTCCCTTTCCACGGCCATTGATCGCCTCGATAATCAGGATAGCTACTTGGACCAAGTAGAAAACCTGATGGTGAGTGCCAAGGAAGTTACCATCAATGCCATCAATGGAGCTATGAGTGACGTCGATCTCAACAGCCTTGCAGATCAGATCAGTTATATCAAAGAAGAGATGCTCAGTGTTGCCAATGCACAAGTGGGTGGACAATACATCTTCGCTGGTTTTCTTGAAGATACACAACCCTTTGTTCAAAACGGCGATATTGTCTCATATCAGGGAGATGGTGAGACAAAACAGCTTGAATCCGCCCCAGGGGAATACATTGCGACAAACCTGGCCGGCAGTCAGATATTTCAAGGGTTGAAAGATACCAACGACGATGGGGTTCTTGAAGCAACCGGCTTGGATCTGTTTGCCACATTAACGGATTTGGAGCGAGCTATTCGCGGTCAAAGCGGCAGTATTTACAACGGCTCGACAATGATTTCATCTGACCTTGTCACGACGGGGACAGATGGTGACCCTATTGCTCTGGTTGATGATGGAACTGGTGTGCCCCTCGTGGATATCAACGGAGATCAAGTCAGTTATACGACCAGCGATGGCAATGCGATCAATCTTCAACCCGTTATGGGCGTTGATGGTCACCCTTTGACAATCGAAGAATATAATGCGCAATTCCCTCCCGGGATCACAGATTATGATACGAATCCTATTTCAGATCTTACGCAGCCCATGTACGTGAATAGTGACGGCACGATCCCTGAGTACAACAACTCAGGTGAGCCCGTCCTGAGATATGAAAGCGCCGTTGGCGTCTTTACGGAGGTTTCACTCCTTAATGCTGACGACACGCCCATGCAATTGCGTCCCGTTCCGGAACTCAACGATTTACTCACAACCCTTGAAAGTGGTGCAGATCAGGTACGGACTGACCGGGGCCGTTTAGGGAACAATGCGGCACGGCTGGAACGCTCCAAAGAGCATCTTGAATCGGTAAGTATCGACCTGCAGCAGATTTTATCGCGCTATGAAGATGTCGATATTATCGATGTGATTACCGAGATTACCCAGACAGAAACCGCCTTAGAAGCGGCATTGAGCGTCACTGGCCGTGTCGGGCAACTGTCAATTCTGGATTATCTGTAACCCGTTGATCCCGTGAGGTTGTACTGACTAAAACCCAAAAAAACAAAGGTTTTAAGGTTTCCTCGGCGGGCTCTGCGAACTTGAGAGAGCGAAGCGAACGGGCGCGATAAACGGGCTTTAAATCCAAAGTCAAAAGCAATATCTCGCGCAGAGGACGCCAGGCCGCAGAGAAGGGCCAAAACCAAAAAAACAAATTGCAACGCCAATGAAATAACGGAAGGGTTTGTTATGCTGGTATTGACCAGAAAAGCCGGTGAAGGAATTGTCATCGGTGATGATATTAAAATACAGGTCGTCGAAATCAAGGGCAATAACATACGCCTGGGAATCGATGCACCACGCAATAAAAAGATTTATCGTCAGGAAGTGTATGATCAGATTCTTGAACAGAACCGTGCAGCCACAAGCTGGAACCTCGAAGATCTGAACAGTTTGGTACAGAGCCGCCAGGCGCCAAAGGAGGAAAAATGAAAAAGATAAATAGTCGTTTTGGAGAGATTGAGTACGATCCGGCTTCTGTTCTGACCTTTCCTGAAGGAATGATCGGCTTTGAATCGCTGCACGAATTTGTCGTCATGCCCAACGAAAAAGACGGCCCCCTGTTTTGGATCCAAAGTGTCGAAGATCCCGAGGTTGCCCTGGTTTTGACTGATCCGACCAATTTCTTTCTCGACTATAAAGTCGTCCCTGAAGCCCATGAATGCGAAAAACTCGGTATTGAGGAAGAAGGCGCCTGTTTTTCTCTGGTCGTGGTGACCGTGCCGGAGGACAAGAAAATCACGCTCAACCTGGCGGCGCCGATTTTATTTGCCCCGGAAACAAATCGGGCGATTCAGGTGATACTGGAAAAAAGCGGGTACGATATTCGAACTCCTTTGCCGCTGGTTGAGAAAGCACAAACACAGAACGAAACGGCCGCTCAAGGATAACCCCAAAGTCAAAATTCATATCGCGCGCAGGGAATGCCAAGAGAAGGGCTAAAACCAAAAAATAAAGGTTCTAAGGTTTTTCCTCAGCGACTCTGCGGACTTGAGAGAGCGATAGCGAACGGGCGCTAAATACGATTTTAGGTCTTGAATTTTTTCACATTTTTTTCTAACCGTTACAGTAAAGGTGTCGCAGGGGCATAAGCGGGAAAGCAAAGGCGTAAGTGGCTAAGCCCTCCCCCTCCGGCGGCAGCAGAGAAAACACAATTAAATCACAGGGCACGGAAGCCCGCATACATAAACTCATGGAGGAATCGTATGGCATTGACCATTAATACAAATGTCATGTCTCTTAATGCTCAACGCAACTTGGGGGTATCCCAAAACGAACTTGCACAATCCATGCAGCGCCTGTCCTCAGGTCTGCGTATAAACAGCGCAAAAGACGACGCCGCCGGTCTGGGTATTTCCGACCGTATGACCGCCCAGATTCGTGGTCTGAATCAGGCTGCCCGCAACGCGAATGATGGTATCTCTTTGGCGCAAACCGCTGAAGGTGCCCTGCAAGAGAGTACTAACCTGCTGCAGCGTATGCGTGAGCTGGCTGTTCAGTCCGCCAACGATACCAACAGCGCGTCTGACCGTGCCTCCCTGCAAGCTGAGGTTGATCAGCTCAAGCAAGAGATGAGCCGTATCGCAAATACCACCACGTTTAACGGTAAAAACCTGCTGGATGGTTCTTTGAGCTCAGCTCAATTCCAGGTGGGTGCGAACGCCAATGAAACGATTTCTTTTGGCATTCAGTCTGCTCAATCCGATAACCTCGGCGCTAATCTACTTACAACAGACAATGATGCCGGGATTGAGGCCGCAGTACAATCCGGTGGCCAGATAGTTGCAGGTGGCGCTGTTGGCGATTTTGGTGCGGTTCTCCCTTATTTGAAAGATGAAACATTCACCGTTACAGATGCCGATGGTGTTTCAAGTACTCTTGTTGCCCTTTCTTCCGAGCCCGACGTTGGTACTATCGTAGACGAAATCAATGCCGCTGATGCGGGTGTCTCAGCAAGCGGTTTCAATGAAATTGTGTTGTCTGGTTTCTCTGGTAGTTTGCTAGCCAACGGAGATACCATTGATATCCATAACGAAAATAGTGATGTCGGTACTGTTTCTCTGGTTGCCGGCACTGATTTTACGATCGCGGATGGGACCCTTTTGAGTTCTGGTTTAACCAAGCTTGAAGCAGAAGGTTACGAAGCCGAATATGATGCTGATGCCGATACGATCACCCTAAGTATTGAAAAAGCTGACAACATAACAGTGGTGGTTGAAGATCAAGATGATGTTGTTGGTAATATTGACGTTACAGGATTAGCGGGGGGAGCGGCAGCAAATGCTATAGATACAAATACGCCAACCGTTGTAACCGCCCAAGGGACGTTAACCCTGTCCATGGACGAAGGGGTTTCTGTCTCGTCCGATGTAACAGATGGTAGCGGGTTATTTGGCGCAACCCAATTTGATGCTGATGGTGAGCTGATTACTGTCGGAGGCAATGCTGTAGAAGCACAAACTCTGACCATTGTCGGCCCTGAAGGCTCCGCTCCGAGTGTCTCTATTGCTCAAAATGCTACCGCCAATGCCATTGCCACAGCCGTTAATGCAGAGTCTGCTACCACGGGTGTCAGCGCAACTGCTTCGACTGAAGCGACCCTTTCCGGTTTGTCAGCCAATGGTACGGTTACTTTTGGTCTGAAAGGCCAGGGCAATTCTGTCGTCGAGATCAGTGCAACGGTTACCAGTGATGATTTGTCGTCTTTGGCACAAGCTATTAATGATAATTCCGGCACCACAGGGATTAGTGCGGAGATTTCAGGCTCAAACAATGAGATTATTCTTACGCAGGCCAGTGGTTATGATATCAATATTCAAGACTTCACTCATAGTGATACCGACACCCAAACAATTGACTTTACCGGCGGCCAAGGCACTGCTTTAACGCTTACCGATGACGGCACAGGCGTGTACGACTCTGGAACCGTTGGTGGCGAGGTGACCTTCTCGGCCTCTGATCATTTCAATATTACAAGTAGTCTTGCTGCCGTTTCGGGGTCAATTTTTGCTACGGATGCCGGCGCAGCAAACACCAGTGAGCTGAGTTCTATTGCTGATCTGGACATCTCGACAGTTGAGGGCTCTGCAGACGCAATCGTTGCCATTGACGGTGCTCTTGCTCAGATCGACACCCTGCGTGGTGACCTTGGTGCGGTTCAGAACCGTTTTGAATCCACCATTGCCAACCTGCAGAACGTCTCTGAGAACCTGTCTGCTGCGCGCAGCCGGATTCTCGATGCGGACATCTCTCAGGAAACCTCTAACATGACCAAGCAGAATATCCTGCAGCAAGCGGGTGTTTCGATCCTGGCGCAAGCCAACCAGGCACCGCAACTTGCTCTGTCTCTGTTGGGGTAATCACCGAAAAATGAAGGGCAAATTTTTTTACATTTTTTTCTAAACCTTTACAGTAAAGGTGTCGAAAGAAGACATAACGGGGAAACGAAGGCGTAAGGAGGTGAGCAATCTTTTTAAGTCCAGCACCCCAAACTGGTAAAGAAACACCACAACTTAATCAGGGCACGGAAGCCCGCACACACAAACTCATGGAGGAAACTCATGGCATTAACAATTAACACTAACGTAATGTCCCTTAACGCCCAACGTAACCTGGGCGCATCCCAAAGCGATCTCGCACAATCCATGCAGCGCCTGTCTTCAGGTCTGCGTATCAACAGCGCAAAAGACGACGCCGCCGGCCTGGGTATTTCCGACCGTATGACCGCCCAGATTCGTGGTCTGAATCAGGCTGCTCGTAACGCGAATGACGGTATCTCCCTGGCGCAAACCGCTGAAGGTGCCCTGCAAGAGAGTACCAACCTGCTGCAACGTATGCGTGAGCTGGCTGTTCAGTCCGCCAACGATACCAACAGCGCGTCTGACCGTGCCTCCCTGCAAGCTGAGGTTGATCAGCTCAAGCAAGAGATGAGCCGTATTGCAAATACCACCACGTTTAACGGTAAAAACCTGCTGGATGGTTCTTTGAGCTCAGCTCAATTCCAGGTGGGTGCGAACGCCAATGAAACGATTTCTTTTGGCATTCAGTCTGCTCAATCCGATCAACTTGGCGCTAATCTGTTGTCCACCGAGAATGCTGGTGGTGTCGAAGCCGCGACTCTCCTTTTGACAGCCAGTTCGAGTGGTGATGAAGCCGGGGCGGTCAATGCCCATGCCACGAACAACGGCGTAACTGGTACGGAAGTTGTCACCGTTAGCGATGCCAACGGTGGCTCAGATCAGACATATACCATTGGTGCCAATGCGGAAGCCGACACCATTGCCAGCAATCTTGACAGTATGACTGGTGTCAGTGCCACGGCGTCGAATCAGGTTGAAATTATCGGTGGGGTAGATGGTGATAATGGTGCATTCACCATCGACAGTAACGGCACCGCGATATCCATTAACTCAAACGCCGTCGACACAACCGACGCCAGCGCGCTTCTGGCCGCGATTCAGGGTGCCGGCACCTACGCAACCTCCGGGCTGACCGCCGCGTTGAACGATGCCGGCGACGCCGTGGTGCTGACCAACACGACTGGGAAGGATATCAGCATCGCCATGACGGCGGGCGATACCATGCAGGTAACCTCCTGGAGCGGAGACACCGCTACAGCTCAGGAAACCACCACCTCCGGTAAAGTCGATGTCGCCTTGGATCAGAACTACACGATCGAATCCGACCAGGCATCCACCGCCTACTTTAGTGCCGATGGTGCCGATACGGCAATGACCACGGTTGCCAGAGGCGTTGCCGACACCACTGATGGCAATAATGTTGCTTCGCAGAATTTGACCATCGTAGGTCCTGAAGGTTCGGCTGACGGCGTGACCATCGCGGAAAACTCTTCAGCAAATGCTATCGCTACGGCGGTTAACGATGAGTCAGCGACCACTGGGGTTTCTGCTACAGCCTTCACTTCGGCCACCCTGTCCGGTCTGTCTGCAGACGGTACCGTTAACTTCAAACTGCAGGGACAAGGTGAATCGGTGGTGGATATCCAAGCTACCGTCACCAGTGACGATCTGTCTTCCTTGGCTAAGGCGATCAATGATAAGACAGGTACCACTGGTATCAGTGCCACTCTGTCTGGAACCAACAATGAGATCGTTCTCGAGCAGGCCGATGGTTATGACATCAAAATCAGCGATTTTGAGCATAGCAACACTTCTGCGGAAACTTTGGATGTTGATGGTGGTGAGGGTGTGACCGTATCTCTGACCGACGATGGCACCGGCAATTTTGATTCGACCACTGTTGGCGGCGAGGTCACTTTCTCGGCATCTGATGGTTTCAATATCACCAGTGATGTCGCCAGTACCGCCGGTTCTATTTTTGCTGTAGAGGCGAATGGGGCCAATACCAGTGAGCTGAGTTCTATCGCTGACCTTGATATCTCAACGGTAGAAGGTTCTGCTGATGCAATCGTTGCCATTGACGGTGCTCTTGCTCAGATCGATAGCCTGCGTGGTGACCTTGGTGCGGTTCAGAACCGTTTTGAATCCACCATTGCCAACCTGCAGAACGTCTCTGAAAACCTGTCTGCTGCGCGCAGCCGGATTCTCGATGCGGACATCGCTCAGGAAACCTCTAACATGACCAAGCAGAATATTCTGCAGCAAGCTGGTGTTTCGATTCTGGCGCAAGCCAACCAGGCACCGCAACTTGCTCTGTCTCTGTTGGGTTAATTACGTTAACTGGCACAACCTGGAGGGCCGGCTTAGGCCGGCCCTCTTTTTACTAGGTTGGGCCGATGGAGGGAATTATGGAAATCCAATCAGCAGGGCTGAGCAATGTTGTTCAACAGAGTACACCGAAATCCGGTGAAGTTGTTGAGTTGAACCGCAAGGCCAAAGAAAGCGAGAGCTTTGTTGCCGACGCCTCGGCCATGGAAGAAAAAGTACAGCCGGAAGAGCTGCTCGATCAGATCAAAGCGTTGACGGAAGATGGCCTCTACAGTGTGCGTTTTGAAAATGATGATGAAGCCAAGCAGCTTGTGGTGAAAATCGTTGATACCGACACCGATGAAGTGATTCGTCAGGTGCCCGCAGAAGAAGTTTTGTCCCTGTCGGTGCGCTTGGAAGAATTACGCGGTAATATTGTAAATACCGAAGGATAAATGTCGCCCAAGGGCAAAGCAAAAAAACGAAGGTTTTAAGTTCTCTCAGCAGACGCTGTGATCTTGAGAGAGCGCCAGCGAACGGGCGCGAGGATAACGGTTTTACAGACAGCGGCATAAGCGCCTGTGACAAGCGGGTGTAGAATAAGCAGTTTTAACGGCAGGAGGGTATTATGGCAAGCATTACATTCAGCGGCTTGGCCTCAGGTTTGGAAACAGATGACATTGTTTCTGAATTAATGACCTTGGAGCGTGCTCCTCTTGACCGTCTTGAAGCGCAAAAAGAAACCGAGGCCACTCGGCTGGCCGCTTTTAAGCAGCTTGATACGCGCCTTGATGATCTGCGTGAAGCCGTCGGCGCGTTAAATCTGACCAGTGAAGTGCGCACCAGCAGTATTTCATTGAGTTCAGAGGATGCTTTTACCGCCAGCAGTGATGGGGCGGTTTCCGGAAGCTATGATGTTTCTGTTGTGCAGTTGGCCCAAGTTCAGAAGTCTGTCAGCGAGGGACTGAGTTCCCAAACAGACAGCCTGTTGGGGACGGGGACGTTGACGATCGGCAGTGAAACAATCACCATCAATGAGAATAATAACTCCTTGGCCGGCCTTGTTGATGCCATTAATGAACTTTCTGAAAAAACCGGGGTTCACGCTGGGATTATCAATGATGGGAGTAGTGGTAATCCGTACCACTTGGTTCTGACCGGTGAAGATGCGACCACCAGTTTTACCGTGTCCAGTGATCTTGTTGACAGTGAAGGGGCTGCCGTTGACTTTGCAGTCAGTGAAACGCGCTCTGCTCAGGAAGCGGTGGCGTTTGTTGATGGCATTAAGGTGGTCAGTGACAGTAACACGGTGAGTGGTGTTATTCCCGGTGTCACCCTGCATCTGGGAAGCCCCAGCGAAACGACTTATGCCGGCACGCCGCAAGATGGTGTCGACTCCTGGGACTGGGACGACCCGCCGCAATATCAATCGACATTGATGACGGTTGAGCCTGACACCGAAGCACTCAAAGAAAAGATCAGCACCTTTATCAGTAGTTATAATGCCGTGATGGACTGGATTTCGGCGGGTTATGATGAATTTGGTGCCGTGGCCCCAACTGAGGCCGAGATTGAAGCCGGGGCCGAAGATATTCTTAGTGATGTGGTGCGCGGTGACAGCACGGTCAATGGCATCAAGCGTCGCTTGCAAAGCATGTTGTCAACACCGATTGATACGAGCGGCTCGTTGTCCGTTTTGTCTCAGTTAGGTATTTCAACGCAGCGTGACGGTTCGATCAACCTCAATGAGTCAGATCTCAATGACGCACTGGAGTCTGATTTTGAAGGCGTCGTCGGGCTGCTGGCGGGCGAAGACAGTGTCGACGGCATTATGAAAAAATTTAATTCCACACTGTTGGAGATGACCAGTACGTCATCGGGAATGTATGCAGAAAAACAGGATCGATATGACACCGCCATCCGCCGCCTTGATGCACAAATTTCTCGGACTGAGCCGATCATCGAAAAGCGTGAAGCGACATTGAGAGCGCAATTTTCCGCAATGGAGTTACTCGTGAGTAATATGAATTCGCAAAGTACGTTTTTGACCCAGCAAATGGACATGTTGACCAACATGATGACGGGGGGTAACTAAATGAATGCATATACCCAGCAATATCAGCAAAATCAAATTCTCAGTGCATCACCTGAGCAGATTCTGATCATGCTTTATGATGGGGCGATTCGTTTTACCCGCCAGGCTATCGCTGGGATCGAATCGGATAATGACCTGCAACGTCGAGAGGGCGTCAGTCGAGCGATGGCCATTATTTGTGAATTTGCCAACACCCTGGATCATGAGATTGGCGGTGAAATCGCTCAGAATCTTGACGGGTTATATAATTTTATGAATCGTCAACTCACCCAGGCCAATATTGACGGTGATATTGAGAAGCTTAAAGTAGTTGAAGGTTTACTGGTGGAGCTGCGTGAAACGTGGGTTGAGGCGATTTCGATTGCCCGCAAGGAAGCCGTCGGCAGGACAGCGGCCCCGGCTCCCCAGGAGCAGACTCCTGAAAATTACAAGCCGTTAAGCGCTGCCGGGTAAGTGAAGCAGAGATTTCTACAGGCTGCTTGAGTTGCATAAGCTCAAAAGCGATATCTCGCGCAGAGAACGCCAAGCCGCAGAGAAGGGCTAAAACCAAAAAACAAAGGTTTCAAGGTCTTCTCAGCGGGCTCCGCGAACTTGAGAGAGCGAAGCGAATGGGCGCGAGAATAAAGGTCTATAGTCTTGCCATAAATGAAGAGAGCCGATGATGTCTGAATTTGTTTTGCCGCTTCATCTTGAAGAGTCGCTGCAACTGTCCATTGAGCAATATCAGGCGATATTGGATCACATGAAGCGGCTTGCGCGGGCGCTCTCATCATCCCCCTCTGATTTAAAAGACGATGTACTCAAACTGGGTGATCTTCAGCAACAGGCACGTGACCATGATGCCAAATTGCTCAATGCTTTGCGGCAAGCTGGACACACGACTACCGGGCATCCTCTCTTTAAACAGCGTCTGGACCTCATCGGCGAGGTTCTGAAGTTGAATCATTTGCTTTTACCTAAAATTAATGGCATGATGGCGCTCATTTCCCACGAGTTGACAGGGTTGAAAAAAGGACGCTCTGTGCTGGGAGGTTACAAGCAGGCCACGCATAACCAGGGACGGATTGTTCGTTCCACGGTATAGTGGTATCTGGCCGGTAAGACTCAAGTGAATCAGATTGTGTTCGCTAAGCCTGGAGATGTTCGTGGCGGACTTTGCGCTTTTTAAATATCTGGAAAAACCTAGTTTATTACGCGTTTATATCCTGCTTGCCGATGATGTAAAGGTCCGTTTGGAGGCCGTTGCGCGTATTATCGCTGAACCCTACCTCGAAGTTAAATTCCGTCCTGACGAACTGCCCCTGGATAAGGTGCGTATTGGTGGCAAGCTGTTGTTGTCGTTGGATACCCGTGTCGGCACCGTTTCCATGTACGCTCATGTTGACGAAGTGGTGAATTCGCGAACGTTACGTGTTATGGGGTTGGAGTCTTTTGCCTATTCACAACAACGTGAATATTTTCGGGTGAATTCGACCATTAAGGTGTCTTACAGCAAGGAAACGCTTTCGTCCAGACCGTCGCCAAAAGTGCCGACGGCAACCGTTAATATCAGCGGCAATGGTGTGTTGATCGCAGCAGAAGAAAAATTTACCGCTGGAGACACCTATGAATTGGAATTTTATCTGCCGGACGGTAAAGGCGAATTGTTTTGCAAGGGGCTGGTCGTTCGCGTTGATGAGAAGTTACGTGGCGGCTATGAAGTTGCCATGACCTACCATAGTATTGAACCGGAAGAGCGTGACCGGATTATCTCCTTCTGCCTGGCTGAACAGCGGCGCCTGCTGCGTACCAAGGTTCAAATCGTCGGGTTCTGATCTTTTTTATTCCAGATAAAAGCGGATTTTTACATTCGCTGCTTTGAATCGTCGCTCCCGTGTCTGCGGGAGTCCATAAGGCGCTGGCAGCAGAAATAAAGACTCTGGATACCCGCCTGCACGAGAATGACGGAATTGTTTTATGAAAATATTGTCCGTCGTACCTCGCATTTCTCTACCGAAGTAAAAGAATTCTAAATTCAGCATCTTTTTCGACCGATAGAATCATATGGATATTATCGGACCCACACCTGTACAGCTCTACAACGTTCATCCGACAACCCCGACTCAGGGTGTGCAGGACGCCGTTCAGCATAATCTTCTTCTCCATCAAATGATTCAGGCGACTGTTGTGGAAAGTTCCGGTCGTCAGGTTCTTTTAGAGATGGGGCAGCAGCAGTTTAAGGCGCAGAGCGATGTGGAGATGCATAATGGCCAGAAGCTGAATCTCGAGGTTGTCGCGACTGAACCGCGTTTGAAGCTGCAGGTTGTTTCTCCCTCGACGGATAATCAACTTCTGCGACTGATTCATCTTTATGACCATAAGACCGAAATTGGCTCGACGCTGAAAACACTCCTTGGTCAACGTTTTTCCGCCTCTCAAGGCGCAGGGCAGTCCCCCGTTTCCCAGCAGGGTCCGGTGACCTCTTCTGCACCTGCTGCCGCAAGTGCTTCGGGGCAGAACATCTCTACAGCCACCCCAACAACGCTACCCCCTGCAGCTGTGCAGCAGGGAGCAGGTCCTGCGGCAACACCAGGTTCTGTTGCCACGAATGAAGCGATTCAGGCTCCTCCGACGCTAAAAACTGGGGTTCCTCAGACGAACCCAAACCCGTCTGCGGCTGGAGGTGCTGAGAATGCGAAGGTGCCCGTTCAACCGACGACCATTGCAGCATCATCTGTTGCGCAGGAACGAGCGCCATCTGAAGTGCTACAAGCGCCGGTTTCTGGAGAAAAAGCGCTGGGACAACGTGCTGCCGTACCAATCCCCTCACCAGCCGTCGCTACGAATACGCCTGGGGAAAATCGCCCGACCAACGATCCTGCTACTGCGTTATTAACGCCACCGAGTCCGCAACAGGTTGCCGGAATGACCGCCTTGTTGCATCGTCTGGATGGTTCTTCAAATGTGGCCAATGCTCTTTTTACGGCAATCAATCTGGTCCCTTTGAGTGCGCAACAAAAGCGAGCTGTGGAGGGTGCTCTTACCCCTGAGCAGTGGAACCATCTTGAAACTTTGGCCAAAGACCTCGGCAGTGACTTTAAGGCCACCGGGGCCAAAATACTGTTTAATCTGTCCCATAATTTAGGGCTGGATTATGAAAGGTTGTTATCTCAACAAAAATCCGATCAGGCTGCGCAGACCCTCAAGGGCGCCTTAATGACTCTCACCGAACATGATGATCTGCCGGATGCTGTACGGGACAGCAGCCGCCAGATGGTTCAACAGTTGGAATTGTTGCAATTGACGCGCGTTCGGTTTGCTCAGGAGGGTATTCTGTTTTTCCCGTTGCCGTTCGAATTTATGGAGCAGGGCTATGCGCTGGTTGAACAACGCCAGGGAGGTGAGGATGGTGAGACCTCCAGTCATGTCGTGACCCTGAATATGTCTCTTGAAGGTTTGGGGGCCGTTCAGGCGAACCTTTTGTTTGAGCAGCAAGCGTTGTTTGTGCGAATTCTTTGTCAAGATGACGACAGTCAGGCGGCTTTGGAAGAGAATTTAGCCGAGTTGGAAGAGGCGCTGGCTCCTTTTGCGGTGCGCTCAATTCAAATTGCCCTGGGTGTGGAAGACCCGGCTGTTGAATTGATCAATCGCCTTCAACCGCACCATGATAATGTTTTTGATGCCCGGGTGTAGCTGAGAAAAGGCCAAATGCCAAACCAAAATGGGTCTGTTGGGACGCTGATACACGCTGAAAAGGCATGATTTTAAGACCGAAAAGCGGTTTAAGATCTTTTGTTTTAAAAATCAGTGTTCATCAGATTTGATCAGCGTCCAGATGGTTTCAAGGTTTTCTCCGCGGACTCTGATCTTGAGGCTGAATAAATGGTTTTCGCTTCACGATGACTTCGCGATAACATCGGATCAAGGCCACGATGAAGGCAAAAACAGGCAATTGTTTTTTAGGAGCGAATTTATTCGCGAAGTTTTTTAAGTTGCCAACCATCGCGGATGAAGCCGCTCTTTGTACGGCTGACGGGGCAAATGGGCGATCTTCATCTTGTTAAAAAGAGTTTCCTCCGCGGGCTTCGCGACCTTGAGAGAGCGTCAGCGAGCAGCCGCGAGAATATCATTTTAAAGGGTTCTGTTCTGAACCGTTAACAAAGTGAGAGTGTTCAAGTGGCCGATAACGAACCAGTCAAAAAAGCCGTTGCCGTCAAATACGACAAAGAGGTTGCTGACGCGCCACTGATTGTCGCCAGTGGTAAGGGACAATTGGCTGACAATATTATCAAAGCGGCCGAAGAAGCCGGCCTGGAAATTTCACACGATCCTGACCTTGTTGAACTGCTGGCCAAGATTCCCGTTGGTGCGGAAATCCCTTCTGAACTGTATCAAGCTGTTGCAGAAATTCTTGCCTACGTATACCGCGTCAATAAAAAGCACAAAGAACAGCGTTAATCTATTAAGTAGATAGACGCTTTCTGCCCTTCGTGTAATTTTTTTCTTCTTTCGTCTATTTCTTTCTTGTTTTAATATAATGGTGTTTTATAATTTAAGCTCTCTCTCGTCGAAGAGCGATTATGATCGATTTGTTATCTCAAGGAGGAGTTATGCGCTTCAAGGATTTGAATATTGCTAACAAGATCTACATCTTGTTTGCCTTGGCGGTTCCGGTGATGTGCCTTGTCTTTGGCGGTTTATACTGGAAGACCCGTGAAAATTTGTACAAAGAACGCTATTCCCAGGTGCGCGGGCAGGTGGATACGGCCTGGGAGCTTATCAATTATTTCGTCGATGAAGCGCAAAGCGGCCGAATGGATGAGGAACAGGCGAGAACAAGGGCTAAAGAATCGGTCAAAGCATTGCGCTACAGTGGCCAGGAATATTTCTGGATCAACGATGTACATCCAACGATGGTGATGCACCCGATCAAGCCGGCCTTGGATGGTAAAGACCTTTCCTCGTTTGCCGATCCGGATGGCGTAAGGCTGTTTGTTGAAATGGTCAAGGTTTCTACTGCAGCACAGGGGGGATTTGTCCATTATCGCTGGGCCAAACCCGGTTATGAAGAACCCGTTGACAAAGTCTCCTATGTCAAGCGTGTTCCCCAGTGGGGCTGGATCGTCGGCAGCGGACTTTATCTTGATGACGTCAAGGCGCAAACGTCGGTGATGCTTTATGGTGCTGTTGGTGTGGTGGGCTTCACCATTCTGGCCAGCTCAATTGCCGTGTTTCTGTTTGCGCGCAGTTTGTCTCGGCCGATTGGTCGCACCGTGACGATGATCGAAGAGATTTCCAAAGGTCATCTTGACCTGCGGCTCAATATGGATCGTGAGGATGAGATCGGTCGTATGGCGAAAACCATGGATATGCTGGCAAACAGTCTCCAGCATGAGATGATCGATGCGTTGCAAAAGCTGGCACAGGGCAATCTGGCTTTTGACGTGGTGCCGGTGGACGATCAGGATGTTATCCGTGGTTCCCTGAAACAGTTGGAAATGGACCTCAATGACATCATGTCGCAGGTTAAGCAGGCCAGTGAACAGATTTCTTCCGGGGCGAATCAGGTCTCTGAGGCCAGCCAGGCCCTGTCTCACGGAGCGACAACTTCAGCCAGTTCGCTGGAGGAGATTGCCGCATCCATGGGAGAATTGGCATCGCAAACTACGTTGAATGCCGAAAATGCCGGGCAGGCGCGCGATCTTTCCGGTCAGGCCAGTGCCGCAGCGGGACGTGGTAATCAATGTATGGACCAGATGGTGACAGCCATGGAAGAGATTAATGCTTCGGGACGCAACATTTCCAACATTATCAAAGTGATTGACGAGATTGCCTTTCAGACGAACCTGCTGGCACTTAACGCTGCGGTAGAAGCGGCCCGTGCCGGTCAGCATGGCAAGGGCTTTGCCGTGGTTGCTGAAGAGGTGCGCAATCTGGCGGCACGCAGTGCCAAAGCCGCCAGTGAGACCGCTGGTCTGATTGAAACCTCGGTACAGCGCGCCCAGAACGGAGTTGAGATTGCTTCACAGACGGCAGAGGCTCTGGAGGATATTGTTTCCGGCGTCAGCAAGGTGACGGATCTGGTCGCGGAAATCGCCGTGGCCAGTAATGAGCAGGCCGATGGTATTACCCAGATCAACCAGGGACTGACCCAGATTGATGATGTGACCCAGCAGAATACCGCCAGCGCGGAAGAGAGTGCCGCCAGTGCGGAAGAGTTAGCCAGTCAGGCGGTTCAATTACAGGGCGTTCTCAGCCGGTTCCAGCTGAAAGGGCACACCTCTGCACCGCGCATTGCCGCTCAGCCCGCTCAACCCGCGAAGTCCTCACCTTCCGGATGGGGTGGAGAGTTTCTGGAGTAGGTATTGAATAGGCAGAATAAATACAAAGAGTAATCCCCCAGCTTTGCTGGGGGACCCAAAAAGTTTGACGGTTCCGGAAGTATGACGACAATCTTCCTTTTTCGTCACTCCCGCGCAGGCGGGAGTCCAGAAGCGCCTGGTCTGGCAATAGATCTCTGGATTCCCGCCTGCGCAGGAATGACGGCAAGAAGTGTTTTTGATTTTGAAGAGTGCGTTAAAGCCCCTTTGAGAGGATCGCTAAAGCCCCCGGTTTGACCGGGGTCCTTACAAAAGATTCTACGGTTTTATCAGAATCTATCGAGGCCATTATCTTGGGGCTGAATAAAAGGTTTTCGCTTCACGATGCCCTCGCGATAAAATCTGATAAAGTCCACGATGAATAAACAAAGTCAAAAGCAATATCTCGTGTAAAAAATGCGTCACAATGTTAACTCATTGCGGCGCATTTTTTTAATCACTTGTTCGATCAGTTCATGATCCGCCGGAAGCATCGGGTAGTTGTGCAGTTCTTCCACATCAATCCAGGCATGATCACTGACTTCGAGATGGCGTACTTTCTTCGTATCACTCTGACACTGATACACCATCAACAGGACCGGGTGTTCGTCGTAACGGTGATAGACGACATCAAAAATTTCGCATTGTGTGACGTTTAAATCGATCTCCTCACACAATTCTCGCATGAGTGCGCTAACTGGATGTTCATCCTTTTCTAACTTGCCCCCGGGGAACTCCCAATATCCGGCATGCTTTTTCCCTGGTGGACGTTGGGTGATCAAGAGTTTGCCTTGGTGGAATACCAGAGCGGCAACAACTAATAAGGGATACATAACCCTGCTTTCGAAGAAGTGGTTCAACCATTTGTTGCTGACGGTTGGCCCTGTTTTATGATAAGACTCTCGCTGTGTTTTGCAGACCGTTTTAGGAACGGTCCAAAGTGATTGCTTGAGCCGGTAACGCAACCGTTCAGGAGTTTAGCATGTTCAATCTTTCGGAAAAAGGGCGCGGCATTCGCGCCATGTTTGATGATATTGCCCCGCGGTATGATCTGTTGAACCGTTTGTTGTCGATGGGAATTGATCGGCGTTGGCGCCGTTTTGCCGTGGGCAAGCTGCGCGTTCCGCCCGCCGGGATGGTGCTGGATATGGCTACCGGTACCGGAGATGTTGCTTTGGAGATCGCATCGCGCACGCCGGATTCCGTGACAATCATCGGTGAAGATTTTACTCAGGGGATGCTGGTCAAGGGGCGTGAAAAGATTAATGCGTCCCCGTATCGTAACCGGATCAAGTTGGTCAATGCGCCCTGTGAGGCGATTCCCCATCCGGATAATCTGTTCGACGGGGTGACGATTGCCTTTGGTATTCGCAACGTTGTTGATCGTCAGACCGGGTTGGCCGAAATGTGCCGGGTCCTCAAACCTGGCGGACGTGCTGTTATCCTTGAATTCTCCACGCCGAAGAATCCGTTGTTTAGGACGATCTACATGACCTACTTTCACAAAATCCTGCCGTTCATCGGCGGCTTGCTGTCAAAACGGACGGCCTATAAATATCTGCCCGATTCCGTCGCTGAATTTCCTGACCAGCAAACATTTAAAGGGATGATGGAGCAGGCCGGTTTCACCGATGTGAAGTACCACGATCTGACTTTCGGGATCTCCACGGTCTATGTCGGTGTGTGCCCGGAACCCGTGTAAACTTAGACAAATAAAAGATCGAATAAAAAGGCGGCGATGAGCCGCCTTTTTATTTTTGCGGGCGATCGGGATTCGTCAGGACTTTCTCCGGGTCTTTAATCAGGGTGCCCGGTAGTGTCAGAGTGCGTTTAAAGATACCAAAGACTTTATTCGAAAGAGAGCTGAGCGGCATCATCTCGACCTTAGGGTCGGTAAAGGGTCCTTTGATTTCAAAGTTGGCGGATAAAACCGCGCGCTCGTCGCCGGTTAACAACCAGCCGGCAACCGGAATTCGGGTAAACACCGTATCGACAGTGCCCAGTGGTTTGATGCCCATGA
This sequence comes from uncultured Desulfuromonas sp., assembly GCF_963676955.1. Classification (NCBI taxonomy): domain Bacteria; kingdom Pseudomonadati; phylum Thermodesulfobacteriota; class Desulfuromonadia; order Desulfuromonadales; family Desulfuromonadaceae; genus Desulfuromonas; species uncultured Desulfuromonas sp. The sequence goes on along the minus strand of NZ_OY781461.1, from coordinate 21,537 downwards.
TCAGATCGAGATCGTTGTTGACCAAGTCAAGTTTTCCTGCCAGTACGGTGTTCATAGCGGCACTGTCTATCCGCAGATTTTCGCTACGCAACACGCCGTTTTTCAATGTGACGTCGCTGGTCAGTTGGGTGAACGGCATGCCCTCTTTGGCCATATCCGGCAGACTGAAGGTAAAGAGTTGCGCCACATTGAGCAACGAAAACGCTTTCGACAGCACCTTGAATTTTCGCAGCACCCCGTCTTTGATCGTCACGGCAAAAATTCCATTGGAGTTGGGCAGAAACGTACTGCCGAGCGGGCCGCTGATGGAAAAATCTCCGGTCAGGCGTCCGGTTACCAGACCGGTGTGTTTAAGCAGTTGGCTATAGACCTTATCCGCGTCGATATTAACGACGGTACCATTGATCTGTAGCGTGGCCGGCGTTGTCGTTTGATAAATCAGCACCGTGCCGCTGCCATAACCGGCATCGGCTTCAAACAGCAACGGCTCAATGCGCAGTCGACCATAACGATAATGGATGGTTCCTGTCGTGTCGCTGAATTTAAAGCCGCTGATGATGCCCTGATCAACCATGGCACGGATGTGCAATGTTTCCTGCTCGTCCGCGGTGATTTGGTGATGGGGCCACTGGCTGGTGTGGCCATGATCGGTAGAGCCGTGCCACAGGGCCATGACTTCATCGATGTCGGCAAACGGGGCCTCAACCAACAGTTGCAGGTCGGGACCGTGAAATTTCAAGGCTCCGGTCACCGTAGCCGTTGTTCCCTGATCGAGACGAACGTCTGCACGGATGAAGTCAATTCCATGAGCGTGAATATCGATGTGACCATCAAGGTCGCGTAGTCGCGCTGTTGGTGAATTGAACACCAGGTCGTGAGCGATAATTTCGTCTGCGCGTGCGTGAATCCGGGCAACTGGTCGGGTGACATCATCGATGTGAGCGTCGACCTGCAATTGAGAGCTCCCCAGGCCGACGTGAAGGTCGGAGGCATCAAGGCTTTTTCCGGACAAGATCGCCTGACCGTTGATGGAGTGGATCGGTGCGATGACGTGGGTCGGTGAAATCGCACAGTCCGTCAAGTTCAGTGTGCCATGTGTTTCAAGAGGTGTCCCCGGTGTTTGACTCAGGTTTTCTTCAATGGCGACTTTGCCGCGAAGTTCCATGCGTTTAAGTAAGGGGATCTCCTGGCCGAGATCGCCTAATTCCAGCTCTGGAATACTCAGCTGAATACGATAGTCGTCTGCGGCGTGAAGCTCCGCAGAGAAGTCCATCCCGACATGGGGCAGGGTCAGATTTCCGGAAGAAAGTTGCCAACCGTTTGATGCCGCGGCAAGCGTACCGCTCAGTTGTCCCTTTTCATTCGCCTGTTTGCTCAACACGTTCGCGGCATTGTAGGAGAGTTGTTTCAAGTTGGCGAGCACGTGCCACGTTTGTTCTGCGGTACCAGACACTTTGACATCCAGCGGTAATTCAAGATGACCGGCTTTACCGGTTAGTTGCAAGGGGGTACTTGTCAGATAGAACGTGTCTGCCGAACCATCCAGAGTGAATTTAACCGGTCCCTGAGTCCATGGTCCGAAGTTGAGTTGGGACAGGCTCAGATCGAGATGGAGTTTTTGAAAAGCGTCGCGATCAGGGGGCCACTGTTGTGCGTCCAACTTCACGGCACGGATGGAAAGATTGCCCTGCGGTGCCATGTCGGTGAGTTTCTGTGCCAGTCGGTCAGGCAGCCAGGCGTAGATCTCCTTGACGGGAATCGCATTGCTGCTGGCGGTGAGTCCATAGTGCGCCAGGTCGGACGACCAGAATCCCTGGCCGGAGAGTTGCGTCTTGTTTATTGAGAGTGTGGTCTCGTCGAAAGTAAAAAGCTCGGCCGTTTGGTACAGGCGACATGACAGAGCGCATTGCGTCAGCTGCATGACAGAGGTGTTGCCTTGGCGCACTTGTAAAGGGGCTGCAGTAGGCGTCAGGGTTGTTTGCAGGCGAAGCCCGTCTTTCAGGCTGCCACGCCAGTCACATTGAATAGTGAACCGACCGGTAATCTGGACGGGCCATGACTCTTGCTTGTCGGCAGGGAGCGAAAGATTGCTGAGTGTTGCTTGGGCTTGAATGGTTGCCGAGCCAAGCCCGGCCGTCAGAGCGGAAAGTTCCATGCGGGAAAAAAGCGTTGCCGTGCTGCCATCCGGAAGGTGGACCTTTCCGGAACTTTGAAAAGACATTCCCTGATTTCTCGTTGGAGCCAGTTCCAGATCGACTGGTGACAGTTGCCAGGAGTGCGGTTCTTCACCATGGGCCGTAATGACGTGGATCTCGCCTTGCTTTATGGTGACGTGCATTGGCGGAACGTGGATTTTTTTCCAGTCGAAAGTTGTCTGGCCGGTGGGTTTCGCCTTATCAGGCTGAGACGTGGACGGCAATAGGTAAATTTGTGGCTGAATCAGGGTGATGTGAGAGTGTTTGAGCTCGCCGTGGAACAAGTCACGCCAACTGACTCGGACGTGGAGCTGCGGGACGGCCGCTTTGAAGCGGTGGTTGGCTTCAATCGCGATTTCAGTGAAGTCCAGTGTGGGCCGGGGATGGAAACCGAGCTTGGCTTTTTTCAGGGTGACAGGTGTCTTGAGGTTGTCACTGAGCCGGCCGGCAATCATCGCCCCGATTTGTTCCTGATGGGTGATGATATAGCCCCACACCCCAATACTCAGTATGAGAATCAGGGCGATAAATGTCATAAACGTCAGTAAAATGCGTCGTCGCATACGGTTGTCGTCCGATCCTTTTCGTTGCGTGAGCAGGAGTGGCGATGCCCGGTCGGGCTGATCGAGACACGTTCTGACTATACGCTTTCTCTGCAACGGCGACAAGCCTACTTCCCTGTTGTAACGAACCTTTACAGAGTGTTGTCGGATTGATACGATGACATATTTACTGTGCCGGGTTTCATCAGGAACCTCTCAGGTGGTTTTTATGGCGGACGTGCTCTCTTTATGAAAATAAAACGGATTGAAATTATCGGGTTCAAGTCGTTTGTCGATCGGACGGTGCTGAACTTCGAGCCCGGCGTGACCGCCATCCTCGGGCCTAACGGTTGTGGTAAAAGCAACGTGATCGATGCAATCCGTTGGGCCATGGGAGAACAGAATGCGAAAAACCTTCGTGGCCAGGCCATGGAGGATGTAATCTTCGGCGGCAGTAAAAAACGCCGTCCGCATGGCATGGCCGAAGTGACCATGGTTTTTTCCAATCCGCAGGGTGCCGGCACCAGTGAATTTAATCACTACTCCGAAATCATGATCACACGTCGTCTGTATCGCAATGGGGACAGTGAATATCTGCTCAATAAAACCCCCTGCCGTCTCAAAGATATTGCCGAACTGTTTATGGATACCGGCGTTGGTGCGCGGGCCTATTCCATTATTGAACAGGGCAAAATCGGCTCCATCTTGCACTCCCGGCCTGAAGAACGGCGTGTTCTTATTGAGGAGGCCGCCGGTGTCACCAAGTACAAGGCCCGCAAAAAAGCGGCGTTGCGTAAAATCGAATCCACCCGCCAGAATCTGACGCGTCTTAACGACGTTATTGCCGAGGTGAAGCGGCAACGCGACAGTTTGCGCCGTCAGGCCGGTAAGGCGCAGCGTTTTCGCGAGTTGCGTAATCAGGTCAAAGAGCTGGAAATTCAATTGGCCCGCTATCGCTGGACCGAGTTGGAGCAGGAGACGGAAAAACTCGAAAAGCAGCTGGAACAGGCGGAGAATGCTGTTGAGTCGAGCCAGTCCGGGGCCGCGCAAGCTGAGTTGGCGTTTGAAAAAGCGCGCCTTGAACAGGCCGAACAGGATGAGACGATGCGTCGGTTGCGCGATCAGCTGTTTCAACTCGACAGTGATATTCAGAAGGTGGAAAGTCAGCTGGAGTTATCACGTCAGCAAACGCGGCACACCGAACAACAGCAGGAGTCGCTTTCACAGGAAGTGGCGGATGCCCGCCGGATGGAGTCGGATTCCTCTTCTCAGATTGATCAGTTGACGAGCCAGCATGACGCCGCGGCAGAAGACGTGCGTCAGTTGCAACAAAAACGTGATCAGGCCCAACAGCGTGTTCACCTCCAGGCCGAACAGGAGCGGCAACGTGCTGCCGCCCTTGACCAGCTGCGCAAAGATGTCCTCTCCAGCCACGTCGATATGTCGCGACTTGAAGGGCAGAAGTCTCAGGCCGAACAAAAACGTCTGGCGCTTAAAGAGCGGCAGCAGCGCCAGCAACGTGATCGGCTTAATCTTGAAGAACAGTGCCAGCAACTTCAGGAACAGATTGTCGTGGTGGATGAGGACCTTCTGGGTGAACAGGATCGGCTAAGCGACAGTCGCGAACAGCTTGACGAGGTCGCGCGACAGCAGCGTGCTGAACAGGAGCAGCGAGACCGTCTGCAGACAGAGTTGCGTGAGTTGCAACAACGTTATCATCAAGGGGTCTCACGGCTGGAATCATTGCAGGAGCTGGCCGGGAATCATGCCGGATATGAAGAGGGGATTCGTGCGGCGCTGTCTCGGCCTGAGCTGGCCGGAAAACTGGCTGGAACCGTGGCGGAAGGCCTGAATGTCCAACCCGGCTATGAAGCGGCCGTGGCCGCGGCATTGGGCGCGCAGATTCAGGCGATCAAAGTGGAAGATGCTGAGGTGGTGCTTGCTCTGAGTCGGGAAGATAAATTTGAGCGCTGTCGCTTTCAGCTGTCGTTAACACCCTCACCCGTGGCCTTTGCGGGAGGGACTCCTTTAAGTGAACTGGTTGATTTCGATGATGCCAGTGCCCCTTTTGCCGCCCTGCTGGCAGGTGTTTTCGTGGTCGATGCCCTCAGGGATTATTGGCACGCACCGCTGCCGCACGGCTGTTGTCTGGTGACTCCGCAGGCCGAGGTGCTCACTTGGCAGGGACATTTGATCCTTGGTCAGGGAGACAGCCGCGAGCAGCAATTGTTGGACAACAAACGTCGCATTGAGGAACTCAGTAAAGAGAAGGATGTGTTGCAACAGCAGGTGGATGACCTTGACCGGAATCTGCAGCTGAGCTCGCAACGCGCTGAAGCCTGTCGTGAACAGCATCAGGAGTTGACGCTGATGGGCCAACGTCGGCAGATGCGGGTCGAAGAGTTGTCAAAAGAGCGCTCCCGGATGGTTCGTGAACTGGAACGGGTTGATGAGCGTTTTGAGTTATTGTTGTTTGATGCGGATCAGTTTGCCGAAGAGGACGAGCAATTACGCCATCATCTGGTGGAACTGGAGGAGAAGATCCATCTGGGCACAGAGAAACAACAGCAGTTGAACGACTCCTTGACACAGGGAGAAGCGGATCTTGCTTTGGAACGCGAACGTCTGACTGAGCAGCAGCAGGGGCTTGCCGACATCGATGTTCAGCTGGCACGTGGTGTTGAGCGTCAGCAGCGATTGCACAACGATTTGCATCGTGAGAAAAAATCCGTGGCCGACCAGCAACAGCGCCAGCACGATCGCCGGAAGCGTCTTGAGCAGTGCGGTGAAGAGCTGTTGGCCCTGAAACAGCAGCAAACCGAAGGGCAGGCTCGGCTTCAGGTGCTGTTGGAGCGGCGACAACGTGAGCACCAACGTCAGGCGGGTATTGAGGAGCAGACGCGTGTTCTGCATGAAAAAGTCGAACAGCTGGATCTGCGGGCACGCCAGCAGCGTAGCACCCTGAACCAAGTGACGGAACAACACAGCCACTTACAGATTAAAGTACGTGAACACCATTTGGAGTTGGAACATCTGCACCAGACGATTCGCGATAAGTATCAGGTTGATCTGACACGGCAGAGCGATCTGGATTCTCATCAGGTTCATCAGGCGACGGAAAAGTTGCACAAGCTGCGGGTACGGCTTGAGGCGTTTGGAGAAGTCAATCTGATGGCCATTGAAGAGTTTACCGCGCTGGAAGAGCGTTTTGAGTTTTTGGAAAAGCAACGTGATGACGTCCATGCTTCCATTGATGATTTGCAAACAGCCATCAGCCGCATTAATCGCACGACACGTAAGCGTTTTAAAGAAGCGTTCGAGCAGGTCAATGAACAATTCAAACAGGTGTTTCCGCGCCTGTTTGTTGGTGGCGAAGCAGAGCTACGCTTGACGGATGAAAGTGATTTGCTGGAAAGTGGCATCGATATCATTGCACAACCACCGGGAAAAAAACTGCAGAATGTCGGTTTGCTTTCCGGTGGCGAAAAAGCCTTGACGGCCGTAGCGTTGATCTTTGCCATCTTTTTGATCAAACCTTCGCCATTTTGCGTCCTTGACGAGGTTGACGCGCCGCTCGATGATGCCAATATCGGCCGCTTCAATGATATGGTTAAAGAGATGTCGCGTTCTTCACAATTTGTTGTAATTACGCATAATACGCGAACTATGGAGATTGCGGATACCTTGTTTGGGGTTACGATGGAAGAACCGGGTGTCTCATCGCTGGTGGCTGTGCGGATGGATGAGTTGGCCGCCAGTTAGGAGGACGCAACCTGGCCCTTTGCGTGACCGTTCGCGATTTTTGTTGAAGACGGGAAGGAGAATACATGCCATTCAAGCATCTTCTCACGCCGCTGTTGGACAGTGGTCAAGGGGTCAATTGCGCCATTATCGCTGATTGGGACGGAGAGGCCGTTGACTGGCTTCCTCTTCAGCGTGAGATGGACGATTTGAAAATCTTTGGCGCCCATCAGGGAATATTGCTCAGCCATTTTCGTCGCTGTCTCGATATAAACTGTTTTGGTGCCATTGAAGAGATTATGATCCGTACCGAGGGTGTAGATTGGTTTGTGTTTCCCATCACAACGGAGTATTATCTGGCTCTTTGTGCCGACTCGGATCGTTTCAGTTCAATGATTCGTCGGTTGGCGCGCAAATGTATCGAAGGTCTTCGCCTGGAATTCGAAGAAATTTAGAGCTCTGTCCATGTGAACACGTGATGTGGTTTGGTGTTGATGGGGCGCTTGTTGTTCTCTTTTTTTATAAAATTAGGAAAAATAGCCTGTTATGCAGTGGTCGGAACTCATGGATAGTGTGTATCAATCGTGGCGATCTGTTGGTGACTTTTTTTCAGAGCTGGGAGCTCAGTTAAATTTACTTCTCCAACAGGCGATTGCCTGGCTGGTTGCTCAGTATGCACAGTGGGGCGTTCCCGCTGATAAACAACTTGTTGCGGCATACGCAACTCTCTATGTGGCGGCAACGTTGCTGGTGTTGCTTCTGGTCTGGCGGTTGGTACGGCGTCGACGTAAACAGATTGCGCCCTCTTTGCCCGAAGCTGCGGAAGAGGTCAAACCGGGGACCGTTGTTGAGTCCAAAGGGGTGGAGGAAGAACAGGTTTCTCCCCCCGTTTCGACCCCTGAAGTCCCTGCGGAGCCGGTCTCTCTTTATGATCGGATGCGTTCCGGATTGTCCAAAACCAGTTCCGCGCTGATCGGTCGTATTGATTCGTTGTTCAGCGGCACATCCGCGGTGAATCAGGATGTGATTGAAGAGCTGGAAGAGATTCTGATTACCGCCGACTTCGGCATGAAAACCACGCAAATGCTGGTTGATGGTTTTCAACAGCGGGCCAAGGATCTCAAAGACGCCAATGCGGACCAACTGCGCGATTTGCTTAAAGATGAAATTCGCCGGTTGCTTGATGTGAATGCCGAGCCGTTAGCGCTTGACAGTCACAGCCCGTTTGTTTTGATGGTGATCGGCGTTAACGGTGTCGGGAAAACCACAACGATCGGTAAGCTGGCCCAGCAGTTTTCCTCTCAAGGAAAGAAAGTTGTTTTAGGCGCGGCGGATACCTTTCGGGCGGCTGCGGCGGACCAGCTCGAAGTGTGGGGTGAGCGTTCCGGAGTCAAAGTCATCCGTCATGATGAAGGCGCGGATCCGGCTGCCGTTGCTTTTGATGCTGCCAAAGCGGCCGTAGCCCGTAATGCGGATATTCTTATTCTCGATACGGCCGGCCGTTTGCACACTAAAGTCAACCTGATGGAAGAGATGAAGAAGCTGTACCGGGTTCTCGGCCGGGAAATTGGCGAGGCGCCTCATGAAACGCTGTTGGTACTTGATGCCACAACCGGACAAAATGCTCTGGTGCAGGCGCGTCTGTTTCAGGAAGCGGTTGGTGTTACCGGGATTGCCTTGACGAAACTGGATGGCACGGCCAAGGGTGGTATGGCGGTGGCCATTGGTGCTGAATTGGGCTTGCCGGTCCGCTTTGTCGGGGTCGGTGAAGGGATTGATGACTTGCGCCCCTTTGATCCGCAGATGTTTGTCGATGCTCTTTTCGAAAAACGTTAACTTTCTTGACATTTTGCAGAGCTTTACTTAACCTCATACTACTATCGAATAAATGGCTATGAGCTTGGATATTTTAGTCCGTCTGGAAGAAAAAATAGATCGGCTGCTTAACTATAAGAAACAGCTGGAGCAGGAATGTAAACGACTGAACGAGGAGAAGGAAAGCCTGGTTCAGGAACGTGAATTTGTCAGCCAGGAACTGGATCGCATTCTGTCCCGGCTGGACTTTCTTGATCAGGAGCGCTCTTGAAGCAATCGGTTCGGGTGACGATATTAGGTCAGGATTACTCGATACGGAGCAGTCGCTCCGTGGAAGAGGTGCAGAAAGTCGCAGCCTATGTCGATGCCCGTATTGCTGAAGTGTTAGCGGTCGGCGCTACTGCAGATACGCTGGGTGCAGCGGTTCTCGCGCTGATGAATGTGGCCGGATTGTACTTTGACGGCCAGCGTGAGCTGGAGCAGGCGCAAGATTTGATTTCACAATCGTTGCAGACGTTAGACGATAAATTATCCTCCGCGTTACCTGACTAGTGCGAGGCGAAGTCGGACCCGAAAATGTTAGTGTTGATAGAGCACTAGAACGTGGATAAGTTGCGATAAGCCACCGGTTTTCGATTGTAAGATCGGGATATGGCAAAGAATTTCAAGTCAACACATCTTGGTAAATAGATGCCGGATTCGGCTTTTTTATTGTAGTGTGCCGGTTAGGATTTGATGTGACGGCGCGTTTAGATATTGACTGTTCGCTCGTGTGAGCCTGAATTGCAGGCTTTTCACGGCGGTTCCCACCCCAGATACCCCTATCTTATCAATTGTTCACCGGCAGGCTGCTGTGGAGCAGGATGCCAAAAACACGCGTTCGAGAAAAACAACTCCGTCAACGGCTTTCCTTGGAAGAAGCTGAATACCAGCGTCGGAGCCTGTGCGCACAGAAGCGCCTTCTGGGCTTGGAGGCGTTTAAGCGCGCACAGACGATTGCCCTCTACTCACCGATTCGTCGCGAAGTCGAGACAGCCTTGTTGTTTGATGAAGCGTTGCAGTCGCGTAAATGCGTGGTGTTCCCGAAGGTTGAAGGGGGGCGCATGTCTTTCGCGGTCACTCCTGATGCTTATAGCTTTTGCCCCGGTTGTTTCGGTGTGTTGGAGCCGACCGGATGTCAACAGGTAACCGTAGCTCAGTTGGAGCTTGTCGTTGTGCCGGGCGTGGCGTTTGGCCGCTGTGGTTCTCGACTGGGTTATGGCAAGGGTTTTTACGATCAGACGTTTGAGGTGCGACCACCGTCCTGTCTCCTCGTCGGTCTGGGGTTTTCTTTTCAGCTTGAAGATGATTTGCCGAAAGAATCTCATGATGTCGGATTGGACTATCTTGTTACCGACGAAGAAATTCTGGCGTTCTGATTCAGGTTTACAACAATCACTCTTTTACGCATCGCAGCGCAGGAGGTTTAAGTGGATACAGTCACTGGCAGTATATTGGTTTTGATTGCCGTCGCCGGAGGGGCCCTTGTCGGCGCCTATGTGCGTCGTCGACTTGATGAGTCGCAAATGGGCAGCGCCCAGCAACTGGCATCACAAATTATTGAAGATGGAAAAAAAGAAGCTGAAACCCTCCGCAAAGAAGCGGAGTTGCAAGCAAAAGATACGGTTTTGAAGGCTAAGACCGAGTGGGAAAAAGAAGCCAAGGAGCTGCGTCGTGAACTTCAGGGCCAGGAAAAACGCCTGATTCAACGTGAAGAAAATCTTGATCGCAAGGATCTGGTTCTGGAAACACGCGATAAAGATGCTCAACAGCGTGAGCGTGAACTGGCGCGTCAGGAAGGAGAGATTCAGCAACGCGAGAAGAAGGCGGAGCAGTTGGTCGAAGAACAGATGGCACGACTCGAACAGGTTTCCGGAATGACCGGTGAAGAAGCCCGTCAGCATCTGATCGATACGATGGAGAGTCAGGCGCGTCATGATGCCGCCAAACGGATCAAGCAGATTGAGGATGAGGCGCGCGAAAGTGCGGATAAAAAAGCCAAAGAGATTCTCTCTCTGGCGATTCAGCGTTATGCCGGCGATTATGTCGCTGAAAAAACCGTCAGCGTTGTTCCCCTGCCGTCCGATGAAATGAAAGGTCGTATTATCGGCCGTGAGGGGCGCAATATTCGGGCGATTGAGGCTGCCGCCGGCATTGATCTGATTATTGATGATACCCCTGAGGCGGTGATTATTTCCGGCTTCAACCCGGTGCGGCGTGAAATCGCTCGTCTGGCCTTGGAAAAACTGGTCACCGATGGCCGCATTCATCCGGCCCGTATTGAGGAGATCGTTCAAAAGGCCGAAGAAGATGTTAATCAGTCGATCCGCGAGTCTGGCGAACAGGCCACGTTTGATGTCGGAGTGCATGGTATTCATCCCGAGGTCGTCAAGCTGATCGGGCGTCTCAAATATCGGACATCCTATGGTCAGAATATCCTCAAACATTCACTTGAAGTGGCTTTCTTGTGCGGCGTAATGGCCGCTGAATTGGGAATTAACGTTAAGCAGGCCAAGCGGGCCGGCTTACTCCATGACCTTGGCAAGGCGGTCGACCACGAGGTTGAAGGTTCTCATGCGATGATTGGTGCTGATTTGGCACGTAAGTATGGTGAATCGCCTGAAATTGTTCATGCGATCGCTGCACACCATGAAGAGGAAAAGCCATCTACCGTTCTGGCCGTTCTGGTGCAGGCGGCGGATGCGTTGTCCGGGGCTCGTCCTGGGGCGCGACGGGAAATGTTGGAAACGTATGTCAAGCGTCTGGAGGAACTTGAGCGCATCGGCACCTCCTTTGAGGGCGTCGACAGTTGTTACGCGATCCAAGCCGGACGTGAGATTCGGGTGATGGTCTCAAGCGATCAGGTTTCTGATGCCCATTCCCATGTTCTTGCTAAAGATATTGCCGGCAAAATTGAAGCTGAAATGACCTATCCGGGGCAAATCAAGGTCAACGTCATTCGCGAAACCCGTGCCGTTGATTATGCCAAATAGTCAAAGAGAGGCTGTACTGTGAAACTGCTCTTTGTTGGAGATGTGGTCGGCCGGGCTGGCCGGCAGTTGTTGTCGCGTTGCCTGGATCGGTTGGTTGACCGTCATGCGGTTGATTTTATTGTCGTCAACGGTGAAAATGCGGCTGGCGGGTTTGGTCTGACGGAAGACGTCGTGCGAGAGTTCCGCAAGCTTGGTGTGCATGTTATCACTTC